>NZ_JAPEPB010000002.1:0-300000 GCF_026340565.1 Kitasatospora sp. NBC_01287
GCTGACGCGGCGTCAGCCAGGGGGTGACGGCTGCGCCGTCACCGTGCGTGGTGTTGCCCGGCTGCGCCGGGCTGGGCGGTGCGTGGCTGGGGGAATTCGCCGGTGGCGAATTCGTGGGCGCGGCACGCGCCGTCGGGGCGGGCGTCGGGCGTCGCTGCGCTCCGCCATTTCCGTGGCATTGTCCCGGGCCTACGGCCCGTCAACCGGTCGGCTTTCCGGCTTTCTTGGGCTGGCCTTTTCACGGCCCTACGGGCCGGTTTGCTGACCGCGCTTTCCGGGCTGCGCCCGGGGGTGAGCGTTGACGATGTGACGCGGAATTCGGGTAGCGGCCCATCCCCCCGATCGGACGGGGTGCCGGCCCGGGCCTGCGGCCCTCGGTGTTGACGATGTGTCGCGGACTTCGGGTATCAGCCACAACCCCACCCCCCGGGGCCCCTCCCCCGGTCCCGGCCGACGGCCGGTCAGCCGCCTGCTTGCTGGGCTGACGGCCCTGCTTGCTGGGCTGACGGCCCATCCGCCGCCCTCCGAACGGGGCCTGCGGCCCTCGGCGGTCACCTCCGGGCACCGGTCCGGTCCGGTCCTCCCCGGCCTCCGTGGCGGGCCCTCACGGGCGCCCCGCACGGCGGCCCCTGACGGGCCCTCAACCACAGACTCGGGACCGGCATCCGAAGCGTATCCGGCGGCGTTTCCCCGGCTTCCGTACAGCTCTATCCTACCGGTTTCCGGATGGGCCCGAGACGCGAACAGCCAACCTCGCCGCAACCTTCCATCCCGGCTCTATCCGGGCGCGCTTCCAGTGAGAATGTGAATTCCCTTCCGCTCTCTTTCAGGGCAAAATCAGAAAGCCCCACGCGGCGCAGCGACAAGAAATCAAATTCAGGCACGCCGGAAAGGGGCCTACGGCCCTCGCCACCGACACCGCGACCGCCAATCCAGACCACCCGGAAAACAGCGCGCACCGCCAACCGGGCAATTCCCAGAGCAGCACCACCAAACCGAACACCGGGCCAGGACGGACCGGGGACGGCGGCCAGGGCGGGCACGGACACGGCGGGGCGAGACGACCAAGCCGGGCGCACCGGGACCGGCCTGGCGGCCGACCAGGACGCGCGGCCAGGGCGCAGCAGCAGGCGCGGCCAGGCGTCGAGGCCGGCGGCCAGGCGCAGCTGGTGCAACACGGCACCGCAACACGCCCGCCCCGGGCCCTCCCAGCCACATAACGCCTGGTCAGACCCGCAACAGGCCCCGTGTTGCACTCCGGCGCAACACCGTGTTGCACCCCCGCGTTGCACCTCGCACCCGCCGCCCGGCCGCCCGCCACCGGCCGCCGAGCACCACCACCAGGACCAGGCCGTCGAGAAGGCCGGCCTTCCCGACCGCCACCACCGAGCAGCAGCCGCGGCCCCGCCCCCGGCACCCTGTCGCACCCACCTGTCGCGCCCAGCCCACACAGGGGATCAGGGGTATCCGCCCACGTCACACCACACGACACCACCCCATCGCGACAGGCAACGCGACAAGGGGCGCGACAACCCGCCGACCACTCCCGAGCCGCCACCACAGCAGCCTCCACGGCGGCCTGACGGCCACCCAGCCACGGCGCGGCCGAGCCCCGGCGCAGCGGGACGGCGCGGCCGACCAGGACGACGGCCGCGCCCAGCAGCGGACGGGCAGGCAGGCAGGCAGGCGCCGGGGAAGCGGGAAGCCGCCGAGGCCGGCCACCCGACGGCGACCACCGAGCAGAGGGGCGCAGCAGGCCCGGACGACGCCGGGCCCGACCCCCACCAAACCGAACACCAACCCCCGCCACCACCGCACCACCGCAATTCCGACCCGAATTCACACCACCACCCGACGGCCAACCCGCCAAAACAACCACACGGAATTACCAGCGGAATTCACCCCCCAAAACAGCCCACACCACCCCACCCGCCCCCGAGACGGCGACGACGGCACCGGACGACAGCCACCACCACACACAGTCACCAAACCCCACCCCACACCCGACCCCGCCACCACCCCCAACAGGCACAACCAAAGGTCCAGACAACCCGCCCCCCAGGGCCAAAACACGGCCCACCACAACCAACAGGTCACACCCCACGGTGGGGTGAGCTACTTCTCTCCGTGGCTCGCACGCGCGGCTCCGCGCCGGGCATCCGCTGCTTCCGCGCGGGCCTGCTTCGCTGCCCGTTCGGCCAGGCGCACGGGGCAGAACTCCTCCTCCGTGCGGTGGTTCACCGCCTGGCGCAGCTTGCGGCCGGCGGGCCAACGGGAGCCGCGGGCGTGGCGACGTACGGCCCTAGGCCGCACGTCCAGGAGGGCCGCGAGCAGGCGGATCGCCCGGTGGGTGGTCTCGTCCGGGCTGAACTGGTAGTCCATGCCCAGCGGGCCGTCGGCGTACCGCTCCAGCAGCGCCAGGAGCCGTGTCTGGACGGTGCGCAGCTCTGCCACCGGGCAGTTGTCCCAGCCGCTGGCGGCGTGGGCCTGACAGGGCGCTGCGGTCTTCTTCGTCGTCGTCATGGCGCCACCCTGGCCCGGGCCAGCTGTGCACAGTGGGGCGCCGACGAAGCAGCGCAGCCCAGCCGGAGGGTCACACACGAGTGAGGGTGGATCTCCTCGTTCAGGCCCGGAGTCACCGGAACGGCACGTAGCGTGGCGGGGTATTGCTGCACTGGCAGATCGGAGATCGCACGTGTTCGACCAGGCCACCGAACTCCCGCTCCACGTCACGACCGAGGTTCTGCGCGAGGCCGCGTACCTGTCGCTGATCAGCCCGGGAACCACCAGGTTCCGCGAGAGGTGGGCCGACGGAGAGGCCACCCACGAGAGCGCACAGTACGCCGGCCTTCCCGACCCAACGCCATCGACGGCACACGCCCTGCGGTGGCTGCTGATCCGCGATGCGGAGCGCGCCACCCGTACCTACGGCCTGATCGCCCACCAGGCCCGTCACCGGTTCGACATCCCCGTGCCCTTCACAGCTGGCTGGTTGATCTCGGCCATCAAGTGGGGCGGCGGCGCGGCCGGCTCCCTGCCCATCGAGGTGGACGTCGACACCTTCGTCCTGGCCGCCACCACCGAGGCCGCGATGAAGCTGCTCTGACCCCCATCGTGTGGCATGCCGAAGGCGCCGACCATATGGGGGCCGGCGCCTTCGGCATGCCGTCGTCAGCTGGGTGTGGTGCCGCTCAGGCTGTCCTGTGGTGGGAAGTTCCGGTCGAGGATCTCGGTCCAGGTCGGCAGGGTGACGAAACGGCCGGTGTGGTCGGCCTGGGCCTGGACGAGTTCCAGGAGGGCCGTAACGAACGGCGCCGCGACGTTGTCGGCCGGGACAGCGGCTGCTGCTTCCTGAAGCCGCTGGTGGGCTATGGGGAATGCCTCCTTGGCCCTCGCGTCCTGTTCCTTGACCTTCGCGGCGCCGGCCTCCAGGAGGATCCGCTCGATTGTGTATGTGGGGCACTTGTCGGTGTGCCAGATCTCCGTGACGGCCATGTCCTGGCCGACAGAGAGAGTGCGGACGTCGCCGCTGTCCGGCCTGGCCTGGCAGTCCTGACAGTCAATAAGGCGGCGGGTGCTCGGCCGCTCGGCGTGGGAGTCGGTCACAGGGCATCGGTTCCTTCCTGTGCTGCGGGCCGGTGTGGGGCCTGGCCCGGAGCGCCTATCCAACGCCCGCTGAACAGCAAGGTCAACACCTTTCGCCAGGCACGGACCGTCAGGTCGCGCTTCGACCAGCGCCGTCCGCGACTGCGTGGTTCCGCCTGGGCAGAGGCCGAGCCCGCCGCCTGCTCGAGCGGCCGGCTACTCCGCCGAGAGCCACTTCCGATGCGCGGCGGTGGCAACGGCGAGGAGGATCCCGGTCAGCTCGACCGCTCGACGGCCCCTCGTCCTGATTGCATGGCAGTTCGGGCAGAGGGCGGCCATGTTCGAGGGGTGATCGCGGCCACCGCTTCCGATCGGGTCGATGTGGTCCACCTCCAGGATCGGCTCGCCGGCGGCAGTGACGTCATCGGGCTGCCCTGTGCACTCCGGGTTCTCGCACAACCCGCCGCAACGGAGCAGCACCGCCCGTACTGCCGCGTCGATGCGGACCGGACGGTCCGACCCCTTGCGCCGCTGTCCTCGCGTGCCCTCCTCCCGCTGTTCGACCATGGCGACCAGGCGCCGGTACTCGGCGTCGCCCGTCTCCGGCCCTGACTCGGCGACGGGCTCCTCGGGGCGCTTGGCCGAGCGCTCACAGCGCAGATGGCGCAGCCGTCCCGGGGGAAGGCCGCTCTTCTCGCACACCGGGCATACCCCCAGGCGCTGAGCCTCGGCGGGGCTCGGTTCCTCCACCACCTTCTGCGCGGGGATAGACGGTGCCGACCGTAGGGCCTGCGTTTCCTGTGCCGACGACGTGGCCGGCGGAGTCGCCATCGCTCCGGTCAGAATGGCTTCCAGCGGGGCCGTGATCGCCTGTTGGAGGTGGCGGATTCTGCGGACGGTGTCCCTCACCTCGTAGTCACCGAACCACGGGTCGTGCCCCCAGCTCTTGGTGGTTCCGTAGGACCGCACCACGCGCTCATTGCGGATCAGGAACGCGTCGTGCGGACCGAATAGGCCCATCCGCTCCCAGAGTTCTAGGAGGGCGGCCCACGCTGGCTCAGTCGGGGCCGCGAACTCGACGACCTGGTACACACGGCGGTGCCGCCCCACGCTCAACGTGCCGCCGGCGCCGCGCGACACCACGAGCCGCTCCCCCTCGATCTCCCCCGAGACCTGCTCTGCCACCGCGTGCAGAAACGCACTGACCGTTCTGTACACCACTGAGTCCCCCTCCTGGCCCCGGAGCCGACGTCGGCCTGAACCGCGTCCTCGTGCCGTCCCCACGCAACGGCCGCCTTCCGGGCCGCTGCCGCAGTAGTCCTGCCCCGATCCCCTGTATGACTCCCCCGCCGTGGCCGGGCGGTTCCTGGCCGTCGGGGGCCCGTCAGAACTGGCTTCGGCGCACCCTCGGACGGGCGGGCGAGGCCTGCTCTGTGCCGCGCAGGGCGAGGGCCGCGGTGCGGGTGCGCTCCAGCCAGCTCATGACCTGGCGCAGCGTGGCGGGGTCGAGGTTCTGGGTGAGGTTGCGGACGGCCTGGTGGTCGTCGTCGGTCAACGTGTAGAGGCCGGCGCGGTCCAGGGCGGTGTAGAGCGGTTCGGCGACTCGGCCGGCCAAGCGGCGGTGGGCAACATCGGTGGTTTGGCGGGCCTGGTGGGCGGCCTCGCGGGCGCAGGCGGCGACGTCCTGCTGGTGGCGCTCACGGCGCAGCGCGTGCTGGAGGGCGGTGTCGTGGTCGGGGTCGTAGCGCTCGGCCCGGGTTTCGGCGGTGTGGTCGCGCACGCGCTGCCACTCGGCGCAGACGATGGCCGCGGTGGCGAAGGCGGTCTCGTCCCCGGCGTCGGCGTGCCGGTCGGCGGCGCGCTCGTCGTCCCGGGCACGGTGCAGGGCCTGCTGGATGTTCTCCAGGGTCATCCCGGCCGCCCGGCGGCGGACCCGGCTGCGGACGGCGCCGAGCAGCCCGTGCTCCTGGTCGTCGGGCTCGTCCTCGTCCAGGCCGTGGTCGGTGTGGGCCGGGTGCTGGGCGAGGGCGGCGTGCAGCGTCGCGCCGGCCTCCCACGACTCGGCGTGCACCACGGGCTCCGGCACGGCGAGGCCCAGGCGGGCGCTGCGGACGATCCGGCCCTCGACCAGGGCCACCCAGCCGTCCAGGCCGTCCACGTCCTTCTCCACCCAGCCGCGGGCCAGGCTGGCGCCGTGGTGCAGAGTGCGGATGCCGTCATGCCGGGTCCAGCGCAGCCACATCGAGCCGCGCACCGACGGGGAGTCGAGGATCGGGCGGCCCAGGTCCCGGTCGCCGGGCGTGGGCCGGCTGCTGTACAGGGCCAGGTCCAGCCGATCGGGTGCGGCGGCGGGGTCGGGGCGGGTGGTGTCGGTCATCGCGCGGTGCCTCCGGAAGTCGGGAACGAGGTGCGACGGCCGTCCCGGCCTGGGTGGGCCGGGACGGCGGGATCTTGCGGGGAGGGTCAGCCGGTGACGGTCTCGGCGTGCCGGGTGAGCGCGTCCAGGAGCGCGGCCTGGTGGTCGGTCAGCTTGCCCTCGGTGCGGGCCTTGTCCTGCTTGCGCAGCCAGGTGCCGGGCCGGAAGGCCGGGTCGGCCCCGCCGCCGGTGCGGTTGGCCGGGCCGTCGAGGGTGCCGCCGGCGGCGAGGTAAGCGAGCAGGCGGCGGTAGGAGCGGTTCCAGTCGGGCTCCAGGCGCCACAGCTCGTCCAGCGAGTCGAGCTTGGCGACCTGGTCCGTGGTGAGGTTGTCGGCCTTGCGCTGGCGGCGCATCCAGGCGCCCACCGCGTAGTCGTCCAGCTTCGCGGTGGCGGGGATTGCCAGGTGACCGTGCTGGTGGTGGAAGGCTGCGGCGTAGGCGGCCCCACGTTCCCAGGCGTTGGCGTTCTTCGACCAGATCATGCCGAGGGCGTCCAGCTCGCTGATCCGGGCGGCGTCGAGGAGGCGCTGGCCGTGGAGGTGGCGCTGGCGGGTGAGCCAGGAGATCAGCTCGGCGTGCTTGGTCTTGTCGGTGGGGTCGAGGTGGCCGTGCTGGAGGTGGAAGACCGCCGCGACGGCGTGCATGCGCTGCCACTCGACCGCGCGCGGGTTGAACGCCCGCAGCTTGACGGTCTGGAGGATCCGCGCGGCGTGCTGCTTCGCGTTGATCCGCAGCCACTCGATCGGCGACTCCACCGGGGCCGGCTGCTGCTCGCCCTCCCCGGCCCCGGCAGCCTGGCTCTCGGCCGGCGTGGCCGCGGTGGTGTGCGCGGTGCCCTGCGAGCGGCTGGCGCGCAGCTCGGTGATGCGGCCGACCACCCGGGCGTCGTGCGCGGCCAGGGCGCGCAAGACTCGCCAGATCGTACGGAAAGAGGAGGCCTCGATCTCGGCGTCGGCCTCGGCCTTCACGGCCTCGCCCGCGTCGTGGACCTCGGCCGGGTGCGCGGTGGCGGTGTCGTCGCCGATCTCCGGCGTCGGCAGGTAGACCGGGATGATGACCCAGCTAACCTTGCCCTGGCGGTAGGACTGGCGCAGCGCCCGGCCGACGGCCTGGACGATGTCGATGACGCTCGACTTCGGGTCCGCGAAGCAGATGGCGTCCACGGCGGCGACGTCGATGCCCTCCGTCAGGAGCCGGCTGTTGCAGAGGATGCAGCACTCCTCGCCGTCCTCACCGGTGGCGGACTTGAACGTGGTGAAGGCGGCCCGGCGGTCCTTGAGCCGGTCGGTGCCGGCCACGGCGAGGGCGGTCAGTCGCTCCGGGCGCTCCGCGTCGGGCAGCAGTTCCGCGGTCTCCAGCAGGGTGCTCGCGAACTCCCGCGCCGTGGACACCCGGGAATGGAAGGTGATGACCCGGCGCAGGTCGAGGTCGGCGACGGCGCGCAGCACCGCGATCTGCAACGCGAGGCGCAGCAGCTCCTCGTTGCTGCGCTGGGAGCGCAGGTCGGCGACGGCCGGGAGGTTGAGCAGCTCGCGCAGATCCTCGTCCGTCACCACCGGCACGAGCACCCGGTAGTCGGCGAGGTAGCCGTGTTCGATGCCCTGGCCGAGCGTCCAGGTGAAACAGACCTTGCCGTAGATCTCCTCCGAGTCCATGGAGCACAGGACGGGCAGCTTCTCGGCGCCTTCGGTGTCGGCGAGGTCGGCCAGGCCGTCCTTCGCCCGCCGGTCGTCCGCGATCCGCGGGGTGGCGGTGAAGTACAGCCGGCGCTTCGCCGGGACCTGGGCGTCGTCGTGGACGGCCGCCCACGCCTTCCCTTCGGCGCCTGCCGTGCGGTGGGCCTCGTCGATGATCACGAGGTCCCACTGGGCCAAACCCCAGCCCTGGTGGGCCTGGACGATGCGCTCCAGCGAGGCGTAGGTGGCGTACACGGTGACCGGCTGGTTGTCCGGGGCGCCGTTGACCAGGTCGGTGATCCGGACGGCCTGTGTGGTCACCTGGGCGTGGACCCGCCCGCCGGCCTCCGCGCTCTCCAGCGCCTCCTCCCGCGAGCACGCCGCCACCGCCAAACCCCGACGCCCGCCCCGCAGCGACCACGCCTCGGCGGTCTGCTCCAGCAGCTCGATCGTCGGCACCAGCACCAGCACCCGGCCCCGAGCGGCCAGACGCCGGGCGCAGCCGGCCGCGATCAGGGTCTTGCCGGAGCCGGTCGCCGCGACCACCGTCGCCCGGCCGCCGTCCTTCACCTCGCGCACCGCGGCCGCGACGGCGTCCTTCTGGAACCAGTGCAGCGGCAACGGGTTCACGACAGTGCCGGACGGCTGCGCCGGGACCGGCTGAGCGGCTGCGGCGCGGAACGCGGCCGGCACGTCGGCCTCGGTGGCGGTGGTGGTCTCCACGGCAGTGCTTCTCCTTCGGATGCTGAGACGGCTCGGCGAGGCGCTCGGTGCTGTGGGAGGGTCGGGGCGGGCGGCCTCTCCCCGGGGCCAGGTCATGGATGGGGAGAGGCCGACCGGACTGTCTACTGCTGCTCGGGCGGCACCCACCCGCGGACTTCCAGGTAGGCGATGTCGGCTTCCTCGACAGCGCGGCCGGTCTCCACCAGCCAGGCCCGCATCGCCTCGGTGACGTCGCCGTGATGGTCCGCGACGCGCTGGGACCACTCGGCGGCGTCGAACCCGCCCGTGGAGGCGGAGCCGTAGGTGCGCTCCTCGGTGCCGTCCGCGCGCGGGATGAAGCCGCGGCGCAGACCCGGCGAGTCCTTCTCCGACCCGGCCGAGTACGTGTACTGGTTGGCCTTCATCCGAACCGTGAAGGCCAGGCGGCCGCCGGCCTGGCCGGTCTCGTGGACGACCGGCGCGAGGTGGGAGGCGCCGGACTTGATGGCCTGCTTCCCGGCGCGGCCGGCCATCGACCCGCCCGCCTCACCGACGACGTCCTTGCCGCGCACCCGGGCCTTCTGCCCGGTCTTGGTACGGCGGCGGCTGGTGTTCGCCTCCGCGATGCCGGACAGCGCCTCCTCGTCCCGCTCGCCACCGCGCACCGCGCGCACGACCTGGCGCAGCGCGCCGACGAACGCCTTGCCCTTGCCCTTGGTGAAGAACTGGGACACCAAGCTCGCGTCGCGGCCGAGCATCTTGGCAACCTGGCGCTTGGTGTAGCCCTGGTCGAGCAGCTCCTGCGTCAGGCGGGCGGCCTCGTTGGGGTTGTTCGGGTCGGCCGGGCTCACCGGTCAGCTCCCGTCTGCGTGAGTTCGGCGCGGCCCAGGCCGCGCAGCTTGAGGTACTGCTCCTGGCTGGTCGGGTGCTCGACCGGGCCGGTGAGGTGACCCTTGAGGAGGTAGTCGCCCGGCTCCCCTCGGTACGGCCACGGCTGGCGCTCGGTCAGGGCGATGCCGTCCGTGCCGAAGTAGACGACCGTGCCCGGCTTCGCGTGCAGCGCCCCGGCGTAGCCGATGACCTCCTTGCCCTGCCGGTACTTCATGTCCAGCAGCGCCGCCCGGGCCCCCGACCACACGTACGCCGCCCACTCCGGGTGCGCGTAGGGGTCGCGGGAGAAGCCGGCCTGCCGCTGCCAGGTCACCACCTCGCCGTCCTGGCCCAGGATCTCGACCCCGGCCGGGAGCGCCTCGCCCAGCGGGGTGGTGCCGGAGACCAGGCGCGGGCGCTGCGCGAAGCCGCCCAGGCCGAACAGCAGCACCGACCGGACCGCCCGGGAGGCGAGGTAGGCCGCCTGCCGCTGCCGCTCGTCCCCGTGGATGCGGGAGAGGTTGGTCAGGTCCGCCCAGGCGGCCTTCAACCGCTTGCCCCACTCGTCCAGCGGCTTGCCGTCCTCGAACAGCAGGCCACCGAGGATCTCGACCTTCCACGGCATCAGGTGGTTGGACAGCGCCAGGTGGACCTCCGCACCGCCCGCCCACGTGGTGAACGTGGCACCCGGCTCCGAGGGATAGACCCAGGCCCGGTCACCGGTCACCGGCGCGGGCAACAACCCAACGTGGTTCCACCCGGCCGGGACGGTCACCCGCACGTTCCAGTGCGAGCAGGACATCAGCGCCTTGACCTGCTCGGCCTCCGTCATCGCGGCGAACGCGGCGGCGGTGATGCGGCGCGGCACACCGACCGGGCTCTTCCACAGGTGCTTGGCGTAGGCGAAGGTGCGGTCGTACTCGACCAGCGCGGGCAGCTGCTCCGGCACCCGGGGAGGCAGGATCAGCTCGGTACGGCCCTGACCGCCGGTCGCGTGCAGCAGACCCCGCAGCTCCTCCGACAGCACCGGATAGCCACCCGCCCACTTGCCCGTGGTCGGGATGGTCCGCGACCACAGGTCCCGGCCCGTCTGGCTCGGGGAGCCCATCAAGACCGCGTCGTCCCAGTGCCGGCGCAGCGCCTGCCACAGCAGCGTGAACGCCTGGCGGCAGGTGACGACGTCGGCGCTGTCCGGGTCGAACCACTCCCCCATCGAACGGATCTCGGTGCTGCCGCTGTCGGGGGCGGCTGCGGGGGCGTAGCGGCCGACCGGCTGGCGCTGGTGGACGAAGTGCCCGGCGAGCTTGTCCCGGCCGGAGCCGACGGCGGTGGTCCACCGCTCGCTGGGGGTGTTGAGCCAGGCGGCGACGGCGTCCTTGAGAGTGGAGTAGCGTTCGGCGCCGTCGTGCCAGGGGGCGCCGGCGGTGATGTAGATGCGTTCGGTGCCGGGCGCGGTGGCCTGGACGGCGTCCAGGATCTCGCCCGGGGTGCGGGCGCCGAGGTCCAGGCGCACCACGCGGTCGCGCACCGCCAGGTCGCCGGTCGCCGCGTCCAGGAACACCGTGGAGCGGGCCTGCTGGACGAAGTTCGGGCGCTTGGACACCAGCCCGGTGGTCACGGCCTCGAACCGCGCGCCCGCCGGGCCTTCGGGAAGGGTCGGCAGCTCGCGCGGCCCAGCAGCGACCGGAGCGACCGGAGCCGCCGGGACGACCGGCTCAGCGGCGACGGGCGCGGCCGGGGCTGGCTGCTCGACGATGGCCTGGTCCTCGACCACGGTCGGCGCCTCGACGGCCGGGGCGATCGGGGTCGGCTGCTCGACGACGGCGGCAGGGCGAGTCAGCGCCGGGGCCACCGCGGCGGCGGGCTCGGCCTCGGCCACGGGCGCCGGGGCGGGCGCAGCGTCGGCGGCGGCCTGGTCGTCGGTCTTGGCGGTGCGGACGGCGGCCGGGGTCGGGTCCAGCAGCGGCGCGATCCGCACGACGTCGCCGACCGACAGCCCGGAGGCCTTCGCGATGGCCGGCGCCTGGGCGCCCTCGTACCCCGCCAGCCCGGCAACCCGGCGCGCACGCTGGGCGGTGAGCTTGTCCAGCTCCTTCTGCGCGGCAGCGACCTGCTTCTCGGCGGCCGTGATCTCGGTACGCAGCTCGCGCAGACCGGCGAGCTCGGCGGTGTACGTCTTGCGGTCCATCAGGCTTACTCCCCCTCGGCGGTGGTGTCGGTCGTCGGGTTGGTGGTGACGTAGGCGATCGGGCCACCGGACACCGATGCCAGGCGGGTGCCGAGCAGCAGGCCCGCCAGGCGGGCCTCCTCGGGGTCGGTGGGGTCGGCGGCGTTCGCGGGAGCGGTGAGGTCGGTCAGGTAGCCGGCCAGGCGCGCCTTCGGGAAGCGGAAACGGGCCGCGGTGCCGACGGTGCCGTCGGCCTCCCACTCGGCCAGGCCGGTCAGCACCGCGACCACGAACCCGGCCACCGTCACCGGCAGCACCCCGCCGGCCGCGACCCGGGCCGGGTCGCACCGCCACCAGCCCGACAGCGCGGCCAGCAGCTGCACCTGGTCCAGTGCGGTTCCGAAGCCGATCCACTCGCGGTCCGGCTCGTCCACCTTCGCGGGAGCGTCCGAGCGCAGTACCGCGACCTCGGGCGTGCCGAGCACGGTCAGGTCGGCGATGGGCCGAGCCTGGAGTGCCTGGAGGGCGGCCAGCGGGAACACCTGCCGGCCCTGCTCGCGCACACCGGGGACCACTCCGGTGGCCAGCAACTTCTTCACCGTCGGGATCGAACACCCCAACGCCGCACCGGCTTGACCCGTCGTCACGAACACACCCACAACCTCCACGCCTATTCATCTAACTTAAAACGCTAGGACGACCCTACGCCTCCCCGCCGACACTGTCCACGCCTTTTTAGTAAGTCGTAAAAGCATGCGGGGCGCGACGTCAACGCTCGGGCCTCGCTCGCCACCGGCCCTTCGGGAGACCATCCGCGCCGCCCCAACGACCCTGGTGTCCAGCGTGGAGCGGACCAAGCCGCAGGATCCACCGACAACGGCCGCGGCCGGTCGGGCGGCGGCCTGTCACCCTGCGGACATGGTCGAATCACCACACTCCCGGGCCGGGCCCTGCCAGGCGCAGCGCAGCGGCCCCACTGACCGTGAGCGCTGCCCCGAACCGGCGCGGTTCGTGATCCACCGGCACCTCGACTCGGAACAGGTCGTCTGCGTCGGCCATCTGGGCCCCGTCATCCTGCACGCGCCCAACGTCTACTGGCCGCCGCAGATCTCGCTGGTCGATGCGAACGAGCACCCCGAGCTCGCCGTCGTCACCGGCGCCGACAGCGACCAGCGGAAGCAGCGCGCGAAGGACTGGGCCGCCCATCTCCTGGAGGAGGACCTCGCGCCGATCTCCAACCCCGCACTGGACCTGACCTGACGGTCCTGGAGGACGCCAACCACCTCGTGTCGACCGTCCTGGCCGTCAGCCCCAGGCGGCGGTCCAACGAGGTCCTCGGCGCTCTCCTCGGTGCCGTCGAAGCGCAGCTCGCCACCAAGGGCCCGAGCACCGTGCCGGCGGTTCTGCGCGGCTACGCCGCAGCCAACAAGAGGGTCAACGGCGGAAAGGACTGGGCCACCGTCCTGCACCTGCGCCAGGCTCGGACCGCCGCCGAGATCGGCCGCGTCGTCAACTCGGACATCGGCCACACCGCCGAAGGCGCGGCCCGCATCGCCTCCGGGCTGCTGCGCCTGGCCGCCGCCCTCAACGGCCTCCAGGTCAAGGGCTCCGACGGTGCGGTCCCCGTCAAGGTGATGTACCAGCAGACCAAGCAGGTGCTCGCCAAGGTCCGCCAAGCCGTGGACCAGGACGTGCGCGGCGAGCTCGCCCGCGCCGGCCACCGCGTGTAGGGGCATGCGCTTGCCGCCTGGCCAGTGCCCGGCGGCCGCGGAGCCCGGGCACCGCGATGGTGTCCGGGCTCCAGCCCGTCCCCTACACGGAGCTGGTTGTGTGTCAGGCCTCGATGGTGAAGGCCGGCTCGTACCCCTCATCGACTTTGATGTCCTCGTACACCACGGTCTGGCACAGCCGGTTCCACCGGTGGCCGAGGAAGAGGGAGAGTCCCATCGGGCAGGCCAGGAAGAGGTGCATGCGCCGGACCGGGCGGGTCACGCCGCGGAGGTGGTCACGGATTCCGACAGTCAGGGCGTTGGCGGCCGTGCTGTCGGGGACAGAGCCATCCTTCGCTGGCCCGCCGGGCGGGGTGAGGACGATGAGCTTGGAGACGGGGACGTGCTGCTCGCGCAGGTACGTCATGACGTCCTTGATCGGGTCGGTGGCGACGGCGACGGCGACGGCGACGGCGAGCTCGTCGCCCTGGTCGACGGGGTGCTCCTCGGCGCCGGGGGCCAGAGCGGTGTCGAACGGGTCGCTGGTGGACCAGAGTTGCCCGCGCTGCATGACGGCGAGGTCGGCGCCGGTCACCATGCGGAAGGCGGTACCGACGAGGAAGGCCGGGGCCAGGCGGATGCTGCCGGTGACCGAGACGGCGGTGCTGCCAGCGGGAAGGCGGCCCGGGGTGGCCTCGATGTCCCTCTGGAGCTGCTCCCAGGTATTCGGAGGCAGGGGGCGGCGCTTGGTGTAGTCGGAGTCGCCGTCGAATCGGTCGACCCAGTCGAGGGCGTGGTCGGCGTCCGGGGCAAGTAGGGTAGTCCTGTACGGCGCGCAGCAGTCCCACTTGCATGGCTGCCAGGCGCAGTCCATCCAGGTGAGGGGTGGTCTCGGCCGTGGTGAGGATGTCGTGCAGGTCCTCCGCGCTGATCACGGGGACGACGACGCGGTAGTCGGCGAGGATGCCCTGGGCGATGGCTTCGGCCAGTTCGAGGCGGAAGACGACGGGTCCAAACAGTGCGGGGTTGTCCATCGATGCCAGTGGTTGCTTGTACGCGCCGGGTTTTCTGGACTTCGGGTGGCTCCAGCGGCGTGGCGTCGCCGTCATGTAGAGGCGGCGCTGCGCGGGGATCTGGGCATCATCGTGGATGTCACCCCAGCTCTTGTCGAGGCTGCCGGTGGTGTGATGGGCCTCGTCAGCGACGGCGAGGGCCCACTCCGGCAAGCCGTGGCGGCGGTGGGCCTCGACGATCGCGGGCAGGGACTGGTAGGTGGAGAAGACGATGGTCGGGCCGCTGTGGTCGGCGACACGGCGGGCGAGTTCGGCCGGGCTGGTGGTGAAGGGGATGCACAGGGCGCCTCGGCCGGACGGGGGCAAGGCGCAGACCGCGATGTGCTTCTCGTCCGGGCGGCCGCAGTCCCACTCGCGTGCTGTCTGCGCCACCAGTTCCTGGCTGGGGGCGAGCACGAGGATGTTGCCGTGGGGGGTGTAGGTGTCGGCGCTGGCCCGGGCGATGACGGTCTTGCCGGTGCCGCAGGCCGCGACCACGGTCACTCGTGGGTGGCGTTGGAGGCCTGCGGTGATGGCGCTGACGGCGCGTTGTTGGTGCGGGCGCAGTCGGATGGGCTGGTGGGGCACGTGAGGCGTCCTCGGCGACCGGCAACTGGATCGGCGGGGCGGTCGCCGTGCCTGCACGGCTCGTGCCCCGCTCCGGGACACCTATTCGATCGTCGTTCCGGTATCCCCTGTCAAGCAAAGCGTCGGTATTCTCGTCGATTTGACTGCCGGGGTGGCGCCTTCAGGACCGTGAATGTCATTCTGGTTTGTTCGGTTCGCCTTGATGCCGCTGTTCCGCGTGAATCGGCTGAGGTGCAGGCGCCGAGGAGCGCCTCGCCAGGTCACCGAGCCAGCACCCTCAGCCGGGTTTCAGCAGGCAGGACAGGAGTCGCCCCGCCAGGCGGCCGAAGGTGACGTGTCCCGCACCCCGCAGTGCGGTGGCCGACCGCTTCAGCCGCCTTCTGCGGCGGCAGCCCTTCGGACGCGAGGAAACGCTTCTCCCATTCGACCGGCAGAGCGTCTTTTCTCATATCCGGCAGATCGTTGTCAAGAATTGGTGCGCTCTGCCGGATTCTTTTCCCTCTTCCTGCTCCTCGTGCCGCTCGGCGTGGTAGCCATGGCCGCAGAGGTGAGGGAGGGTCATGGATTCGGTGACGGGCTCGGATCGGGTACGGGTGCGTGAGCTGCCGTTGCACGTCCGGTTCATGGCGGGCGAGTCGACCGGCTCCTACGTGACCCGCCTGGCCGGCCGAAACGGGCTCGAGGTCCAGCAGTTGCTGGACGAGGTCGGGCAGGGCAGCACGAGAGCCGTCGCGCCGCAACTGACCGAGCTCTACCTCAACCGTCCTGCCGCCGAGCGCCTGGCCGCCCTGGCCGGCCGTCCGCTGGAGGTGATGCGGCGGGCGCTCGCGAGCCTGGACGCGGCGTACCTGCTCGACGACGGTGACGGCACTCCCGCCTGGTCGTTCCCGTGGGCGGTGCGGGACGGCTATCTCGTGCGGGCCTGCGCGTTGTGCGCGGCCCGCCGCGGCATCGGCGAGCCGGCCTGGATGATGGTGGCGGACCCCTGGCACCTGTGCGCCCGGCACGCACGATGGTCGGACAACTCCCGTGATCCACAGACCCCTTGGATCGACGTGGCTGACTGGCCGCGGATCCTGGCGGCGGAACGCCAGCGGGTGGCCATGGAGCGGCCCCTGGGCCGCACCGCACGCGCGCTGTTCGCCGACGCGCGCACGATGAGCAGAACCGAATCGAGCGCGCCGGACAGACTCCGGTCGATGGCCGACCGGCTCGGGGAGGCGCGGGCCGCCTCCTTGTTGTCCTACCCGCACAGCGTGCGCATCGCCCGCGTCCTGGCGCAGGCCGAGCGTCGCCGGCTCGGCCGGGAACTGACGGCGGACTCCTACGAGGACTGGTTCACCCGCAGTTCACAGGAGTTGGGCCCCAGGTACCGGGAAGTGCTGAGGCGGTGGATGGAGTGCCACAAGCCGGTGCCGGGCCCGGGGTCAAAGCGCGGGGACGGATTGAGGCGGGCTGTGCTGGTCGCACCGCACACACGAATCGCGCCGCTGGATTCGGTGCAGCAGCTCAGCTGCCTGCCCTCCGGCCCGGTGGCCAGCCCGTTCGATCGGCCCTTCCTGTGACGGCCGTAGTCCGCGAGGAGCAGGGGCCGCCCTCGACGGGCGAGGCGCCCCTTTCATCCGCCAAAAGCAGATCAGGGACGAGTGGGATGCGGCACGGGAGAGGTGATCTTGTGCAGGTGCGGGTGCGTTACCGCGACGTGGACGGGCGGGTGCGTGAGGGGGGCCCGGACCAGGTGCGGGCAGTGCCGCTGGAACGGTGCGAGCCGTTGCGTGAACCGCACGCCTACAACGGCCGCACCTCGATCTTGACGCGGTACTGGTCGGCGACCACCGGCGCCATGGTGGTGTGCGGCAGTGAGCGGCTGATGCACGCGGCCATGCTGCTGGACTTCGACGCGGCCATCACCTGCTTCTCGGCCTGCGCGACCGAGATCGCCTGGGAGGACGGCAGCGCCCACGGGACGGCCAGCCCGGCGTTCTTCGCCCGCACCGCCGACGGGCGACGGCTGGCGATCGTGCACCCGGGCCGCGCGGAGCCGGACGGCGCGCGCGAACGCCAGGCGCTGGAGATGGCGGCGCAGGCCGCCGGGTGGACACTGACGAACCTGGACGTCCCCATCGGAGTGCGGCTCGCGTGGCTGAAGGTGGTGGCCAACTTCCGGTTCCCCGAACTGTTCGACGCAGCGACCCGTCCGGCCCTGCTGGACGCCTTCCGCCAGCCCCGCCCGCTAGTCCACGGAGTAGCCGAAGCCGGCCTGCCCGACACCGCCCTCGCCCACGCCTGGCACCTACTGTGGCGCGGCGACCTCCTCTTCGACCAGGAACGGCCCCTGATCCCTGTCTCTGCGGCGTGGACCGCCGACACAGCCCACCGGCAGGAAGCGTCGTGACGCCCGGCACGGCAACCGTGCAGGCACGGGCGACGTCCGTCCACGCGACGTGGGACCGACGTCGCGTGGACCTGACGCTGGGAGTGACAGTGCGCTGGCTGGGCGGCCTGTACGAGGTCGCCGCCCTCCAAGGACCCCGGGTGCACCTGCGTGCCTTGGACGTGAACGGCGAGGACGCCGTCGCGCTGGTATCCGCGGTGACCTGCGCCGCCGACTTCGCGCTGGTGGAGGCGCAGGGGCGGGAGCGGCCCGGCCCGCAGATCACGGACGTGAGCATCGTGGACGTGCTCGACCCCCTGGAGCGCGAGCGAATGCGCACCTGGGAGCGGCACCTGCACGAGGTTGTTCACGGACTGCCGCCTGGCGCGCCCTCGGGTACCCAGCCGCGCCCGCAGTACGACCCGGAAGAGACATCGCGGTGGAGCCGGCTGGACGCCAAGTCCCGCGAGCTCAAGGACCTGGGCTGGGCGAAGGTGTCGGTCGCAACGCTGCGGC
The DNA here is from genome assembly GCF_026340565.1 of Kitasatospora sp. NBC_01287. Taxonomy (NCBI): domain Bacteria; kingdom Bacillati; phylum Actinomycetota; class Actinomycetes; order Kitasatosporales; family Streptomycetaceae; genus Kitasatospora; species Kitasatospora sp. NBC_01287. The sequence goes on from NZ_JAPEPB010000002.1 coordinate 17,656, forward strand.
GCCGCGCCCAGGACTACGAGGAGCGGGGCGTCGCCGGGCTCGTGAAGGTCGTCGCCGGGGACCTGTACGGCGACACCGACGAGCGGATCGTCCAGCTGCTGGAGGAACTCCGCGCCGGGACGGAGGAGTCCTCGGGGTGGGCCAACCGGCTGCGGGAGCGGGTCGAAGCCCGGCTGCGCGCCGAGTTCCCGAAAGAGGGCCTGAAGCTGTCGCGGACCGGGTTCTACCGGCTGCTGAAGAACCTGGGCGTGCGCGTGGAGACGCTGCGCGGGCCGGTGCGCCGCCGCGAGGAGCGGGCCAGCTCGCCCGAGCCGCCCTGCTCACCGACCCGGGCGACGATGCTGGGCGAGGCGGTGCAGATCGACTCCACCGGGCTGGACATCCTGGCTGTCGGCGACCACGGCTACCCGGTCCAAGTCGAGCTGACCGCAGCGATCGACGTGGCCTCGCGCAGCATCATCGCCGCGATGATCGTGCCCCGTGCTCCAGGCCGCAGCTACAAGGGCAAACGCCTCGGCGGGCGGGCGACCACCTCTTTCGACGCGACGCTGATGCTCGCCCAAGCGCTCGCGCCGATGCCCGGGCGGCCCGGCTGGTCACCGTCCGCAGCGGCCGACAGGGCCCGCCACCTGCCGTACGCGGACCTGGTGGCGTGCGACCCGCGGATGGCCGGCGCCGCCGCGCGTCCGGTGATCCGCCCGAAGATGGTGGTCGTCGACCAGGGCAGCATCTACCAGAGCGAGCACTTCACCGACGTGTGCACCTCGCTGAAGATCTCGGTGCGCTCGGCGCGCGACCGCACCGCCGACGACAAGGCCGTCATCGAGTCGACGTTCAGCGCGATCAAGAAGCTGTTCTGCCAGTACGTCGCCGGGTACACCGCGCGTGACCTGTCCCGGCGCGGGAAGTTCGTGACCGATCGCGTCATGTGGCGCATCAACGAGCTGCAGGACCTTCTGAACGAGTGGATCGCGCTGGGCTGGCAGCAGCACCGCCACGAGGGCCTGCGCGACCCGCACCTGCCCGGGGTCGTGCTGACCCCGAACCAGATGTACGCGGCGCTGGTGGCCTGCGAGGGCTACGTGCCGCTGCCGCTGTCGGAGTCGGAGAACCGCAAGCTGCTGCTGTGCCAGTGGCGGCAGGTCACCGACAAAGGTGTGCGGATCGGCAACCGCACCTACGACAGCCGGGCCCTGCAGGAGTACAACAAGGAGCCGTCCGGGGTACGTGGGAAGGGCATGAAGTGGCCCATCCGCTACGACCCCTACAGCCCGCGCTACGTGTGGCTGTTCGACCAGCGCAAGGAGCAGCGCGGCGAAGACCCGTGGGTGGAAGCGGAGTTCGTCCACCAGGACCTCATCGGGGACGACTGGTCGCTGTTCTTGTGGGAGACCGCCGAACGCCTGCGACTCGAGGCCGGCGGCAGCGAGGAGGACCGGCAGTGGGAGCGCGACATCGCACTGGAGGTGTCCGAGCTGCGCCGGCGCGCCCGGCAGGGCCCCGCCGACGAGCCGGCCACGCCGACGCGACGCGGCCGCGGGCGTACACGCTGGCGCCGCCCCGCGGCCCCGTACACCGGCCCCGGCCTCGCCGTGCGCGCACCTGCCGCTGACCGGTACGCGGGCATCCCCGCGCCCGACCCGGCCCGGGTGCGCCCTGCCAGGTCGCTGAACGTCCCGGCCCACTTGCTGTTCGCCAGCGCTGCCCTGGCCGACCCCGAACCGTCCCCGCCCGCTTCGCCCGCACCGCCGGGCGCGAACAGTGCTGGCACTCCGCCCCCGGGCGCGGACACCGACGCGGCCCTGCCGGGGCCGGCGAAGGTACCCGATCCGCGGCGGTGGCGTTCGCGCATGTTCTCCGGTCGCGCCAGTGACCTGTTCCTGCGCAACCTCGCCCCGCCCCCCGATGACAGCGAAAGCCCGGACCCGTCCAGCGACGAGGAGATCACATGAACAACCGCGTCCGCTCCCACGCCCGCCCGGAGGCCGCAGCCAACGCCGCCACGCACTCCTTGCACCTGGCCGATCCCGGGCCGCTGGCGACCAAGGAGGGCTTCCTCGCCCGGGCTCGACGCACCGTCACCCCGCCGAGCCTTCAAGACAGCGCGCCCCTGGGCACGAAGGTGCGGCTGACCGACCCGCGCCTGGCCTACCACGGCGCTCTGCTGCCTTTGGAGACCGACGACTTCGCCCGAGGAGTGCACCTCGCCCGGACCCTGCTGGTGAAGAACCTGTACGACTCCCCCGGCCGCAGCCCGAACTTCGCCGTCGACCGCCCGCGCCTTGCCGGCAAGTCGCTGCTCGCCGCCAGGATCGGGTTCGCCTTCCAGGGCTTGGTCGACCACCACTTCCCCGCGGACGCGGACCGGCACCCGGTGGTGTACGTCCACGTGCCGCACGACCGCGGCGACGCCCTGCACTGGTCCCTGCCGTTCGCGGAGTACTTCGGTCTGGAGCACTACCGCTCGCCCGAGACGATGAACCACCGCTCTGTCGACATGACCGGGCCCATCACCCGCGTCATGGAACGTGCCGGCACGCGCCTGGTCATCGTCGACGGCATCGAGTACATCAAGGACAACGAGCGGCAGACCGCGTTCGACTACCTGTTCCGACTCCAGGACGCCCTGCCGAGGATCACTTTCCTGTTCTGCGGCATCGGCGCGCAGGAGATCCTGCACCACGCCCTCGGCGACCACCGCAGCAAGGCCCCCGCAGCCGGCGTCGACAAGCCGGCACCGCTGGGTATCCCGACGCTGTGGGTCAGGCCCGTCCCCTACACCGCCGCCGAACCCGACCAGTGGTGCAACGTGCTCGACGACGCCGAAAAGAACCTGCGCCTGTACAAACACCAGCCCGGCACCCTGGTGCAGTTGGCCGCCTACCTGCATGCGCGCACCGACGGCTCCATGCACGCCCTGAACCAACTGCTGTGCCAAGCCGCGCAGACCAGCATCCTCCAGCAGACCGAAGCCATCGACCGCAAACTCCTGGAGACCATCCTCAGTGACTGTTGTCTTTCCGGCCTTGAGGGCGGCGTTTTCGCTGTTCAGGCATAGGGTCGGTGGTCTCGGGGAGTGGTGACATTGTTGAGTCGTCGCTCTGCTGGAGGTCGGGGATGCCGTCGGTCGTGGGGCTGCTGGAACAGCGTGAGCTGACCGCTCGCCGTCGCATGGACGAACTGCGGGAGGAGGCCGACCGAATCCAGGCCGAACTGGCCGTGGTCGAGCGGGAGTGGAACGAGTGGGTCATCGCCCGCTCGCGCGTCGGCGAGGTCCTGGCCCCGGGCGACGACGTTGCCGACCCCGATGCCCGCGAGGATCTGACGGATCGCAGTCAGCCGCCGACAACGCCCGGGTCTTCGGGGTCGGCGAAGCCGAAATCGATGGTTCCGATGTGGCGTGCGGGGCTGGCCTGGTCGGCACTGTCGGTGGACTACCAGCGGATCCTGCAGGCTCTCGCGGACCGGAACCGATTGGGTCAAGGGCCGCTGGCGTGCCAGGAGATGGCCGCCTGCTTCGGCCTGGACCCGGTGCCGGCGAAGATCGAGGCACTGCGCTCGAAGGCAAAGCGGCTGGTGGCGAGGGGTTGGCTGGTCGAGTCGTCGCCGGGCCGGTTCACGCTCGCGAAGGACGTGGCCGGGCAAGCCGGCGGGTCATGAGCGTCGTCATCGACCAGTAGACCATCGCCTCCGCGCTGCTGGCGGACCGTTCGAAGTCGCGCACGAGGCGGCGGCTTCGCATCAGGTGGGCGAAAAACCGCTCCACAATCCAGCGCTTGGGCAGCACGACGAAGCCCCGCATGTCGTCACTGCGCTTGACGATGGCCAGGACCAGCGCGAGGGCGGCGAGGCAGTACTCGACAAGGCTGCCGGTGTAGCCGCCGTCGGCCCAGACCAGGGCCAGCCGGTGATGCGCGGCGGCGACTTGGGCGAGCAGGACCAGGGCTGCCGCACGGTCGCCGACATCGGCGGAGGTGACCATCACCGCGAGCAGCAGGCCGAGCGTGTCGACGACCGCGTGTCGTTTGCGGCCGTTGATCAGCTTGCCGCCGTCGAAACCGCGACTGTCGGAGCCGACGACGGCGTCCGCCTTGACCGACTGGGAGTCGATCACCCCGGCGCTCGGCTCCGGATCCCGGCCCGCCTGCTCGCGGACCCGACGGCGGAGCCGGTCGTGGAACTCCTTGACCAGGCCGTGGTCGCGCCAGCGTCGGAAAAACGCGTAGACCCGGTCCCACGGCGGGAAGTCGACCGGGATGGCCCGCCACTTCGTGCCGTTGTCGACGAGGTAGCGGATCGCGTCCAGTATCGCTCGGTGGCAGTACGCCTCCGGTTGCCCGCCCCGGCCCCGCAGCCAGCCCGGCACCGGCAGCAACGGCCGGACCACTGCCCACTCGGCGTTCGACATGTCCGTCGGATAGCGGCGCTCGCGCACGCCGTGGTCGCCGGCGTTCCCGAACCTGTGGGCCAGGCAGTCACACGCAAGGGTGGCCGAAGTGGACCCCGCCTCGGAGATGCCGTAGAAATGCGACAACAGGGTCTCCTGGGCAGCTCGTTGGCGTAGACACCCACTGAGCTACCAAGAGGCCCTGCTTCCATGCACGGCAGCCGCCACGGTCACCCGATCGAGACTCCGCTTCGACCGCCACGCCTCAAGATTGAACGACAACAGCCACTCAGGTGTCTCAGAGGCGTGTTCAGTTGCGGGCCAAGGGTTCCGGTCCGCCCGCCTTGCAGCCGATGCGCTGTGGAAGACCCAGGCGTGTCGTGCGGGGAGCTCGTCACCTGGGTCTCACGCCGCGATACTCGGCCCAGTCCCGCGAGGCGGCACGCCAGCCAGCCTTTCATCACCACTCAAATACCCGTTCGAGTGAAGCAAGGAGCCGAAGCGACTGGTCCGACTGGGCTTGGTATGCGGCCGGGTGGCCGTCGGCCAGCCGACGGACGCAGGCGGTGGCCGAATTGAAGCAGAAGATGAGCGAAGCAGCGTAAAATCTGTCTTCGCACCGCATCGGTTTAGTCTGTGTCGGCCAGCCACTGGTCGATGAGCGCCTTGCCAATCGAATCGACCCGGTACGGGCCGCCGAGAGCAGCATCCGCCAGCCGCGCGCGCAGTTCCGCGGCCGTGAACCAGCGTGCCTCCACCACTTCCACGTTGTCCACATCGATCGCATCGGAAACGGCCTCGGCGCGAAACCCGATCATCACCCCGGCCGGGAACGGCCACCCCTGGGAACCCTGGTAGGTCACCGCACCTACGGTGACGCCGGCTTCCTCCCGCACCTCGCGGCGCACCGTGTCCTCGAAGCTCTCGCCAATCTCGACGAACCCGGCCAGGGTGCTGAAGCGGTTCGGGCCGGATGCCGCATGGCGGCCGAGCAGGCAGCGCCGGGGCGTGCCCGGAAGCTCGACTAGCACGATCACGGCCGGTTCGATCCGCGGGAACAGCAGCTTCCCACAGTTCTGGCAGGTCCGCAGGTGGCCACCATTGCAGGACCGGGCCGGGCCCCCGCAGGCGCCACAAAACCGCTGATTGCGGTTCCAGTGCAGAATTCCCCGCGCGTACGCCAGCAGACCCGCTTCGTCCGGCGTGATGGTGGGAACCATCGCCCGCACGTCCAGCATCCTGTCCGCGCCGGCCAGCTCGACGGCGCTCTCCCGTTCGAGCCCGGACACATCAGCCGCGAACACCGCCCTCTCGCCTTCGAGGCCGAGCAGCACCCGGTCGCCGGCCGCGACGAGGATGTCCCTCGCCTGGGCCAAGGGCAGCCGCAACGGCGTTTCGTTTCGCACCAGGCACTGGTCCTGCCACAGGGGAATGACCTGGGTACTGGCCCTGGTCAGCAGTGCCTCGATCCAGTCCGAGTCTCCCCGCCGATCAACGACACGGTCGAGCCCCAACCCGCTGTAGTACACCGCTCCTCCTGGATCACAGTGTCCGCCTGTCCTCGACACTAGCGGATACGTCCGCCGACACCCTCCGCAGCCAGAACTTGCCTAAGTGACTGTTGTCTTTCCGGCCTTGAGGGCGGCGTTTTCGCTGTTCAGGCATAGGGTCGGTGGTCTCGGGGAGTGGTGACATTGTTGAGTCGTCGCTCTGCTGGAGGTCGGGGATGCCGTCGGTCGTGGGGCTGCTGGAACAGCGTGAGCTGACCACTCGCCGTCGCATGGACGAACTGCGGGAGGAGGCCGACCGAATCCAGGCCGAACTGGCCGTGGTCGAGCGGGAGTGGAACGAGTGGGAGTGGAACGAGTGGGTCATCGCCCGCTCGCGCGTCGGCGAGGTCCTGGCCCCGGGCGACGACGTTGCCGACCCCGATGCCCGCGAGGATCTGACGGATCGCAGTCAGCCGCCGACAACGCCGCCACGGTCACCCGATCGAGACTCCGGTTCGACCGCCACGCCTCAAGATCGGAACGACAACAGCCACTCACCGGCTACAACGACCCGACATACAACTGCCTCCCCGCCCTGGCCGAACCAGCAACCACCGACCAGGACAACCACCAGCACACCAGCTCGCAGGACCAGGCGAGGCTGGACGACGCGGAACAGTCGGGCTCATAGCACGGCCCTCCAAAGCGCTGGGCGGGCTGGACCTGCCTGCCTTCGGCACGCCAGTTCCCCGCGCCTGGCAGGATCAGCGGGTGGCCTTCTCCTACCTGTCGCTGCAGTCCTTCGTCCGCCCTCCCAGGCTGCTGGTCCTCGCCCCCGAGAGCGAGGACTGGGTGGCGATGTCAGCGGCCGCGCTGGGCGCAGTCGGCAAGGTCTGGGGAGGCTGCGCGAGCGCTGTCGTCCCCGTCAGCGCCGCAAGCCATGCGGCCCTCGCGCCCTTCCTCGCCCGATACCAGCCCGACCACATCCTGGAATACCAGCCCACGTGGACGACGGCTGACCTGATTCATCCAGGCATCCTGGAGCGGGAGTTGAGGGGACTCAACCTGGATGAGCCGAGCTTGTCCTTCAACAAGGAGTTGCTGGCACGCGAGACCTGGCACGGTCACGCCGATGGAGCAGCCCTGCAGGCGGCCGCGGAGCGGCTGCGGGCGACGCACGGCGGCAACAGCTTCGACCGTTCCCAGCCTTGGTTGTCCCAGCTCACTGACGATCCCGACGAGAGCGGCTTCACCGCCCTCAAGGACGTCACCCCGCAGCCGACCGGCGGCGTGTCGATCGGGCAGATCCGCACGCCTGCAGCCCTGTCCGCCGCAGCACGGCTCGGTGTCCTCCTCGCGGCGGCCGGCGACGAGGCGCAGGCTCCCGAGTCCGAGACGGACTGGCTCGCGCAGGTCGCCGGAACCCCGTGGAACCCCGACGACACAGCAAGCCCCTTCGATGCGGCCGCCGCGCTGTGCGCCCGAATCCACCGCGGCTACGACACGGACCGGTCAAGCGATCTCGTCGTGCTCGGCGAGCGGCCCGAGGACTTCGCGCTGGCCCAACTCGCTCGCCAGGTTTACGGAGCCACGCGCTGGCTGCCCGGGGGCGCGCTGGCCTGGCGTCATCTGCCCCTCTCCCAGCGCCCAGAGCCGGTCACCGTGGTCAGCGCATCCCTGTCGGAAGAGGAAATCCGCGCTCATCTGACCGACCGCTGGAACACCCGCGGCATCCGGATGCACGGCGAGGACACCATGCCGGTCACGATCGTCTCCCCCAGCGAGCTCCGGCCGACCGGCCGCGACCAGGTCGCGCTACTCAACGCCTGGGACATGCCGCTGTCCCTCCCGATGGAGGAGACCTCGGACGGATCCCTGGTCTCGGCCGTGCGGATGCCCATCCAGGTACCCGCCCCACTCGACGCGGCCCGGCACCGCTGGCAGGTGGGGATGATCTCCACCAGCCACCCCGTCCCGCCCCTTTCCGACCTACTCGGCCCCAGCTTGGTCGCAGCCGGCGACGAGCGGGAGACTTTCGTGCGAGCCGCGGACGGCGGGATTACCTACGCCTCCAACCGGGTCGACTTCGTCCCGGCCGGTGCGTCGCTGGCTGGCTCCCTCGCCGGACCCAGACTCGTGTGGCCCTCGCTTGAGCGGATTCTGCGCCTCACCGCCGAGCCCGACGAGGTACGCCCCAGCCCCGCCGGGAAACGCGCCCGCGTCGCGAGGCGGCTGCTCGGGTCACGATCTGCCGTCGAAGCCCTGGCCGCACCAGCGCCGTGGGCGCTGCTGTCGCACTGGCTGCCCGGCCACAACCGCTCAGCCCTTCCAGCAGACAGTGCCTGGGAGCTCAAGTCCGGGGTGTTCCTGACGTGGGAAGCCATCGCCGCCGCCTCCGGCGACTGGGCCCAGGCAGAGCTACGGGCGCAGATCGACGCGTGGAGCGCCTGCGGGCTCCTGCGCCGCGGACTCGTACTCGGCTGCCACGACTGCCCACGGGTCGAGTTCTACCCCATCGCCGAAGTGGCACAGCAATACACCTGCCGGCGCTGCGGCAGCAGCAACACGCTGGAGCAACCGCGGTGGAAGCCGGCCCGCAACGAGCCCACCTGGTTCTACGAACTGCACCCGGCGATCACCGAGTTGATCGCCAACGACGGCAACTACGACCTGCTCGGCACCCAGTTCCTCCGTTCCAAGGCATGGGCCAGCGCCTGCCTGGTCACCGAGGAGTTCGAACTGGTCCAAAACGGCAAAGCCGTCGTGGAGTTCGACTTCGCCGCGGCGACCGTCGAGGGACTCTTCCTGGGCGAGTCCAAGAAGAACGACTACCTCGCCGACTCCGCGAAAGCGACCCTCACCGAACTCAACAAGCTCCTGAACGGATGCCGCACACTCGGCGCGACGCACCTGGTCCTGGCCACCCCCAAGAACGCCTGGAAGCAGGCGACCATCGACGCCATCGACAAGCAACTCCAAGGCGACGCAGCACACGGCGCCAGCAGCCCCCAAGTAGTCCTCCTGACAGGTCTGGGCACCGACCCGAAGATCCTGACCCTCGACGGCAAGCCGTTCACCATGGACTGAACCAGCCCTGATGACCACACAGGCCGAGTCGGCCGAACCAACGGCAGCCCGAGGACAAGCACACCAGCAGCCGACATGAGAAGGACTCCAGGTGATCGTCCTGCCGCATCAAGATCAACAGCGTTGAGGCGATACCATCCTCCATCTCTCGGTTTTCCCAACCGAACTGAACAGCAGTCCCAGATTCTGCAAAGCCACAGGCTGCAAGCCTTGAAGAGGCAATCACGGCAGCAAAACCGCAGGCCAGGCAGCCAAGATCTAAAGTCCCAGATCCTGCAAGTCCGATGGTCAACACATGATCAATTGCCAAGAGCTTTCAAAGCAGCCGGGACGGAGCACCCGAAAACGGCGTGGATCAACAACCCCGCCAAGCGCCGCGAGCCCGCACCACAAACCTCATAGCGTCACGACCGTCTCACTGGACTTGAAATCTTCCGGAGCCCCACGAACTGCCAACTCAGACTGGACGGGACACCCGAACCGCTCTGGCAGATCACGCCAGTGCACCCCGGTCCGCACCCGGTGCAAAATCCCGTCGATCACCTGACGATGGTCACGCCACCGCCCACACCGACCATTGCTCACCGGCAGGAACGGCCGCAGCCGTTCCCACTCGGCATCCGACAGCCAACCACGCTGATTCCCACCCATGACAAGAACAACGACCCGAAGAGCAGCCAGTCACATGATCGACCGGACAGCTCCTAGTTGGCGGGTGAGCGCTGTGCTTGGCGGATTGAGCATCGGTGATCGAGGGTGGCTGTGGTCGGGTGGCCGGGTCGCGTTGCCGTGACCCGGCCACGGAAACGGGAACCTCCGCCAATTACGTGGTGCTCGCATCGGGTGGGTCGGCACGCCGAAGACTGCCGTCCCCACTTCACTACGGTGATCAACCGCGTCAATGCCTGCGCCGGGCGCGGCGCCGTCCGCTCGATTGAGGTCCTGGCCACTGCCGACCCGGTGAGCGCCTCCGCGGACCGGGTCGGACCTACCGGCACAGCGGCCGTGGTGTCGGCGGGCGACGGGATCGAACGCCGGTCCTGGCATCCGGGGCAGGTGCTGTGCTGTGCCTGCAATCCTCCGCGCCGTCGAGGGTGGGTCCGGGCGACGGCTCGCAGTCCGTTGCCGTCCTGCCGCGCCAGCCCCTTAGGGTGATCTTCCCGGTTTGGCCGACCATACGGCTTATGTGCCGGTACGGTGTTCGTGCCAGGCAAGATCCTCAACTGCCGGAAGCGGAGAGTCACATGTCCAACTGGACCAACAGCGGTACTTCCTCTGACAGCTTCTCCGTCAGCAGCGTCAACTACACCCCGGACCCGCCGGTCAAGGGTCAAGACTTCACAGTGACACTGACCGGGACGCTCGCCGCCCCCATCACCGGCGGCACGATCACGACCACCCTGAAGTACGGGATCATCACAGTCGCAAAGCAATCGGCCCCTCTGGACGCTGCCGCAGCCGGGCAGTACTCCCCGCAGACGGCGATCAGCCTCACCCAGGACATGCCCAGCGGCAACTACGCGGGGAACGTGTTGCTCGCCGACCAAGACAGTACCGAGATCGCCAGCGTCAACATCACCTTCCGCGTCTGACCCCTGCTGCCCCGCCTCCGCCCAGACCGGCGAGACATCGGCTGTCCGCAGATGCGCTAACCAGTAGGCCGCCCGGTTTGGCATCACCCGACCCGACCGGACCGGGCGGGCCCGGAGGATACCTGTGCCGGGCCACGGGAGTTGGAACTGCGGGGGCCCGGCGACCTGCGCCTCTGCGGGCTGCGGGCCATCGCGGTTGGAACCGACGGGACATTCTTGTTGGCACCTGCGGCGATTTGCCACGCTTGTTGGCCCTGGTCTCGCGTCGCCCACCCGGGTCTGACCTGGCCAGGAAGCAACCGGCTGGGGTCGACCTCGTCGCGTAGCTGACGGTGGTTCCAGTCCTCGTGGCCAGGTTCCAACTACAGCGGCTCGGCTCAAGCGCGACACGCGCGCTTCCCTGTCGGTGACAACAAACCTGTCCAGGTGACAACTAACGTGTCCCGGCACAACGCCGCAGCCGGAAGATTTCAAGTCCAGTGAGACGGTCGTGACGCTATGAGGTTTGTGGTGCGGGCTCGCGGCGCTTGGCGGGGTTGTTGATCCACGCCGTTTTCGGGATCTCGGGTGGTCCGGGGCGGCGGCCGAAGCGTTCGGGGTGCCGCGCGTAGGCTTCGGCGAGGGTGATGGCCCGCTGGTCACGGACCTGGTCGGCGGTGCCGAAGTGGACGCTGGCGGGCGTGTGGTAGCCGATGCCCGAGTGTCTGTGCTCGTGGTTGTAGTACGAGATGAAGGCGTCGAACCATTCCCGGGCGTGGGCCAGGGAGTGGAACCGCTCGGGGTAGTCGGCCATGTACTTGGTGGTCTTGAACTGGGCCTCGCTGTACGGGTTGTCGTTGGAGACCTTGGGGCGCGAGTGACTTCGGGTGACGCCGAGGTCGATCAGCAGCTGGGAGACCTTCTTGGAGGTCATCGAGGTGCCGCGGTCGGCGTGCACGGTCTCGGGGACGATGCCGTTGCGCGCGATGGTCTCGCGGATCAACTCCTCGGCCCGCTACGCGGATTCGGCCGCCTCGACGGTGTGGCCGACGATGTAGCGGCTGAAGATGTCGATGATCACGTAGGCGTGGTACCAGATGCCCTTGCTGGGGCCGGCCGCTTTGGTGATGTCCCAGGTGAAGACCTGGGAGGGGCCGTCGGCGACCAGTTCGGGCACCGTCTTGGCCGGGTGGGTGGCCTGGCGGCGGCGCTCACCGGACTGCCCCCGCTCACGCAGGATCCGGTACATCGTGGAGACCGAGCAGTGGTAGCGGCCGGTGTCCAGCTCGCGGGCCCAGATCTGCGCGGGCGGCAGTTCGGCGTACTCGGGGCTGTTCATCAACTTCATTACCGTGGTGCGCTCTTCGGCTGTCAGGGCCGATGGCTGGACCTGCGGGGAACTGGGCTTGCGTGCGGGCGTCGGCTTCAGGCTGCGGTAGTGGGTGGCCCGGGAGCGGCCGGTCAGCCGGCACGCGGCTGTGACGCCCAACTCGTGTTCGACGGCGGCGAACGCCTCGTCCACGACCGGGTCGGCGGTGTGCCTCGGTCCGCGCTCTCGGAGATCATTTCCAAGAGCGCCGACGCTTTTCCCAGGACCTCCAACGCGGCCTTGTTCCGGGCGAGTTCCTTCTCCAGCCGTTCCACCTGGCGGCGCAGCCTCTCGTTCTCGACCTCGGCGGCGGACTTCTTCGGGCGGGCCGGGCTCGTGCGGTGGTCGACCAGGTTCTCCAGGGCCCCGGCGTCGCGCGCGGCCCGCCATTCGGTGACGTGCGAGTGGTACAGGCGCTCGCGGCGCAGGACCGCACCCTTCTCACCCTCGGGCGCGGCGTCGTACTCGGCCACGATCCGCAGCTTGTACTCGGGACTGAACGTGCGGCGCTTCGGCCGGGGAGCCGGGTCGGCAGTGGACGCATTGGTGCTGGTCATCAGGGGTGGAACTCCTACCCGGGCCCTCTAAGGCTAACCCGACAAAGCGGGACGTCTCACCCAAGGCTGACACAGAGGGTCGCGCCGGCGCGGCGGGCGAGCAGGGAACAGAGTGCCCGGGCGCGCTCCGGAACAGAGGGGTCGGCGAGGAGTCGCTGAAGTTGTTCGGCGGGACGCTCGGCGATGGACACGGGCCTCCAGAGATCGGGCCCGCTATTCGGCCGGCTTCCAGGGGCGGGCGAACTCGTGCAGCGCCGTCACCGCGGCCGGGGCGAGCGCGTGCTCGTTGACCGGCGTGCCGGCCGGGTGCAGGAAGTGGTCCACACCGTCCAGGGTGCGCAGGCCCGGGCCGCTCGTGTGCGCCCGGGCGAGGGCGCCGAGCAGCGGCGGCACGGTCGGGCAGGGCACGTTGGTGTCCGCGGTGCCGCAGGTGACGGTGACCCGGGTGCCGGGCCGGACCTGCCGGGCGAGGTCCGGCGGGTAGACGGCATCGTCGCTGCGGACGAAGCGGGCGTTGTTCGGGCCGAAGAGCGCGTTCAGCAGCTCGGCGATCGGCGGCAGCAAGGTACTGGTGCCGGCGGGGCGGCCGGCCCGGAAGTCCGCGACGGCGGCGGCGACACCCGCCTTGTTCGCCCGGGCCGTCTCCTCGGTGACCTGCCCGGCCGCGACCGCCTGGTCGAGCTGAGCGTCGAGCTGAGCGGCCAGGAGGTCCAGCAGGCGATCGTCCTGTGGGGCCAGCAGCGCCAGGCCGGCGGGCGTGGGCCGGACCGTACGGGCGACGAGCAGGGCCTGCAGCCCGCCCTCGCTGTGGCCGACCACCAGCATCGCGTGCCGGTCGGCCTCCGGTTGGTCGCGAAGAGTGGCGTAGGCCGCGGCGGCCTGGCGGGTGAAGGCCTCCAGGTCGATCCGGCCGGGGTCGCCCTGGAAGGCGCCGGCGCCGGTGCGGCCGGTGAAGTACTTGTCGAAGCGCAGCGTCATCACGCCGTCGTCGCCGAGGGTGTCGGCGATCGCCGCCAGGGTGCCCGGGGTGAGCTGGGGCGGCTCGTCGCCGTTGCGGTCGGTCGGGCCGCTGCCGGGCAGGAGCAGGGCAGCGGCAAGGTGGTGTCCGGCCCGGTGGGCGGGGACGTGCAGGGTGCCGTAGGCGGTGGTGCCGTCCATCGTGAACTGCACCGCACGGTCCGCGGCGGGGACGAGTGCGGTCGGCGTGGCCGCGTTCGCCGCGGTCGTGCCCAGTCCCGTCACGGTGACTGCGGCCAGTGCGGCGGCGGTCGTCAAGGCGCTCCAGCGCATCTGCTTCTCCTGTGAGGTGGGGTGAATGTGAGCTCGGGGAGCTCAGCGGACGATCAGTTGCAGGACGGTGAGGATGACGGCTGGCCCGACGAGCAGCAGCAGGCACCGCGGATTGCCGAAGTTGACGGTCCAGCCGATGCCGAACCGCTTGGCGACGAGGAGGGACGGGTCCTGCCGGTTGACGTAGAACAGCCCGCCGGCGCGCCAGTAGCGGTCATCGTCAGGGGCCACCACCCGCGGGTCCACCGGCTCTTCCGGCGCGCCGTCCGGCACCACTCACCGCCAGGCGGTGCCCGCCCCGCCCGGTGCGCAGCTCGACCGCGACGACCACGAGCAGGCCGGCCGCGACCGGCAGCAGCACGGGGCCGGGGGGAGAACGAAAGGTGACCGTGCCAGGTCTGCCAGGTCTGCCAGGTCTGCCAGGTCTGCCAGGCCGCGGCCAGGATGCCCAGGTTGACGCAGGCGCCCAGCAGCATCACCGAGCCCGTGGTCCGGGCGACGAATCGCCGGTGCCGCGCGGCGCCGGCCGCCGGCCGCGTCGGATCGAGCTGCGGGCGGGAACGGAGGACCAGCCAGGTCACCAGCAGGAGCAGCCCGGTGAGCGCGAGTTGGCTGAACACCGGTGTGAAGGCGGTGCCGATCGACTTGTCCGCCAGCCGGTCGGCCTGCCCGCGGGCGGCGTAGTGCATCGGCAGCCGGTCCGGCATCGACGGGTACTCCACCACCGCGAGTGCTGCGGAGAACACCGGGACGAGCAGCGCGGGCACGGCCCACCGCCAGGGGTAGCGCACCCGGTCGGTCCGCAGCGAGGTGTCCACGGCGACCACCTGACGCAGGCCGCCGTACCGGTCCCCGCGGTGCCCGGCCGCCAGGATCGCACGACGGGCGCGCAGGTACCCGACCACGGACACCACCGCGATCGCCGTCGACGCCGCTGCGAACAGCGGTGTGCTGGGGAACGCGAGGCAGCACACGAGCTCGGCCGCGAGCACCGCCCCGCCGACGCCGCCCACCCACCAGCGGTACGCACGCCGCTGCTCGGCGACCACGGGTGCGTCGGCGTGGGCGGGCGGGGTCCGCACCCCGAAGGGCAGGGTCGGCACCCCGAGGGGCAGGGTCGGCCCGGCGAGGGCGGGCATCAGCCACACCGTCAGCAGGACGACGAAGGGTATGACCAGATTCACCACAGCTGTCCGGACATCATGCCGGCTCTCCTCGGCCTCTCTGTTCCACGTCGAGCTCTCCATCGCGCAACTCGCCGGCCCGCCCGCCGAGTCGGGCTCCGAAGGAGCCGACGACCCGTCCGCACATCGCCGGCACGGCCGCCGCGTCCATCCCCTGCGCGGCCGCTTCGGCGAGCAGCATCCGCAGCTGGGACGACCACTCGTCCGCGAAGCCGGGAGGCGGCGGTCCGGAGAGCGGGTCCCGCCGCACCACGGCGCCGCTCTTGCGGTTCAGGCGCAGTAGTCCCTCCTGGCGCAACAGGTCGTAGGCCTTGTTGACGGTGTGGAAGTTGATGCCGAGGTCTCCGGCCAGTTGCCGGGTCGACGGCAGGGCGCTCCCCTCCACCAACTCGCCCACCGCGATGGCCGCCACAACCTGGTCCCGGACCTGCTGGTAGATCGCGACGGCGCTGCTCGGGTCGATGCTCAGGATCACGCGTGGCCCCCTGGGGTCTATCTGCTCTATTACTTATAGAACAGACCATCAGGTTCTCACAAGAAGTACCCGGTCCCCGGTTTCCGAGCGTCTGGGCTCAAGGCAGTCTCACCCGCGGGAGATGTCCGTGATGCGCCGCCTCAGGGCCGAGGGCTTCGATTCGGCAGGCGCCGAGGCGGTACTGCGCTGTCTGGCCCTGCGCGCATACGGCGGGCAGGGCGTGAGGCTACTGCTCCGGTGCCCGGACGGTCGTCCAGAGACACCAGCGGTGGCCTAGCTGGCGCGGTGGTGCCGTTGACGCGGAACGAGTTGGACGACCGCTTCTGCAGCCTCACGAGCGACCCCATCCAGGACGGGCACACCCGCACCGGGGAAAGCATGCGCCCGTTGCGGCCAGACCAAGCGGCTCAACACCCGATGGCCCATCGGACCGGCCTGTATGGTCTGCTGCACCGCCGTGCTCCGGTCACCGGTCGAGTGCCCCCGCTGCGGCACGGTCCAGCCGCTGATCGCGCTGGACGGCGACGGCACCGGGGTCCGTGGCCCCTGCGTCGACTTCGCCGCCGACCGCACCTGCCGCCAGTGCGGCCGGGCCGGCACCAACCGGGCCCCGAGGCCGGCCGGACGGCGGCCAGGAGCGCAGCGGTGGGCAGCGAGCACGAGGCCGTCGGACCGGACCGCGAGCGGCCGACTGGCCATCAGGGCCACCATTCGAGGCGCAGAACGTCGACTCCACAGGGCGGCCTGGCGGCCGCGAATGGGAGGTACGGCCTGCGGCCGACCTATGGATGGCCCGGGCCGGGGCCTGACGGCCCGGCAGTCGGTCCAGGAGCCGGGTCTGCGGCACCGGCTCGGCGGGTGGGGCAGGTGCTGACGAGCCGTCCGCGGGCCCTTGCTCCCCGGACGCCGGTTGGGCCGTAACCACCCCCGCACAGACCGGGAGGTCTGCCGTTCAGCCTCCAGTGCTGGACACTCCGGTACCCGCCCCACCCACACACCACCCTAGAAGCCCCCACCGGCACTCCCCCACCAGCAGCCCGCACTACACCCCGGCCACTAGACCGGCACTCGACTGGGCGCGCGCCGTGTCCGCCGCCCGCGCGTCCCGCCAGTCACCGAGCACCAGCACCGCCCCCGGCGACAGCACCAGCAGCCCCTAGGCAGGTCGATAGGCTGACGGTATGACAGGAGTACTGCAGTTCGGCGCACTGCTGACGCACCTGACGGGCCACCGGGCGCTCCACTGCACCACGCTCGCAGCAGCGGCCGGCACCACCCCGGCAGAGCTGCGGGCCGTACTCGACGGGCAGCCGCCGGCCGGACAACTGCTCAGGGGCCTCGGGCCGGTACTCGGGCTGCACGCCGCGGACCTGTTCGTCCTGGCCGGGCAGCCGGTGCCCGACGACCTGACACCGGTCACCCGCAACCCGAACTGGTCGGTCAGCCCCGTCGTCTACGACACGATGGTCATGCCCGCCGAGAACAGGCGCCCGCTGCTGGACGCGATCCGGGCACAGCCCCTGGTAGCGCGGGAGGGGCGGGGCGGGGTCGACCGGCCGTACCACCGCTACGAGCCGGGCTTCGGCGCGGTGCTCCTGGAGCTCACACACAACCGGAACCTCACCTGGCCATGCACAGCGCAGGCCCTGCACGCGGTCTCCGGCGGGCGGATCTACCTGTCGGCCTCCACCATCGGCGCAGTGGGCCGCGGCACCATCGAACCCACCCCCGAACTGGTGGCCGGCTTCGCGGGCCTGCTCGGCATCCCCGCCCCCGACCTCGCGGCACTCGGCGCCATCCACCTACCGAACGACCTGCCACCACTCCACCCACGGGCCACCGATGTGGCAGCCGTCATCTGGGAAACCCGACGCCTGACCACCACCCAACTCAAGGAAGTCCAACTCACCTCCCACCACCTCGCCAACCGCTAACCCGCGTCCCCACCAGGGCTCGGGGAGGCACGAGACCGCGAACCGAGCCGCGGCCGTGCCCACGACCTAACAGCAGCCAGGCGCAGCGCGGGGCGGGCACCCCACCACAGCCCGCCAAGGGACGCACCTCCCCACCGATCGAACCCCGACACGACCAACAGCGCCCGAAGCAGCGGACAGCGCCGGGGACCGCGACGGACAGCGTCAGGGGCGGCGGGCAGCGAGGCAAGGGGCTCTGCCGCCCGGCACGTCAGCGCCCCTTGCCTCGCCATGTCAACAGGCGGGAGAATCCAGCCCGCACAAGCAGAAACGGCCCGCCAGCCAAGCTGGCGAGCCGTCATACAAGATCGAGACCAGTCCGGAGACTAGCCCCATGCAATCGACTGCGTCGCGTTCGTGTAGCCGCTGGACTGGCCGAAGACCTCGATCGAGTGGCCATTCCCAGCGCCGACCGCGAAGCCAGTGCACGTTCCGGCTGCGACCCAGACATGAACCTTCCCCCACGTCTCAGTGCCAGAGCCGTCGATGAGGGCCGCGTAGCTACCCCATTGGTTGTCCCACACCCAGAAGTAGAAGTCGTTCGGCCCCGACTGGTAGTTGCAGATGTAGGCATACCGCCCGCCCGCGTTCTCCGGGTTGTTGTTCCCGATCACTTCGAAGTGATCGCCGGTGGCGCTTCCCGTTGCCGCGTCGGCGGTTCCGGCCATGCCGAACGCAACAGCCGCGGTCACTGCACTTGCTAGGCAGAGCTTGAGTGCCTTCCTGCGCATCGCTCTCTCCATTCTGTGGTGGCCGGCGCAAACCCCGGGCATCCGGGCATGGGCTCCGACTGATTCGCGGGCTCAGCGCAGGCCCCCTTGGGGGCATCGTGTCAGCCTCTTGCTCTACTGCTTGGGGCTGGCCTTGCGCGAGGCCGTGAGAGAAGCCTGCGGCGAGGGGCCCGGTGAAGTCGCGTATCCCGTACGAACCCGTACACCTGCTTCTAGAATCGGCTTGTCAGGGGCACAGCTACATGGGGGCATCGTGGGTGGGCTGCGGGGCGGTATGCCGGATCCGGACGGGGCCGGGGATCTGGCTGAGTTCATCGGTCTGCTGGGCGACTTGCGCACCTGGGCGGGGATGCCCTCGTACCGGGTGTTGGCGAAACGGGTCGGGTCGCTGGTGCGGCCCGCGCGCGAGATCCCGCTGAGCACCGTCGTGGACACGTTCAAGGCCGGTCGGCGGCGCTTGGATCTGGACCTCGTCGTGGCCGTTGTCCGAGCGCTGGGGACTGACGAGCCGACGGTCGATCGCTGGCGCGAGGCCTGTATCAAAGTGCACGGGCTGGCCAAGGTGGGCGGCCCAGCGGGGGTGTTCCGGCAGCTGCCTGCGAACCTGGCGACCTTCACAGGGCGTGATCACGAGCTGCGCACGCTGTTGGACGCGGTCAACACCTCGTCAGGCCCGGTGTCCACGGTGGTGATCTCGGCGATCGAGGGGATGGGCGGGGTGGGCAAGACTGCGCTAGCCGTCCACGTCGCTCACCGACTCGTCGCCTCCGGACGGTTCGCTGAGACCCAGTTGTACGTGAACCTGCGCGGGTTCGACGAGGAGCACGCGCCGGTGGACCCCGCCGACGCACTGGCTGCCTTCCTGCGGCAGTTGGGCGTCCCGGCGCAAAAAGTGCCGGACGGCGTCGACGAACGCGCGGCGATGTACCG
The DNA here is from genome assembly GCF_026340565.1 of Kitasatospora sp. NBC_01287. Classification (NCBI taxonomy): domain Bacteria; kingdom Bacillati; phylum Actinomycetota; class Actinomycetes; order Kitasatosporales; family Streptomycetaceae; genus Kitasatospora; species Kitasatospora sp. NBC_01287. The sequence continues at coordinate 36,700 of NZ_JAPEPB010000002.1, forward strand.
CGACCGGATGGCCGGCCGGCAGGCCCTGGTCCTGCTGGACGACGCGGTCGACGAAAGGCAGGTCCGCGACCTCATCCCCGCCGGCCCGACCTGCTTAGTCCTGATCACCAGCCGGCGCAGCCTGGCCGCGCTCGACGGCGCGGCCCTGGTGCCGCTGGACGTGTTCACCCACGACGAGGCGACGGCGCTGCTGGCGCGGATCGTCGGAGTCGAGCGGGTCGCGGCCGAGCCGGAGGCCACCGCGGAGATCGTGGAGCTGTGCGGATGCCTGCCTCTGGCCGTGGCCCTGGCCGGAGGGCGGCTCCGCTCCCGGCCCGCGTGGGGCCTGGCACACCTGGCCGACCGGCTGCGCGGACACGTCGTGGACGCGAGCGAGTTGGGGAGCCGATCGCTCAGGCGGGTGTTCGGGGTGTCCTACCGAGGCCTGCCTGCGAAGGCGCAGCGTGTGTTCCGTCTGCTGGGCAGGCATCCCGGGGTTGACTACACCCTCCTGGCGGTCGCGGCCATGGCGGATCTCGCGGCCCGAGACACGGAGATGCTTCTGGAGCTGCTCCAGGACGAGTACCTGCTCCAACAGCGGACGCCCGGACGATACGAACTGCACGACCTGCTGCGCAGCTTCGCCGCGCAGGCCTCGGGTCCGGAGAACAACGCCGAAGGCGACGCGGCGGTGGAACGCCTCGGCTGGTGGTTCCTGCACTCGGCCTACAACGCGGCGAAGGCCATCGACACGCCGGACCTCCCGGCTCCCACGCGGCTTGCCGAGCACGCGCCGACGACCTTCGACTCTTATGACGAGGCTCTGGCGTGGTTCGGCCGGGAGTGGGAGAACCTGATCGCGGTTCAGCACGCGCTGCGGGACCTGGGGCTGCACGAGATCGTGTGGCAGCTGGGCGTCGCACAGAAGTTCGCCGCCGGGCTGCGCTACCGACTTGCCGACTCCGTCACTGCGCACGAGCTTGCCGTGGACGCCGCCCGGGCGCTGGGCGACCGTGCCGTGGAGGCCCGCGTGACCGGTGGCCTCGGCCTGGCCTGCTACAACGCTGGGCGCCCCGACGACGCCGAGCGCCACCTCCGCACGGCCCAGGCGATCCTGCGGGAGCTCGGGGACTGGGTGCGGATGGGTCCGCTGCTGCTCAACCTCGGGCTCGTGCACGAAGCCCGCAAGGACTACCAGCAGGCCATGGCGACGTTCCTGGAGTCCTTGGAGGTCTTCGAGAAGTCGGGCGCGATCGGAGGCCGCGGGGTGGCCCGTGCGAAGCTTGGCAACGTCTACCAGGAGTTGGGCGACCTCGATCGGGCCGAGCACTACTATCTGCTGTCGTTGGAGGACAGCCGGACCGTCAACGCCGCCGCCAGGGCCGACAGCACCAAGGTCGGCGACCGGCGGGGACAGGTCGAACGGCTCGGCAGCTTGGCATCGGTTTTCCTAGCACGAGGCGAAGCCGAACGAGCGGTCCAGGGCTACCGCGAGACGGCCGAGCTCGCACGTGTCGTCGGCGACAGGTATCTCCTCGCCGAGGCGGCCCACAGCTTGGGGGACGCTCTGCTGGCAGTCGGGGAGAAGGAGCAGGCGCGCGACGCCTGGACGGAGGCGCTGGCCCTGTTCGAGGACCTCGGACACGAGAGGGCGACCGCGGTGCGCCAACGGCTCCTCGGCATCGACGACCCCTGAATCCGGATTCACAGGGGGCCCGGACCCGACCACGCCCGACGAGGACGGCGGGCGGGTCGGCGGCAGTGCGGCGCCTTCGATCGGGCCCTGGTCCAGGGCGCGGCGCACGAGCAGGGCAGTATGGTCGACGGTGCTGCAGAGCAGCGGGCACTCGGGCCTGTCGACATCCTCGAGGAAGCCGCCGTCGACGAGCGGGGCCCAGCCGTCGGTGCCGCCCAGGCCGTGCTCGACCCAGCCGAGCGAGCAGCCACGGTGGCGGCCGTCGACCACGCCGGGTGTCGGCTCCAGCCGGCCAGGTCCCAGCCCGGCCCGAGCAGCACCGCGGCGTCGCGGACCAGGTCGTGGTCGCCCAGCCCCCGCAGGCCCGGGTGCAGCGGCGGGTGCAGCAGTTGGTCACCGTCGTAGGCCACACCGGGGCGGCCGGCGGATCGGCCTGGCCACCGGTGCGTGGCGTGGTTTCGCCCTGCGGGGCGGATCCCGGCCGGAGCCGGCCGTGGTCGGGCGGGCCGGTTTCGCCTCGCGGGGCAAATTCAGCTGGCTCTTCGTCGTGGATGTCGTCGACGCCGAGGCCGGGGCGGTGCCGGTAGGGGTGCTCGAAGTTGACGTACCAGCGCAGCGGGTCGCCGGTGGCGGCGTCCTGGAAGCAGTGCACGGAGAACCACTCGCCGGCCAGGAAGTACGAGAGCAGTGCGGTGCCGGTCCAGCGGTAGCGGCCAAGGGTCCAGGTGCCGGCTGCCAGGTCGTCCAGGCCCTGCTTGCGGGTGACGTCGTCTCCGGTGCGCGTCGCGGTGATCCAGGTCGTCGGGGCCATGCTCTCGATCCCCGGCGTGTGCCCGGTCGAGCCGCCCTCACCCCGTCGCCAGAACCGACCCGACGGCGGGCCCACGCGCGCGGCTCTCTACCGCGGTCCGGCCGTGGCGCGCAGGTCGACACCGAGCGTCCGGCCCGGGTTAGCGGCGACCTGGAGCAGGCCGATGCGCCTATGCGAAGAAGTACGCGTAGACGATTGCACCGGTGGCGAGCAGGAGGACCACGCTGAACACCTGCAGACCGATCCCGGTGGCTTGCTTTCGCGTTGGAGAGGCGAGGGTGGCGGTGCCCTCGGGGTTGCTGGGGTCGTAGTGGACAGCGATGGGTTGATTAGTCGCCAGCGCCTTGCCACCGAGATCCACGGTGAACGTCTGGCCGCCCTCTGCGGTGAACTCGATGCTATTGGTGTATGTCTTGCGGTCCGTTGTGGGATAGAAGGGCAGGGCACTGCCCTTCTGCACGTGCAACTTGCTGTGCTTCACCACTCCCGGGGCGCTCTTCCAGGTGAGCCGCTGCTTCCTTGCTTCCTCGGCTTCCACCGCGCCAGAGCCCAGTGATAGGAACGAGAAGAGAAGCAGGAGCAAACAGAGGATTATGATCCCGGCCGTCGTCGCCATGAGTTCAAGTATCGACTCGGAGCGTTACCGGGACAATCCCCCTGCTCCCGGCGAAAATGGTGCCCGACCAGTCGGTAGGGCCAGGCCATGCCATGGACACTGCCAGCAGGGCCCTGGGGCTGGGGTCCCCGCGGAGGCTGCATCGGCGCAGTGGTGCCTCCGGAGCCTCGGCTCTCTACGAACCGGTGCTTGGTAGCCGTGCAGCGACAGTTGCCACGAAGTGCTGCAGCACGGCGAACGGCAGCGTCTGCGTCCCGTCAAAGTAGACCTCTGCGGGCTTCTCCTCGTCGGGGGCGTAGACGACCACCGTCACGGCTGTCGGCCCGGGAGCGGGTGAGGCAGGCACCGAAGGGGGCCCGCTCGCGACGATGCGGGCCTCGCTGAGCTCGAAATGGGTGGTCCGGCCCTCGCTGGTACCGGTCTCGGTAGTGAGAACGCAGTACAGATCCCCGTCGTGGTTCCAGGTCAGCAGAGACATGGCGGTGATGCTGCCACACTCGCGGCCGCCGACGCCGGGTATATGGGCCGGCGGATCGTCAGCGAGCCAGGTCGAAGCTCAGGTGGCTACGTAGGTGACAACGGACAGCACTTGTCGACGAGTTTGGGCAGCAGATGCTGATCTGCAGGCTGCGAAATGTCGGTGAGAACTGACAGCACCGACGGCGGTGTCCGTGCGTGTCGGTGGTCTCATTCTGATAGGGCTCCCTGAAAACGGCCAGTGTCGCTCCAACTCCTCACTCTGTAGCAGGTTGAACGATGTGGAGAATCAGGTGAGCGGGAATGGGATGGGCGGCTGGTGAGCGGGTCAGTAGGCTGCGGCCATGTTCGAATACCACGGCTGGATCAACGTTCTGGAGAGCGCCAGCGCCGACGATGACGACGGCCGCCTGCGAGAGATCGTCGAGGGCATCGAGCGGCGCATTCGGGAGATCGACAGCCCGTATCTGCTGGACCTGCGATGGATGAACGGACAGGCGTTCGTCCACTTCGGAGGCTTCCCCAACCACCGGGACGCGGAGATCGTGCGGTTCTTCGGTGAGGTAGGCGAGTGGGCGCCGGGTTCGTATGGCCTGCTGCATGTGCGCGACGACGAGGACCCCGCTCGGGAGAACGAGGTCCTCGTCATCAGGATGGTTCGCGGGCGGGTGACCGAGCACTCGGAGCCGCTGCTGTCGCCCTGTATCCCTGTGCTGGAAGATCTGTTCGAGGGATAGGGGCCCGAGGGGCTCAGATTCGCCGCAGGGGGACGACGTCGGTGCTCGGTTGCGGGATGGTCGGGCGGGCGGCTTCGGGGGTGGCCAGCAGGGCGACGATGGTGATCGGCTGGTCGCAGTGCGGGCAGTTGCGGACCGCGGTGGGCGCGAGCGCGTCGGTGGTTCGCGACCGTGGGGACGGGGGCAGGACAGGAATCGCCGGTGCCGAGCCTGCGCGGGCCGGTGGCCGGTGGGGCAGGGGGTCGCCGAGGCGGAGTGCGCGTTGTTCGTCGCGTTCCCGGTCGCGGAGTTTCTCGGCGTCGCGGCGGCAGATCGTCGAGCAGTAGACCTGGCGGACTCTGGCCTGGTGGGTGAACTCGACGCCGCAGTGGGGGCAGTTCTTGACCACGGGCGGCGGGGGTGCGGGTCGGCGGGAGAGTTCGTAGCACCGTGGCGAGCAGTAGACCTGCCGGCTTCCCGGGAGTGCGGTGAACTCTCCGTTGCACTGGGGGCAGTAGACGGGCAGGCGACTGGCTTCGGCGGGGCGCTCGGCGTCAGGAGACACGGGAGTTCACTCCCTTGCGGAGGGTCTCGGCGTGGCTCTGGTGGGAGCGCATCCGGTAGGACGGGCCGTCGATGCCGACCACGGCGGCCTTGTGAAGCAGGCGGTCGAGCATGGCGGCTGCGACGGTGGCGTCACCGAAGGCGCCGGCCCAGTCAACTGGGGCTGGCACTTGTTCCTCGGGGAGAGTGTGCCCTGCGACCTGGGCGTTTCAGGGGTCCGAGTGTCTCTTTGATTGTCTTGCTGACAGCAGGGTTTTGTAGGCGCTACCTTCATTCGTCAGGTGCGAGGAAGGTGTGCCGGATGGTGGAGTCGCGTCTGCGGGTGATCGAGGGCCGGACGGTGCCCGAGGTGCCCGTTGCCTGGGATCCGTGGGAGTTCCAGGCGCTGTGTGTGGAGGCGTTCGTGGCCTCCTGGCGGGCCCGAGGGTTCAGCCCGGTAACGGTCGACAATGACATCGGCCTGTTGGAGCGGACGTTGAAGGCCCTGGGGCGGCCGGCGTGGGATGTCACGCCCGAGGACATCGACCGCGTGGTCGGCGGCCTGGCGGTGGAGGGGCGAGCGCCGTCCACCCGCCGCGGATACGTCCAGATCTTCAAGGGGTTCCACCGGTTCCTGCAGGCCCGTAAGGCCGTCGAGATCGAGGCCGCGTTCGGGGTCCGACTGGTCTGCCCGGTGGACGAGTTCAACGCCTCGCGGCATGTCGGCGACGACTCCCCGGCTTTGTTGCCGCCGCCGACCCCCGAGCGGGTCGAGGAGTTCTTCGACTTCCTGAAAGCCCGGATCGCCACCGCCCGCAAGTACGCGCCCGCCGCCCGCGACTACGCGCTCTTCCGGACGCTGTATCACGCCGGCCTGCGCTCGGAGGAGGCCTCGCTCCTGGACCGCCCCGACGTGCACTTCGGCCGCGGACCGTTCGGCAAGCTGCACGTGCGTTTCGGCAAGGGCGCCCACACCTCCGGGCCCCGTCCGCGCTGGGTGCCCATGCTCGACCAACTGGACCTGGTCCTGCGCTGGTTCCTCGACGACGTGCGCGGCAAGTTCCCCGACTCGCCCGCGCTGTTCGCCGACGAGTCGGGCGGCCACCTGCACCAAGGCACCGTCCGCAACCGCCTGCGCTATCTGATGGAGCTGGAGGGCCGTCCGGCCGCCGACCGGTTCAGCCCGCATGCCCTGCGGAGGGCCTGTGCGACCCACAACTACGAGCGCGGAGTGGATCTGGTGGCCATCCAGCAGCTACTTGGCCATTGGACAGTCAGTTCGACCATGAGATACGTCCGGCCCTCGGCCACGTTCATCGAGGACGCTTATCGACGGGCCGTGACCAGCACGCTCGGCGAGCTCACCGGAGAGGAACCCACGCCGTGAACATCAAGTGGAAGCTGCGGATGGCCGCCGCCCAGCGCGAGGTCTGGACCGGCGCCCAGTTGCGGCGGCTCCTGGCCGAGAAAGCGGGCCTGGAACTGTCCTCCGCCTCGGTGTCGGCCCTGTTCACCAAGGAACCCTCGCAGGTGAAGATGTCCACGCTCGCAGCGTTGTGCACCGCACTGGAGTGCACCCCCAACGACCTGATCGAGGTCGACACCACCCCCGTCGAACGCCCTGCGGCTCCTCCTCGACCGGCAGCAGATTTGCCCCGGGTCGCCTCGGCCCGGGGCCGGTCGATGCCGCCGATCTGACCGAAGGAGGTGCGGGCGAAGCATGGGCAAGAGGCAACGGGACTGCGTCGGTTGCGGGGCGCCGGTCGGCTTCATCGACCGGCGGCACTGCTGCCGCTGCACGGCCCGGATGAAAGAGGAAGCCGCCCGCGCGTCCTGCCCTGCCTGCGGGAGGTCACGCGTCCTGCAGGCCGACACCGGACGGTGCATCACCTGCTCACGGACCTGCGCAGGCTGCGGACGCCCGGTCCGCTCACCGATCGCCAGCCACTGCGGGATCTGCCGACGCGAGGCCGACCGGCAGGCCGCAAAGCGGCTCTGCCCACGCTGCCAGCGGCCCGGCTTTCTGCAGGACGGCACCGGATGGTGCGGCCACTGCTCGCGCCAGCGGCAGACCAAGCAGCCTCCGCGGCAGTGCGCCGACTGCGGCCAGGTGCGGCGCCATGCCGGGCTCGGACTCTGTTCGGCCTGCTGGCAGAAGCACCCCGACCGACCCTTCATCGCCGCCGAGAATCTGGCCGCACGGCTCGCCGAGCCCGTGCCCTGGCTGGGTGACTTCGCCGGCCATCTCGCCGACCGGCACTGCGCGAGTCGCGCCTGCACCATGATCAGCACTCTGGGCAGGCTCCTGGAGGACGAACAGCCCAACCATCCCCAGGCCCTGCTGGACCGCGCCCGCCGCCCCGGCCGGTCGATGGGCTCCCTCGCCCGCGCGCTCGAAGGCTTCTTCACCCAGCGCGGCCTCGCCCTTCCCACCGACCAGGCGCAACGGCTCGCCGCCGGACGCCGACGACGCCGCATCGACGCCACCCCACTTCCGCTGCGACCACAGGTCCAGGCGTTCGCCGAGTCCATGCTGCGAGCACGCGAGCGCGCCCTGAAGGCCGGCACCCTGCCTCGCACCGACAACACCATCGAGGCCGCCCTGGCCATCGTCCGCGACCTCGCCCGCTTCCTGACCGGCACGCGCAACAAGCAGGACTGGGCCCTGGCCGACGTCCACGACGTCGAGGCTTTCCTGGCGACCATGCCCAAGGCCCGGCAACGCCGACTGACCGTGCTGCGGCAGTACTTTCGCTTCGCCCGCTCCCGCAAGGTCGTGCTCATCGACCCCACCCGGGGAGTGAAGGCCAAAGGCCCGTCAGGGTTCAGCGGCACCACCGTCGCCGTCGACCGGCAGCGCCAGCTGTTCCGCCGCTGGACCACCGGCACCGACGCGCACCCGCACGAGGCACTGCTCGGAATCCTGGCCCTCCTCCACGCGGCCTCCAGCAGTGAGGTTCGGCTCCTGCGCGTGGACGACCTCGACCCCACCAGCCGCACCATCCGCCTGGGCAAACGGCCGCATCCGGTGCCCATGGACCCGGCCAGCTGGTCGGTGCTCCAACGCTGCCTGGCCCACCGCGCGGACCAGCGCACCGACAACCCTCATGTGATCGTCACCCGGATCACCAAGACCGGTCGGGCACCGGCCTCAACCGCCTATGTCAGCCACCTCCTGGACTCCTGCGGCGTCCCACCGCGGACCCTGCGGAGCACCCGTCTGGCGGACCTGGTAAACGCCCTCGATCCCAAGCTCGTCGCCGCAGCCCTCGGCATGGACCCTGAAGGCGTCATGATCTACCTCGCCGACCACGTCGATGCCATCCGCCTGGTGGAGCCGTGACCGCTTCAAAATCGCTGTTCAGAGCTGATCTGGGACCTGCAGAATCAGCAACATGCCGCGCTTCTTGTGTGACCGTTGCCGATGCCCGCTCACCACACCGGTCACCAAGATCAAAGTTCCGTTGCCAGTCCCACCCTCAGAGACTCCCGGCATCCGGACAAGGCCGCCCCGGATGCCGCGCGGCACCTATGCCCCGAACTTCCGGCTGAGCGAGTTCACCATCGACATCCCCGGCTTTGTGGTTCATCCCGACGACGTCGTCGGCACCGAATTGCACTCTGGTTGGGACCGATTGAGCGCCTGCTGCCAGGGACCCAGCGGCACCAACGGACCCAATGTCGTCTGCGGGAGCTGCGGTGCCGAGGTGGCTACCAAGCAGGCCGACTGCTTCACCCAAGACCAGGTGGTACTCGAGTCCACCGCAGTCTGCCTCTCCTTCACAGACGACTGATCACGCGACGAGTTTTCGAGCCGAACTCGTTGACATTCGGCGGCACCTCGCACGGGTTCGCCGGAACATGTGCGCTTTGGCGATGCCGACGTTCGTGGTCAAGATCGTGCTGGACTTGAGATACCGCTGGTTGATCACCTGGAACAGGGCGGAGGCGCCGTCGCCGGGCAGTGGCAGGTAGCCCAGTTCGTCGATCACGAGGAGCTTGGGGCCTGCGAAGAATCGCATGCAAGTTGCCCAGCGGCCCTCCAGTGCGGCTTTGTGGCACTTGGCAGCGAGCTCGGCGGCGGTGGTGAAGTAGACGCGGTGGCCCGAGTCGACGCCGGCTCTGGCCAGGGCGACGGCCAGCATGGTCTTGCCCACGCCCGGCGGTCCGACGAACAGGACGTTGGAGGCGTTGTCGAGGAATCGCAGGGTGGCCAGGTCCCGGATCAGCTTCTCGTCGACGCCGGGTTGGGCGGCGAAGTCGAAGTCGTTGAGTGTCCAGGGTTCGGGCAGGCAGGCGAACCGCATGCGGGAGACCAGTTTGCGGGCCTCGGTCGCATCGACCTCGATCTCCAGCAGCCGCTCCATCGCGGTGGTCAGCGACATGCGCTCGGCGCGGGCCTGGTCCAGGACCCTGGGCAGGGCCTCGACCGCGTCGTTCAGCTTCAGGTAGGACAGGTGGGCCCGCAGCTGCTGGTAGCGGCGGGCGTCGCTCATCTGGACCGGATCACTCAACTCTTCGACTCCTTCTCGTCGTTGCCGGGTGCCGTTCGCAGCCGGGCGGCCACGTCGGCATAGGTGGACAGGTCGATGACGACCCGGGCGGCGGGGTCGGCCGAGGTGGACCTTCCTCGCAGGGCGTCGGCTTCGGCCCGCGCCTGCTCGGAAGGCGGCTTGCGGACCTTGCTGCGGCAGGGCGGGGCGTCGGTGAAGGCCCTGAGCACCGCGCGCTCCAGGGCGACGACGTGGCCGTGGTCGCGCACGGTCTGCCCAGTGCCGCGCGGTGCCAGCTCGTGGCGGGCGATGACCGCGCCGCCGACGGTGGCGATGGAGATGAACGGCTCGTCCAGTCGCCAGCGCACCGAGACCACCGCCCCGGACAGGCCGGGCGGCACCGAGTAGAAGTTGCCGCGGAAGGGCACCAGGGCCTGCGCGGTGACGGTCCGCTCGGCGGACGCCTGGGCGGGATAGGCCAGGGCGGGAAGTGCCAGCAGCGGCTCCGCGTCGGCGAGCTCGCCGACGGTGCAGCGAAGGCCCGCGACCATGCGGCGCCGGCCGTCCATCCGGACGGCGAGCTTGTCGATTCCGCTCTGGGCCGCCTCGATGCTGATGCCGTCCGGCACCGTGCGCCACCAGCGTTGCGCCGCCGTGTGGTTGGCCTTCTCGACGACGCCTTTGCGGTTGCCCCTGCGCGGCGGGCAGATATCCACCCCGACGCCGTAGTACTTGGCCACCCCGGCGAAGCCCGGGGTCACCTTGCCGGTGGGCGGGTGGCAGACCGTGGACATCCGGTCGAACCGCCAGCGCCGAGCGGTGCCGCCCAGACGCCGCATCACCTGCTCGATGGCCTCGACGAGATGGGGAAACTGCTCGCTCTCGGCGAGCACTCCACGCCAGCGACCCGAGTGGGCCAGCGCGCCGACCAGCAGATGGGCGTGGCTGCCGCAGTTCCACCCGTCCGGCGGATCGGGCAGCTCCACCCAATCGAACTGGATCTCCTCGCCCGCCGGATGCTCAATGATCGCCCGGTCCCTGCCGGTGGTGCGGTCGCACGGTTCGCAGTGCGGCCTCACCCGGTGCTTGCGCAGGGCCCGCGTGAACGTCGAATAGCCGCCCTGATACCCGAGCCCGATGATCTCGTCGAACAACGTGGCCGCCCACAGGTGCGGGTCATCGGTCAGTCGCTGCCGGCAATAGGCCAGGAACGGCAGGAAGCCGTCGAGTGCGGGGCTGCGGACAGCCGCGACCCGCTCGCCGTTGAGGTGGGCCCTGATCGTCTTGCGGTCCCGGCCCAGGTGCCGCGCGATCGCCGAGATCGACCATCCCTGCCGACGCAGAGCGTGAGCATCCACGTCTTCCTCCCTGGTGAGCATCCGGCCTCCGAACAGGCCAATCCGATCGCACACGCAGGTTTTCCAGTGGACACCACCCCACCCAGACACGCCGGAAGAAATCACCCAAAGGGTGGGGAGATCAACTGAGCAGGTTTGGCCACTACTTGAGCACCGCCTGGGGAATTTCAGAGAGCGTCATCATCCCGGAATGATGCCCCTGTTCGACGTCAATGGAGAGGGGCTGTCATGGAAGACGAGCTGGGCGATCTGATCCACCTAGCCGATCCGCCGGGGACGAGCGGTCACGCCGTCTCTCTCCGCGTGCTGGAGCGGCCGGCCCCGGGCAGCGACTTCCTCGACTGCGAGTTCATCGTGTCGACCGGGACCATCAACGGCAGCTTCCCCGTCGGCATCACGTCCGATGACCTGGACAAGTGGGAGGAAGCCCTCGACAGGCTCGCCGGCAACCGGTTCGTCTCGTGGCTCAACTCCGGCCGGACGGTCCAGCTCGGGATCAAGCCGCTGGCGCCTGGAGTGATCGGAGTGTCACTTCCCTCTCTGTCAGCCTTGGGTGAGACGTCCCGCTTTGTCGGGTTAGCCTGAGAGGGCCCGAGTAGGAGTTCCATCCCTGATGACCAGCACCAATCCGTCCGCTGCCGACCCGGCTCCCAGGCCGAAGCGCCGCACGTTCAGTCCCGAGTACAAGCTGCGGATCGTCGCCGAGTACGACGCCGCGCCCAAGAACGAGAAGGGTGCGGTTCTGCGCCGCGAGCGCCTGTACCACTCGCACGTCACCGAGTGGCGGGCCGCGCGCGATGCCGGGGCCCTGGAGAACCTGGTCGACCACCGCACCAGCCCGGCCCGCCCGAAGAAGTCCGCCACCGAGGTCGAGAACGAGAAGCTGCGCCGGCAGGTGGAACGGCTGGAGAGGGAGCTCGCCCGGAACAAGGCAGCGTTGGAGGTCCTGGGAAAAGCGTCGGCGCTCTTGGAAATGATCTCCGAGAGCGCGGACTGAAGCACGCCGCGGACCCCGTCGTGGACGAGGCGTTCACCGCCGTCGAACACGAGCTCGGCACCACGGCCGCATGCCGGCTGACCGGCCGCTCCCGGGCCACCCACTACCGCAGGCTTCAGCCGACGCCCGCACGCAAGCCCAGGTCGCCCCAGGTCCAGCCATCGGCCCTGACAGCCGAAGAGCGCACTGCGGTACTGGAGTTGATGAACAGCCCCGAGTACGCCGAACTGGCGCCCGCGCAGATCTGGGCCCGTGAGCTGGACACCGGGCGCTACCACTGCTCGGTCTCCACGATGTACCGGATCCTGCGTGAGCGGGGGCAGTCCGGTGAGCGCCGCCGCCAGGCCACCCACCCGGCCAAGACGGTGCCCGAACTGGTCGCCGACGGCCCCTCCCAGGTGTTCACCTGGGACATCACCAAAGCTGCCGGCCCCAGGAAGGGCATCTGGTACCACGCCTACGTGATCATCGACATCTTCAGCCGCTACATCGTCGGCCACACCGTCGAACTGGCCGAATCAGCCGAGCGGGCGGAGGAGTTGATCCGCGAGACCATCGCGCGCAACGGCATCGTCCCCGAGACCGTGCACGCCGACCGGGGCACCTCGATGACCTCCAAGAAGGTCTCCCAGCTGCTGATCGACCTCGGCGTCACCCGGAGTCACTCGCGTCCGAAGGTCTCCAACGACAACCCTTACAGCGAGGCCCAGTTCAAGACCACCAAGTACATGTCCGACTACCCCGAGCGGTTCGACTCCCTGGCCCATGCCCGCGAATGGTTCGACGCCTTCATCTCGTACTACAACCACGAGCACAGGCACTCGGGTATCGGACTTCACACGCCCGCCAGCGTCCACTTCGGCACGGCGGAGGAGATCCGCGACCAGCGGTCCGTCACCCTCGCCGAGGCCTACGCGCGCCACCCCGAACGCTTCGGCCGCCGTCCCAGACCACCCGAGATCCCGAAGACGGCATGGATCAACGACCCCGCCAAGCGCAGGGAACCCGCACCACAAACCTCATAACGTCACGACCGTCTCACTGGACTTGAAATCTTCCGCTTCAGGACGCTCCTTCCTCGCAGGTGACGGTCAGCGTGCCTCTCTCGCCGTCGGCCGGCTGGATCGAGGACCAGCGTGCGCGCCTCGATCACGTGCGGCGGGCGTTTGCGGGCTGACTGTCCCGGCGGTGTTCGAAGGACGCTGCCAGATGGCGACATTCTCCGAACACCGGACTCAGGACGGCCCTCAGCCGACGGCTTGCTGTTCCGCACGGGCGCGGGTGGTGGCGAGGCGGTAGGAGTCGGTACTGGTCTCGATGATGTTGCCGCCGAAGGTGAGGCGATCCACGATGGCCGCGCAGAGGCGGGGGTCGGTGAAGGTCTTGGTCCAGCCAACTGGGGCTGGCACTTGTTCCTCGGGGAGAGTGTGCCCTGCGACCTGGCCGTTTCAGGGGTCCGCGTGCCCTGGGCGTCGGTGAGGTAGTGGTCGGTGCCGGCGGTGGTGGTCATACGAGTGAGGCTGCCCTCGGGGTCGCGGATGAATCGTGCGGTGGCGCTGGCAGTTTGGGTGGTCGTCAGGCCCATCGCGGTGTTGGAGAAGGTGGTCGAGCCGAGGGTGGTGCGCTCGCTGGCGTCGGTGCCGGAGTAGGTGGCGCTCAGCGCGGTGGAACCGGTGGTGAGGGAGGAGGGCTGGAACAGGTCGGTGTAGGTCTCCGCGGTGCGGGCGGGGGTCGAGGCGGCGGTGCTCCCGTTGCCGGCGGCGTCGTAGGACCAGCCGGTGGTGGAACCGCCTGTGCTGGTGAGCTGGTTGGCGGCGTTGTAGCCGTAGGTGGTCTTCGCGCCGGTGGTCTCGGTGAGTTGGGTGAGGTGGTTGGCGTTGTCGTAGTTGTGGGCGACGGTACCGATCATCGGAGAAGCGGCGCGGCGCGGGTGCGGACAGCGCAACCGGCCCAACCGGCCATGCGTCAGCCGGCGGTGAAGACCTCGCAGCCGGCGGCGCCCGGCTCGGGGCTTACGGAACCGAATCCGCCTGCCGGCTTGTCGTCCCGCCCCTGGCCACGGTGGCGGCGTCGGCGTCGGGGTGGATGGTGAAGACCTGGTCCAGGCCGACGATGCGCAGGATCCGGGCGGGGTTGGCGGGGACCGCGGCCAGGGCGATGTCGGCGCCGCGCTCGGCGGCGATGTTGCGGGCGGCCAGCAGGGCGGTGATGCCGCTGGAGTCGCAGAAGTCCAGGCCGCCGAGGTCCAGGACCAGCAGCCGGCTCCCGGTGAGGGTGAGGGCGTCGACGGCCTGGCGCAGTTGGGGGGCGGTGTGGTGGTCGAGGTCGCCGGTGATCTCCAGTACGGGACCGGTTGCGGCGTCTCGGGCGGTGATCGTCAGCGGGCTCATGTCGGGTCTTCACTCGCAGGGGTGGGCAGGGGTGCAGGGATGCCGAGGGCGAGCAGGGCGGTGTCGTCGTCCAGGCCGTCGCCGAAGCCGTCGAGGAGTCCGGTCAGGGCGGTGACCAGGGCCTGGGGGCCGGCGGGTGGTTGGGCGGTGGCGAAGGCGCGCAGGGCGTCCTCGCCGTACAGCTCTCGCTTGGGGCCGATCCGGGCCTCGGTGAGGCCGTCGGTGTAGAGCAGCAGCGTGTCCCCCCGGTGGAGGACGGTGTGGGCGCGGGCGAAGCGGGCCTCGGGCAGGATGCCGATGAGCATGCCGCCCGGGGTCGGCAGGAACTCGGCGGTGCCGTCGGCGCGCTGGATGAGGGCGGAGGGGTGGCCGCCGGCGGCGATCTGTACCGCGCACTGCTCGCCCCGGGGCTCCAGGATGCCGAAGACGGCGGTGCAGTAGCGGGTGTCGCCGCTGGTGTACCGCTGGTTCAGCACGGTGTTCAGGGTGGTGAGCACCGTGACGGGGTCGGGGTCGTGCAGGGCGGCCGCGCGCAGGGTGTGGCGGGTCAGGGAGGTCACCGCGGCGGCCTTGGGGCCCTTTCCGCACACGTCGCCGAGGAAGAACGCCCACCGCGTGCCGTCCAGGGGGAACAGGTCGTAGAAGTCTCCGCCCAGCAGGTCCGGGGAGGCGGTGTGGTAGTGCGAGGCCGCCTCCAGCCCAGGCACCTGGGGCAGAGCGGAGGGCAGCAGGCTCTGCTGCAGGACCGCCAGTGCTTCCTGCAGGCGTTCGCGGTCCGCTTCGGCCTGCCGGCGGGCCTCCTCGGCCGCCTTACGGGCGCGCAGCAGCTCGGCCTCGTAGGCGCGGCGGTCGCGGGCGTCGAAGACGGTGGTGCGGATCAGCACCGGCTCGCCGTCGGTGCTGGTCTTCAGCCTGGAGGTGACCAGCACCGGCAGCCGCGCGCCGCCGGCCGCCTTGATGTCCAGGGCGATCCCGTTGACCTCGCCGCTCATGCGCAACAGCGGCGCGAAGTGGGTCTCGTGGTAGAGCTTGCCGCCGACGGTGAGCAGGTCGGTGAAGCGCATGCGGCCCACGACCTGCCGGCGGTTCAGGCCCAGCCAGTCGAGAAGCGTGGTGTTGATCTTCGCGATGGTGCCGTCCATCATCGTGGACAGGTAGCCGCACGGCGCCTGCTCGTAGAGTTCCTCGGCGCTGTCCTCCAGGAGGGCGGTGAACGCCGCGGCGGTGGCGTCCACGTCGTCCTCGTCCTCCTCGGGGTCCTGAGGCTCCTGGGCGGTGCGGCACATCACCGGGGCGTCCCGAGGAAGGCGAGGATCGCCTCGGCGGTGGCTTCGGGTGCGCTCAGCTGCGGGCAGTGCCCGGTGGCGTCCAGGGTCACCAGGCGGCTGCCGGGGATCGCGGCGTGGACGTAGGCGCCCACCTCGCGCGGGGCGATCACGTCCTGCGTGCACTCCAGCACCAGCGTCGGATGCGTCACCGCCTTCAGATCCGCACGGCTGTCGGACAGGAACGTGGTGCGGGCGAAGACCCGCGCCATGTCCGGGTCGGTGGCGCAGAACGAGGCGGTCAGCTCCTCCCCGAGTTCCGGCCGGTCCTCGTTGCCCATGATCACCGGCGCCATCGCCGCCGACCAGCCCAGGTAGTTCGACTCCAGCGACTCCAGCAGCTCATCGATGTCCTCGGCGCTGAACCCGCCCCGGTAGCCCTCGTCGTCGATGTACCGGGGAGAGGGGGCCACCATCACCAGCCGGGAGAACCGCTCCGGGTCGGCAGCCGCTGCCAGCACCCCCACCATGGCACTGACCGAATGGCCCACGAAGGCCACATCCCGCAGGTCCAACTCCTCGCACACCTCCACCACATCCCGGGCGTACCCGTCCAGCGAGCTGTAGCGACCCTCGCTCCACGCCGATGCGTCCGAGCGGCCGGAGCCCACATAGTCGAACAGCACCACCCGGTGCTCCCGCGCCAGTGCCGGGACGACCAGGCGCCACATGTTCTGGTCACAACCGAACCCGTGCGCCAGCAGCACCACCGGCCCGTCCACCCGACCGGTCACCATGACGTTGTTCCTGCGCAAGACATCCATGCCTCCATCCTCCCATCTCGCCCAGCCACCCCTCCGCGAGACCGTCCACCGGCCGGCAGTTCGGCGGTCGCGGGGGCACGGAGCAGGCGGCTGACGGGTCACTTGAGGATCCTCAAGGGGTGCCCCGGCAGGAACATCGTCTTCGTCCGTCCGCCGACAGGTGGTCAGCAACCCTTCGGGTGACTGGGGTTCCACTGGAAAGTGCCGTCAACCGTCTGGGCGTGCGAGGGGGTGTCCGACGTGACCACCCGCCACGCGCAGATGTCGGAGCCCGCCGTGAACGTCAGGGTGTCGCCGGAGGCGGGGACCCGCTGGTACCGGCCGCATCCCAGGTTGTTGGAGTGCCAGCTACCCCACACCGCACGGTGGTCGGCCTCGAAGACCTCCAGCGCGATCCTCGATCCGCCCGGTCCTGTTGTGCACCACCGCAGCACCGACAAGGCGCCGTCGGTCAGCTTCCGGTTTCCGGACAGCGTGAAGGTTCCGCTGCCGCACGTAATGGTGCCGGTGTGGCAGGCGACACTTCGGCCGGTGGTCGCTGCGGCGGCGGGAGAGGCGCCCGCCAGGCCCAGCGTGGTGGCGAGTGCGGCAGCGGCCAGGACGGTTACTCCTCGTGTTGGCTTCATAACAAAAACCCTCGCAGCTTGACGGTGCGTTGGACAAGGGGCCCCCGAGCATGTCGTCGGATGGGGACGGGCAGGTCGACGCGGTCCATTCGGCAGTCCTCTCACCGGACACGGGGCACTGATCACGCCATCCAGCCGGGGTCAGCCCACGCCGCGCCGAGGAGGAGGCGGTGGCATCCGCGCTCCCGGCCCGGACCCACCGGCTTCCTCAGTCCCCGTCCCAGTGGTCGAGGACGAGCCGGCGGATGTGGGCCGGATAGGCCTCGGCGAACGAGCTGTGCGGTGTGCGTCCCTGGCCGGGGGCGGGCTGGAGTCCGTCGTGGAGGACGACCGGCCCGGTCACAGTGGCCCTCTCACGGTGGTGGTAGCAGTTCCTTGGTGCCGTTCGCGGTGTAGTAGCGCATCCTCTCCAAGACGGAAGGCGGGTCGGACTTCGCAAATCGCGCGGCCTCCTCAGCGGTAGCCACAACGGGGAACAACGGGGCCGAGTCGGTCAGTTCGAGGACCCGGCGCACCGTACGGCTCGGGCCACCTACCGGCGGCGTACCCTGCACGGGAGCGCGAAGGCGCAGGTCGAGCAGCACGTTGAGGCCGTCGCAGGTGAACAGGCCGACGTGGGCCAGGTCCAGAGCCAGCACAGCGGGCTTCTGGCCGCAGGCGGCGTCCAGGGCCGCTTCGGACTCTGGGAGGTTGTCCAGCAGCACATCACCCGCGAGCGAGCGCACGACCATCTCGCCGATCCGGATCGACGTGGTCTCCAGCGAGGCCGGCGCCATGGGCATGACCGGCGTCACACCGCCGACCCGGCACCGCCTCGGACGGCCCGGGCTGTGCAGTCACTGCCCAGCCCGGGCCCAAGGGGCGGCGAGTCCGGCCAGGTCGCGGCGATCCGCACCAGGCTCCCCCACAGGTCCGCGGCTTGCCCATGATGGCCCTGACCCGGCGGCATGCGGTGACCCTGCCCGGCCCGATCGGCACCCACACACCTTCGAAGGTCATCCTCGTGCGTCTCGCCGACGGCCTCGCCCCAGGCGACGGGGCGGTGTGAACGGACGCCAGCGGCGAGTTCCGTCTGCGGATCGAGGGCCAGGTGGCGAAGGTGCTGGCAACGCCCGCCGGTTACGTCAGCACCCACCCGTGCCTGCAAGCCGTCGAGGTAACGCCGGTCACTGCGTGAGCGGGGTGCAAGCAGGCCTCGCGTCGCATCGCCGATCTGCTCGGCCTGTGCCGGGCCGAGCACCGCGATGACCACGCGGCGACCGTCCTCCAGCTGGGCCAGGAGCCGCTGTGGAGCGTGGGCCGGGCCGTACAGGCCCACCACGACGCCCGCTGGCTCGTCACCGCTCATCCGGTGCGGCGCCTCTCCACCGCGGGTTCCCTGTGAGCGCGGCGTTCACCGCGCGGCCCGGATCGGGCAGGTGGGCGCGTGCCGGGTGAAGACGATCACGTCACCGCTGGCGAAGAACGCACGCTGGCGGGTGGCCGAGCAGCAACTTGGAGAAGCACCCGCCAACTCCCGGGCAGGCGACTGAGGTTCCCTTGAAGACGGCCGCCTCGGCCCAGTTGTAGCTCTGGAACCCGGTTGTCTCACATCTTCCGGCTGGGCAGCGGGGAAGGCTGCTTCGCTGACGGGTTCGCCCGTCAGCAGGCCAAGGGCACGGCACGTGAGCGGCGGCGGTTGCGACGTTCAGACATGACGACACCCTGCCCCGTTGCGGACGCCGAACACAGAGAGTCGGCGACGACATGCCGACAGCAACAGCAGCGGCAAGTGGCCCTCTTCTGCGGGAGAGCGGCACG
Source organism: Kitasatospora sp. NBC_01287 (assembly GCF_026340565.1). Taxonomy (NCBI): domain Bacteria; kingdom Bacillati; phylum Actinomycetota; class Actinomycetes; order Kitasatosporales; family Streptomycetaceae; genus Kitasatospora; species Kitasatospora sp. NBC_01287. Next base: position 55,291 of record NZ_JAPEPB010000002.1, read on the forward strand.
CAGGACTCGGGCCGTACGCACGGGTGGGCGCCCCACGCCTGGCCCGCGGCATTGCCTGGATGCACCCAGCAATGCATCCAGCCCGTGTGTCCGTGGCGGGCCAAGATGCCGGGAGGCACCCGGTCAGGGGTGCCTCCCGGCATCTCGGCCCGCTCCCGCGCTGGTTCACCATCGGTACCAGCGGCCACGCGAACCGCCGGACCCGGCGCTGCGGAACACGAAGCCCAACAGCCACAGCACCAGTACGACGATCGCCACCCACCAAAGGATGTGGATCGCGAACCCCACACCAGCCAGAATCACGGCCAGCAGCAGAACCAACAGCAGAGCACCCATGGTCATCAACCTCCTGACCAGCGTGTACCCCCCTTCGCCGATCCCATACGCGCGGTCCGCACAGCCGGTTCGACCGACCACCCACGTCGACCGCCGAAGGCTCCTGCGCGGGGGCTCGCCCTCTCGAGCGGCCTTACCGCGGGCCGCCGTGCCGGACGCCAGGCCGTGCCGGGGCCGCCGCCGGGCGGCCACCAGGTCGCCGCTCGGCGCGTTCGCCAATTCGAACCCGGCAGCACCGCGCCGTCCCGCTCGACCCGGTAGTCGACACGCACGGCGATCACCCCGCGGTCGCGAGTGCGGGTCAGCCGGGCGCTGTACTGGTCGGGGCCCAGGCGCGCCGACGGCAGCCGGCGGCTCTCGTGGACGGTGATGCGGGCCCGCAGGTCGGCGCCGAGCCAGGCCGGGCGGGCCAGCAGCGCGGTGCGCGTGGCCGCGGACGGCTCGACCGCGTGGACAGGGGCGGCGGCGGCATTGGCCAGGACCTCCGTCACGACGACGGTTCCCGCTCCCACGTCGATGACACCAACTGTCGACGTTCGTGGACGCGGTGCGCGCCTTCACCGACGCCGGGTTCACCGAGGTCGCCCTGGTGCAGATCGGCGGGGAGGCGCAGCGGCCGTTCCTCGACTGGGCCGAGAAGGCCCTGCTGCCCGCCCTGCGGGAGCTCTGAAGCCGGCACACCCTCCAGTCGGCGCACCCGTGGTCGGGGCCGGCCGGCCGCGGCTCGGACGCAGGGCGCTGTTCCGCCCCGGACGGTCGTACTCCTCCAGCCGACCACCCGTACGTGAGGAGCCGGAAATGCCACGCGGATCGAGTCCCAAGCGCGAGCGCCAGTACGAGCACATCAAGGAGAGCGAGCTCGACACCGGCAAGAGCACCAAGCGGGCGGAGGAAATCGCCGCCCGGACCGTCAACAAGGAGCCAGCCCGCCACGGCGAGTCCAGGACCGCCAGCCGCTCCTCCACCCACGACATGTCCTCCAGCCGCCGCGGTGGACAGCACTCGCACTCGGGTTCCACCGGACCCACCTACGATCAGCTGTACAACGAGGCGAAGCACCGCAACATCGAGGGCCGCTCCAAGATGAACAAGAAGCAGCTCTCCAGCGCGCTGGGGCACTGACCCGACGCACAGCGAAGAAGTGACGCGCGGAGCAAACGCTCTGCGTGGCAACGGCCCTTCTCGGCGCCACCAGGACCGGGACCCTCGTCGCCCCGATTTCCTTTCACCGCTTCTTCGCGGGGCACCGTCTGATGCCCGAACTCCCGCGGGGGCGGTGGTGCTGCGCCTGGCAGAGCACCACCGACGGTGAGGCCTCCATGAGGTCTCGCCTCCCGTGCCCGCTGCTCCAGATCGAGCACACCGCCGCGGTGGGTCCGCCGGCATCGGCTGATCCCACCGGGGCCGTCATGATGCCCAGCCCGGCGGCCTCAGCCCGGCGGCCTCTGACGCTCTCCTCTCCCGGCACCCCTAGGAGCTCGGCTGGGGGCATGCGGGCGGGCCGCCACCAGTCGCGGTGCCGGCCCGCCCGCATGCCCCCAGGTTCTCGTCACACGGCGGGGCCGCCGTAGAACGGGCCGTAGTAGGAGCCGTAACGCTCCGTGTAACCGGTGTCCGCGTCGTGGGTGCCCGGGTCGAACTCCGGTCCGCACAGCGGCAGCATGTGGTCGGTCCGCCAGATCTCCTCGACCCCGCCGGGCAGCACCCCGGCCGCCGAGCGACGTTCCGGTCCAGCCCGGCCGGGGCTGCTGTCCCGTCCCGCGTTTCGTCGCGACCCGCTATGGCGCCGCCGCTGACTGCCCGGGACGAAAATGCCTGTGAATGCGCTTGGTCAGGCCGATCTCAGCGCCCTTTCACACTCTTGGCACCGACGGTCTGCCAGCTGCGGCGGGTACCAGGGTTCGGCCGGCCGGGCCGGCCGGTAGTGGGCGTGCTCCATGGGCTCGGTGTCGAGGCCGCAGAGGGTGCGCGGGAGCGGGTCTTCGGGCACGTCGGGGTCAGCGCCCGCCGCGTGCACCGCGAGGACCACCGGCTCGACGCCATCGGGCCCGAGAGCCTGGTCCTGCTCCAGCTCGAACAGGATGATGATCGTTGCCATGGTTCGAGGCTCGATGAGGCTGACGCCACTCACACTCTGGGTGGGCCTTCCGTGGCGCGGCCGCACAACGCCCGCACGGAAATGCCTTCATCATCATTCCTCGCTGGGCGGACTGACGCTCATCTCTCCCGAGCGTCTCTCCACGTCCCTGGTCGTGACACGGGCGATCCGACCGGGCTCCCCGCAGCGGCTGTGGGAGGAGGGGGCTCAGCGTGCTGCGGCGGGGAAGCGTTCCCAGACCCGGTGCGTGCCGAGCTGCTCCGCCAGGGCCGACACGGCCGTGGCGCCGTCGGTCTCGCTGAAGACACCGGGCGCCTGTGGGTCGATCCCCGCGGCCGCCCACAGGGCACGGGTGTCCGCCAGGCCGGCGATCGGCTGCGCATGCCGGTAGGCCTCGTTGACCAGCAGGACGATCCGTGAGTCGAGAGTCGGCTGCCCGCCTGCGACGGCGCCGGGCTTGGCATCCCGCACCCCGCGGTCGTCGGCGCCGGGGCGCCGGGCGCCAGGAGGGCGTCGAACTCGACGGACCGGGCAGCGCCGAATGTCCGCTGCACGGCGAGGTTGCCCGCCTCGATGGAGTCGGCGAGGTCGCGCCGGTGGAAGTCGGGGTCCATGCCGCTGATCAGCTGGGCCTCCGCCCAGACCAGCGAGTGCACGCCCGCCTTCGGCTTCCAGTGGGGGCGCGGAGCTCGGCGAGGATCGCGACGGCGTCGGTATGGCCCTCGGCGAGCCGGGCCAGGGACAGATCCCACTGAGCCCAGCGAGTGAGTGCCGCCCAGCGGGCCCGGGTCCGGCCGCCGCCAGGCAGCGGCAGATCCAGTTCGCCGCAGGCCGCCATCCGCGTGAACTCCTGGGCGATGCAGCGGCGGTGCTGCCGGGGATCGGCGCCGGGGACCGACGGCCCGCCGCTGTCACTCAGCGTGCCGACCTGATCCGCGCCAGTGCTCATCGGGCGTCCTCGCGCGGATCCGGCTGGCGCGGCAGGCGCACGGGCCACGGCGGCAGGGTGGACGGTCGGAAGGACGGCACTGCGGTCATGACGGACTCCTCGACATCGGGCCGGGCACGTGCAGAGCAGGCGCCCGCCAACGCTCCGACTCTGCACCTCGCGCCCACCATCCGCCCGCCCAACACCGGAGCCACCCCCACGCCACCGGGCGCGGCGGCGGTCAGCGAGTCGGAATCCGGACTCAGCGTCGAGCATCCATTTGCTTCCCGCCCGGCGCTCTGCTCAGGCTGCCCTGAGCGCAGTGACGTGACGGCCGGCCGACACTGCAGCTCCCTCTCGCGGCGGCTGCCAGCGTGCCGGCCACGCAGCCGGACCGCTGTTGCCCTTTGCCAGGGAGCTCACAGGGCTGTCGAGTGGGCTGTCGAGCCGGTGCTCGCGCCGGACGTGGCGCCCTTGCCGCTGAGGATCTCGGCGCTGATCGCCTGATGCCAGCCGTTCAGTGTGCGCGCCTGCTCGGCCGCACGCTGGATGAGCCGGTCCAGCTCCTCCGCGCTCAGTCGCGGGTCGGTTTCGGCGATGGAGCGCAGCGCCCGCCACAGCGCGGTCTTGCCTTCGACGCCGGTGCGCATCGCTTCCAGTTCGATCAGGTCGCTGAGTGGGGAGCGGCGTGCCAGTGTCCCGTTGGGCTTGAGGCGGCCTATTCGTTCTCCCGCGAGGCCGAGCCAGGTGCGGTAGTGGCGCACGGGCACGGCGAGACTGTTCATGATCCTCACGAGGTCGTCGCGGTCCTGCTCCACGTCGCGGGCCAACTGGCGCAGGTCGGCCGCGCGGCGGCTGTCCGGGTGGGTGTCGGCCATGCGGTGGGCGAGCGCGGTGCCGCCGAACGCGCCGGTCAGATGGTCGTTCAGGTAGATACTCAGGGGCTCCGCCAGGAGCTGGAGAGACATCGGGTTTCCTCCGAAGGCTGGCCGATCGGGAGGGCCGCGCGCCCAGGCGGGCACAGGTCCGGGGCGCGACGGGGGGATGTTCTTCCATCGTGCCCCGCACCGCTCGCGGGTGCTTGCCCGGCGCGGTTGCCGCGGCGGTGGGTGGACACGCGTTGTCAGGTGACGCCACTGCGCGGCCGGGAGGCAGCCGACGACCGACGGACGTAGGTTTCCGACATGACGACGGATGATGCGACGATCCCCGCGGTGGGCGCGCGCGGGCTGGACGAGGTGCTCGATGCGACCAGGGCGGCCAGCCGGCACACCTCACCGTGCACCGGGTTCGAGCACGGCGTGCTGGCGTCATACCAGTGGGCCACCGGAGCCCGGCCGGAAGCTCCCGTGACGGCTCTCGGGAGCGGGGGGCCTTGCCGTGATCAGCTCTTCGCCGAGTGCCGCAACGCCGCCGTGAAACTGCGCGCTGCCCTGCACGACGGCGCCGACGCCGGCTATGCCCTCGGCGCCTACCAGGCGCTGGCGTGGCTCTGCGGTCTCCACGACGACCTTCCGTGACCCGGCAGGCCCCTGTGACCCGCACCTGACACTGGTTTCGAAGGGACAGCTGAGCCGTTGTCGGCAACGGACGCCGCCGCTCCTGTACTCGGCGTCGATGGCGACCCCGTGCCCGTTGTCCCGTTGGTGGACGGGATTCGAAGACGTGGCCTTGGCTCCCGGATCCGAGGGAAGGAGCAGCAGCGTGGAGCAATTCGATTCGTTCAGCTCGTTGTTGGACTACCCGGTCTACGTCGTCACCGCGGCGGTCGGCGAGGAGCGCGCGGGGTGCCTGGTGGGCTTCGCTGGTCAGTGCTCGCTCCAGCCGCCCCGGTTCACTGTGTGGATCTCCAAGGCGAACCGCACCTACGCCGTCGCGTCACGCTCGCGGGTATTGGCGGTCCACCTTCTCCCGGCCCGCCGCCACGATCTCGCCGAGCTCTTCGGCGGTCGCACCGGCGACGAGGTCGACAAGTTCGCGGCCACCGCGTGGGAGCCCGGTCCGGGCGGAGTGCCGGTACTGGCAGGCGCCATGGCCTGGTTCGTCGGCCGTGTTCTCGACCGGGCCGACTGGGGCGACCATGTGGGTTTCCTCCTCGATCCGCTCGATACCGTGACCACGCTGCACGGCAGAGCGCTGACCTTTCACGACGTCAAGGACATCGACGCCGGACACGCCGCATAGCCGGAGACAGGCTGCCGTACAGAGAGTGGGGCACGGAGGCGACCGGTGACGACGAACAGGGCTGAAAGCGCGGCTGCGGGAGGCCGCGACGAGAGCCTCTACGACGTCACCGTCGTCCTTGGCGCCGTCGTCCGGTGGCGTCGTTGTGCCGGATCGCGGCGGTCAGCGCGAGGATGCGTTGCATGACGCGGGCTATGACACCTCCGGAACTGCTGCGGCAGCAACCCGAGGTGGACCCCGACCGGATCCATCTGCTCGGCCACAGCATGGGCGGCACGGTGGCGCCTCGGATCGCCGCCGTCGATCCGTCGATCGCAGGCCTCGTGCTGCTCGCCGCGGACGCGCAGCCGATGCACCATGCGGCCCTCCGGGTGGCCCGCCACTTCGCCGCCCTCACCCCCCGCCCCGGTACCGACCAGGCGATACGTGCGCGAGCTCCACCAGCGGCTACGTCGCCTGCAGCGCGAGCGGGAGGGGCGGGCGGCCGAGCCGAGCGCGGGCATCATGGACGCGCAGTCGGTGGACGGCTCGGAGACCAGGACCGCCCAGGCGGTGGCTTTCTCGGCCCGGCTCCGCCGGCCCCCCGGCATCGGACGCGGGATCAGGTCCCGGGCCCGGTGTCTGCCAGGATCCAGCCCCTTCTGTCCGGCGCCGTGAGGCCGACGGTGACGCGGGCGGCCTGGGTGAGGCCCCGCACCACGCTCAGGACGTGGGGTCGCTGCCGAGGCCGTGGACCGTCGTGAGTTGCGCCAGGCCGGAGATGACGAGCAGGGGCGCCAGGAGTGGGCCGGTGATGAGGTGGATCTGGTGCGCGCGGGCGAACAGGACGGTCAGGCCGGCGCTGTCGAGGTAGTCGACCGCGCTGAGGTCGACGACGAGCGGGGTGGAGGTGGTGGTCTGTTCGTCGATGGCGGCGGCGAGTGAGTCGACGTTGCTCATGTCGATCTCGCCGACGGCACGCAGCACGGTCGAGCCGTCGGGGTGCTGGCCGGGCGTGAGGGTGAGTGCGGTGGTCATCAGGCGATCCTCGTGTGCATGTCGACGATGGTGCCGGCCGTGCCTGGGGTGATGGTGACCTGCTGCATCAGGGCGTTCATCAGGGCGACGCCGCGCCCGCGGTGAGCGTTGGCCTCGGGCTGGGGCACCTTCCAGTTGCCGCTGTCGGCGACGGTCAGTCGTAGATCGGCGGCGGTGGCGGCGGCACGCAGGCGGATCTGGGCGCCAGGAGCGTGGCGATGACCGTGCTCGATGGCGTTGGCGCACGCCTCGCCGGCCGCGACCAGGACGTTCTGGACGGTCTGGGTGGGGAGCCCGCACTGGTCCAGCCACGCGCGGAGCGCCTTGCGTACGGGGGCGAGCTGCTCGGACTCGGCCGGGAAGGAGACCTCCAGGGGGGCCGGATGCCGGTACAGGAGCAGAGCGACGTCGTCGTCGAATCCGCCGACGGGGGCGAGGCTGACCATGATGGCGGTGGCGAGGTCCTCCACCGGGGTGGCCCGGCCCTCCTGGACGGCGGTGCTCGCCTCGTCGATGCCCTCGTTCAGGGGGCGGCGGCGGCGCTCCACCAGGCCGTCGGTGTAGAGCAGCAGGGTGGAGCGGGGTGGAATGGCGCAGTCGGCTTCGGGCCGGTCATGGCCGACCCGGACGGCCAGTGGCAGGGCGCGGCCGTCCTGCAGGAGTCGGGTGGTGCCGTCGGGGTGGGTGAGGATGCCGGGCGGGTGGCCGGCGCTGGAGTAGACCAGGTGGCCGGTGGCGGGGTCGAGGACGCCGCAGAAGACGGTGGTGCAGATCGCGCCGGGGATGTCGGCGGCGAAGCGGTCCAGGGCGGTGAGGGTCCGTGCGGGTGAGGTGTCCTGGAGGAGCAGAGCGCGGCAGGCGCTGCGGAGTTGGCCCATGACAGTGGCGGCCTTCAGCCCGCGGCCGACGCAGTCGCCGACCACGATGCCGATGCGGCCCTGCGGGAGGGCGACGGTGTCGTACCAGTCGCCGCCGACCTCCAGGGGGCGAGCGGCGGGCTCGTAGCGTACGGCGAAGCCCTCGGGCAGGCGGGAGGGACCGAGGATGGAGCGTTGCAGGGCGATCGCGGTCTCACGCTGCTGGTCGATCTGGTGGGCCCGGGTGAGTCCCTGGGCGAGGCGACCGGCCAGCAGGGAGAGCAGGAGCTGGTCCTGCTCGGTGAAGGACTGGTGTTCGCCCCGGTCGATCCACAGCGCGAGCGGGCCCTGCGGGTGTTCGAGGACGATCCCGACACCTCCCGCCCGGTCGGCGGTCGGGACGAGCGGAAGCTGCTCGCGAAGTGCGGCGAGTGCGTCGCGGCGTGCGGCCGGCAGGTCGTTCCACTCCAGTTGCGGGTCGTTGGTGGTCAGGACCGGGTCGCTGCCGTCGGGGAAGACCGCGGCGAGGACTGCGTCGGCCTGCCACACGTGCTGCAGTTCGGCCAGCGCCGCGCTGAGGGCATCGGGCAGGCTGGCGGCTTCCGCCAGGCGCGTGCTGAGTGCGCCGAGGGCCATCTCCCGCTGGACGGCATCGCGCTCGGAGGTGACGTCGCGGAAGGTGCCGACGATGACGCGGCGGCCGGTGTCGGGATCCTGGACCTGGTTGAAGGCGGCCGCCACCCACAGCCGATGGCCGTCACGGTGGGTGACGGGGATGGTGTAGGTGCCGCGCTCCTGGCCGAGCAGTTCGGCGAACGCGTCGCCCACCTGCCGGTGCCCCTCGGGGTCGCTGCCGGGGTCGGGCCACCAGGGGTGGCGATAGCGATAGGGCAGCCCCTCGGGGCCGTAGCCGAGAATGCCGGTGAACGCGGAGTTGATCTCGATGACGTCGCCCTGCTCGTCGCAGACGAAGAACGCCTCCTGAAGGGAGTCGATCAGGGCCGTACGCCAGCGCGCGTGGCGGTTGCGCAGCCTGGCCAGGTCGATGTTGCTGCGGACCCGGGCCAGCAGCTGCGCCGCGGTGAACGGCTTGACCAGGTAGTCGTCGGCTCCGGCGTCGAGGCCTTCGATGGAGGACTCCTGGCCGGCGCGGGCCGAGAGCAGCAGGATGGGGACTGCGGCCGTGCGCGCGTCGGCGCGCAGTGCTCCGACGAGTTGAAGGCCGTCCAGACGGGGCATCATGACGTCGCTGATGAGGAGGTCGGGTGCCTCGGCGCGGATCGCCTCCAGGGCGGCCTGGCCGTCCGGGACGGCATCGACGCGGTAGCCGGCGCCCCTGAGGAGCCGCCCGAGGTAGTCGCGCATGTCGGCGTTGTCGTCGGCCACCAGGACCCGCGCGGAGGCGGCTTGGACGGACGGCCGTTCGCCCCTCGTGGCGGCCACCTGCTCGGCGGCGCCGGTCGGGTCGTCCCCGGGCAGCCAGCGCAGTGCCTCCTCGATGTACGGGTCGGCGGTGGTCGGCCCGGCGGCGGCCCCGGCAGGGGCGAGGGCGTCGGCAGGCAGGTGGGCGTGGCCGAGGGGCAGGCGGATGGTGAACTCCGTGCCCTGGCCTTCGCTGCTGCGGGCGGTGATGGTGCCCCCGTGCAGCTGGACGAGTTCCTGGACGAGGGCCAGCCCGATGCCGCTGCCCTCGTTGGAGCGCGAACGCGCGTTCTCGATGCGGTGGAACCGCTCGAAGAGTCGCGGCATCTCGTCCGCGGGCACTCCGGTGCCGGTGTCGGCGATCGTGACGACCGCCTGCTGCCCCTCGCGGCGCAGCTCGACGCGGATCGAGCCTTCGAAGGTGAACTTGAGGGCGTTGCTGAGCAGGTTGAGGACGATCTTCTCCCACATGCCCCGGTCGATGCGGACCGGCTCCTCCAGGGGCGGGCAGTCCACCTCGAAGGTCAGGCCGGCCTTGGTGACGGCGGAGCGGAAGACGCTGGCCAGCTCGGCGGTCACGGCGGCGAGGTCGACGGGCTCGTAGGTGGCCTGCATGCGGCCGGCCTCGATGCGGGAGAAGTCCAGCAGCGTGTTGACGAGTTTGCCCAGGCGCAGGCCGTTGCGGTGCATCGCGTCGAGCTCGGCCCGCAGCTGGGGGTCCGCTGTCGCGAGTCGGGTCCGCAGTTCCTCCACCGGGCCCATCATCAGGGTCAGCGGGGTGCGGAACTCGTGGCTGATGTTGGAGAAGAACGCGGTCTTGGCCCGGTCGAGCTCGGCGAGTTCGTCGGCGCGCTTCTGCTGGGCCTGGTAGTTGCGGGCGCTGCCGATTCCGGCCGCCACGTGGCCGGCGGCGAGTTCGACGAATCCGCGGTATCCCTCGTCCAGCGCCCGGTAGCGGTTGAGTGCGGCCACCAGGAAGCCGTACGGCGCACCGCCCTGCTGCAGCAGGGGCAGGACAAGTGCCCGGGTGGGTGGCTCCGTCCAGCTGCCGGGGGGCAGATCGGCGTGTGCGGGGCCGTCCAGCGCCACCAGGACCGGCTCCCCGCGACGTGCCGCCGCCGAGGGCCATACTGCCGCCGGGTCGTCAGCCCGCAGGACCGCGGGGGCGGCACGGTGCCCTGCGGGGACACCTGTGGTGCTCGACAGACGGGCGGAGCCGTCGCCCTGGGACAGGTAGGTCAGGGTGAAGGGGAGGTCGTGCGGGTTGCGCCCCAGCTGCTGGGCGGTGAAGGCCAGCATCTGTTGCTCGGTGCGCACCACACTGGGGTCGGAGCCGAGGTCGCGCAGGGTGGCCATGCGCCGCTCGCCGATGACGCGCTCGGTGTCCTCGCTGACGACGCACAGCATGCCGACCACGCGGTCGCCGTCGTTGCGGAGCGGACTGTAGGAGAAGGTGTGGTAGCTCTCCTCCGTGTATCCGGAGCGTTCCAGGAACAGCAGCAGCGCCTCGTCCCAGGTCGCCTGTCCCGTGGTCAGCACGGCGTCGATGCGCGGACCGATGTCGCTCCAGATCTCCGCCCACACCTCACTGGCCGGCCGACCCAGCGCCCAAGGGTACTTGTGGCCCAGGGTGTCGCGCCGGTAGGCGCTGTTGCAGAAGAACGTCAGCTCCTCTCCCCATGCCATCCACATCGGGAACCGTGAGGAGAGCAGGATGCTCACGGCCGTCCGCAGGCTCTGCGGCCAGCCGGACGGGACGCCGAGGGGAGTCGCAGCCCACTCCACCCTGGCGAGATCACGGCCGACCTCGTGGTCGCCGTCGAACACGTCGAGCCCGGCCACAGCCGGTGCCTCGCGCTCCGCACCTCCGGGCTGCCCCATCCGGCCCCGTCCTCTCGCTCAAGCGGCCACCTGCCTGCGGGCACCCGACGTGCACCCGTTCCGTTCGGCCCGTGCGTCGCCGGCTTCGGATGCCCCACGAGTCCTGTGCCGGCTGTCTCGGTGAATCGTAGGATAGGGCAGCCGCGGGGCCCGGTGGCCGACCGCCTTCGGTGGCCGCCTCGGCCGAGCAGGCGTCGACGACGTTCCGGTCACTCGGCGGTGATGACGAGGACGGCCTGGTCGTCGTCCTCGGCCGCGGTGTCGGTGAAGGCCCGGACCGCCGAGACCAGGCTGTCCAGGACGGCGTCGGCTCCGGCACCGGGGCGGGCAGCGGCGACTGCTTCGGCGAGGCGTTGCTCACCGAAGAGCACCCCGTACTCGGAGCGGGCCTCGGTGATCCCGTCGGTGACCAGCACGAGGCTCTCGCCCGGCTGGAGGCGCAGGTGCGCGGCCTTGAACCGGACGCCGGCGTCGACTCCGAGGAGCATCCCGTCGACCTGGACCTCGTCGACCTGGGCGTCGACGGCCAGATGAAGGGGCGCGACGTGGCCGGCCCGGACGAAGCTGACCGCGAGGCCGTCACCGGCGCGCCGCAGTTCGCCGTAGACCAGGGTGACGAAGCCGGTGCCGTGGCTGCGGGGACGCTCCAGGAGGGCGGTGTTCACCGCCGACACCACGGCCGGTGGGTCCGGGACGAGGCGGGCGACCGCACGGGCGGTGTGGCGAACCAGGGCCGTCGTGGTGGCCGCCAGCGCCCCGCGTCCACAGACGTCGCCGATCAGGAAGGCCCACCGGCCGTCGGCGATCGGGAAGACGTCGTAGAAGTCGCCACCCACTTCGAGGCCCTCACCGGCGGGACGGTAGTGGGTGACGATCCGGGCGCCCGGTACGTCCGGCGGGTCCGGGAGCAGGAGTCCGGCCTGGAGGTCGCGCGACAGCTGCACGCGGGCGGTGTACTGGCGGGCGTTGCGGGCCGCCAGGGAGGCGCGGCGGGTGAGCTCCTCGGCGAGGGCGACCGTGTGCCCGTCGATGGGATTGCGGCCGTTCGTCAGGAGGGTGAGGGTGCCGAAGGGGCGTCCGCGGTCCAGGAGCGGGACGCACAGGTAGCCGGTGACCGCGAGATCGCTCCACGGCCCGGGGCCGGTCGGGGCGCGCCGGGCGACCTCGGTGGTGCCCGAGGCCAGCACCCGGGCCACGACGTCGTCGGCGTCGTCGTACACCGTGCTGTGCGAGGCGAGGAGCTGTTCACCGGTGGCATCGACGCCCGCGGTGGCGATCCGCCGCAGGCGTCCCTCGTGGACGACGTCGATCGCGCAGAGCGGGGCGAGAGCTGGTACGCACAGGCGTGCCAGCCGCTGGAGGCTCTGGGTGAAGTCGAGGTCCTGGGAGACGGCGGTGCCGGCGTCGAGCAGGAACGCGAGGCCGTCGCGGGCCGCCTTCTCACTGGCCTCCGCCGCCGAGCGGGCCACCTCGGCGCGATGGCGCTCCACCGCCAGGGCGGCGGTGCCGGCGAACACGGCGCTGAGCGCGAGGTCCGCCTCCTGCGGGGCGCGCGGCGAGCGGTGGTACATGGCGAAGGTGCCGAGCAGCTCGCCGTCGCGCGCCATGATCGGGGTCGACCAGCAGGCCGCGAGGGAGGCCTTGGCGGCCAGGTCCCGGAAGTCGTCCCAGTACGGGTGGGTGGCGATGTCGGTCACGATGACCGGCTCCCGCCGGTGTGCGGCCGTTCCGCACGATCCGACACCCTCACCGGTGGCGATCCCGTCGATGGCGTCGTTGTAGAACGCCGGCAGGCTGGGCGCCGCGCCGTGCCGAAGATGGCGTCCGTCCGTGTCCGCCAGCAGGACGGAGACCAGGACCCCGGGGGACAGCTCCTCGATCGCCCGGGCCATACCGTCCAGGACCTGGTGCACGGGGGCGTCCCGGGCGATCTGCTCCAGGAGAGCACGGTGCTCGGCGGCCAGCCTCTGCGCGTGCTTGACCTGGGTGAGGTCCACGCCCACGACGGTGACTCCGGTGACGTTGCCGCCGCTGTCGCGGCGCGGCTCGTAGGTGAAGTCGAAGTACCGTTCCCGGACGTCTCCCGCGGGCCCCAGGAGGATGCGGGCGTCGCGCTCGGTGTGGGCTCTGCCGGTGCGGTAGACGGAGTCGAGCAGGGCGATCAGGCCCTGCTCGGTGAGTTCCGGCACCAGGTCGGCGATGGCGATGCCGGTACGCCTGCGCGCGTCGCCTCCGATCGCGTCGAAGAAGGCGGAGTTCGCGCTCTCCAGGACGTGGGCCGGACCGGCGAGGGAGGCGAACGCGGCGATCGACTCGCCGAACAGCCTTCGGAGGTCTCCCCGGTCTTCGGAGCCCCGATGGCGGTCGCCGGTTGACCGGTCGGGCGCCTCGTTGCTCGTGGTCATCAGCCCTGCTCCTCGTCGGCAGGGCCGAGCAGCACAACGGCGCCGCCCTCGTCCGGCCTGTCCCCGGCGTTCGGGGCGAGGTCCTTCAGTGCGGCGGCGACGGTGTCGTGGCAGGTGAAGACCGTGTTCAGGCCGGTGATCTCGAACACCCGGGCCAGGGCTTCGGGGACCTCCGCGATGCAGAACGATCCACCGACCTCCTGGACGGCCGCATAGCAGCGGAGCAGGGCCGAGACGCCGGTGGAGTCACAGTAGTCCAGCGCGCTGCAGTCGACGACGAGCGCGCTGACCGGGCCGCCCCCCTTCACCGCGACCAGGGCCTCGTCGACCTGCACGGCACTGTGGTAGTCCAACTCGCCCTCCATCGCCAGCACGACGACACCCGGCGCAACCCTGCCCACCTGCGCGTTGAACACGACTCTCCCCTCTCGTTCCACGACCGGCCGCGGGGCGGCTCGCACTCATCGTAGGAGCACCGATGACCTCCGTGTGCCCGTCGGCCCCAGCACGCTGAAGGGCCGACGGTTGAAGGGCCGGGCGGGGGAGGTCGCCCGTGCAGGGAACTGCCCCACCGCCCGAGTAGTCCACCAGCTGTACCGGCGGCCCCTGCTGCCGGAGGCGCCGGTGCAGCGGGCGACCTCGAGGCAGGTGTGGACACCAATGTCCAGATGCCGGCGGAGGAGAGCCGCGAGGCAACCGCAGAAGTGAACGCCCTGGTGCTCTCGCTGGCCTGTTCTACGCCTTCTGCCACTCCGACGACCGCGCGCTCCTCGGCTCCCCCTCCCGGAGGTCGAGCCGCTCCTGCGCGTCGGAGGGGCCAAGGACGAGCACGAAGCGGTCGTGGCCGCCGTTCCGCAGCAACTCCAGCAGGTGCACGGCCGCTGCCCCTTCCAGCGGTCGGCGCTCTCCTCGCCGGATCGGGCCGGGTCGTTGTCGCGGGCCTTGACGCGGAACAGCTCACGGTAGGCGGTGAACTTCGCCGCGGCCCGGGCCGGGGCCATGGTGGAGCGGTCCACCTCGGCCCTACAAGCTCCCGGGCAACGACGACGCGATCCGCTCCGTCACCCTCAACCCGGCAACCCGGGCAGGACACCCAGCCAAAACACCGGCAACCGACACTCAACCCGAGCCCCCAGCCGTCCTCAGAGGGGCTTGCGGTAGACGACGACGCGGTGCTTGACGACGAAGCCGGCCTTCTCGTAGACGCTGGATGCGCCCGTGCTGCTGTCAGCGTCGGTCTCGAGTGCGGCTTCGGCGTAACCGGATCGGCCGGCCGCATCCAGCACGTCGGTGAGCAGCGCACCCGCCACGCCCCGGCGGCGCCAGGAGGTGGCGGTGCCGACCTCGCCGATGTAGAGCGCCTGGGGTGCGTCGGCGTACGGCAGCACGTAGCCGACGACCTCGTCACCGGCGAGCGCCAATCGGGCCACCTCGGGGAGGAAGGTCTGCGACCGCACGGTGACCGCGGCCCAGGATTCGAAGGAACGCTCCTGGTGGCCCCAGGTGGCGCGGAACGCCGCGCTGTGAACGGCGTGCAGCTCGCGCTCCCGGTCCGGAGCGTACGGAACGATCCGCAGGCCATCGACAGGTGGTGCGACGGGCGGCGAAGAGGTGGGCGCGGCCATCTCCAGGAAGAACCGCTCGCGGGCGAACCCCAGCCGCTCGTACAGCCGGATCGCTGCCGCGTCGGGGACGCCGGCGTCGACCTCGGCCAGCCACTCCGCATCCGGCGCGGCCTCGCCGTGTCGTTCAGCTGCCCGGTCGAGCTGCCAGGCCAGCAACTCCCGCCCCATCCCCAGACCTCGCCGGTCGGGATGCACGCCGCCGGTCAGGCTGACCCGGAACCCGCCCTCGGGCGGCAGGCGCACCAACGCGGCGGCGAGCAGCCGCCCCTGCGCATCGGTGATCACCCGTGTGTCCCTTGCCAGATCCTTGACCTGAGCCCTCACCACGTTCTCGATCGCGGCGGCGGGGAGCTCCAGATGCCCGCCGCCGGCCTTGGCAACAGCGTTGAGCAGATCAGCGACCGCCGCTGCGTCCTCGGTGCGGTAAGCGCGGGCACGGAAGTCATTCATCCACACACCATAGGGCGCCAGGAACAGCCAGGGTGAGCAGTCCCATGATCTCGATCAAGATCGGGCCCGCAGTTCCAGGATCGACTGATGACTCACCGGACACACCCCGGGTCCTGGCCGGTCGATCCTGTCGGATCAGCGCGCGGCGCCGGGCACCCGGACCGCGCGCAGCACCGCCCGGCGGCGTGGCGTGCCTGGCGGATAATGGTCGAGGCCGCGGGCGGCAGGGCCGGCGGCACCGATCATGGGAAAGGCGGAGGACGGATGACCTTGGCGGAAGGACGGCGCGTCAGGTTGGCCGAGGACCTCACGATCGGTGAGGCGCTCGCCGGGCAGCCCGAGGCCGTCGTCGGGTTCCTCTCGCTGGGAGCGGGGATCGAGGGCACCATCGAGCGGGTGGACGGGGAACTGCCGCAGAGCCATGCGGTTCTCGAATACCAGCGGCTCAAAGCGCTGTTCGGGGCCTACGGGCACACCATGCCGGTGGCGAGCCGGAAGCGGCTGGAGGCGGAGATCGCCGTGCTGGAACCGCAGTGGGCCGCGTACCAGGAGCAGGGGGACCTGGTGACGGTCCGCGTCCGCTGGGACAACGGCTTCGTAGTCGACAACGCACACCAGGCGATCCTCACGCCACTGTGACACAGAACCTCCCACTCCGGCGGGGACAGGCCAGGGCCGGGCGCGCCGGAGTCCTCGAGAACGAGCGGCGCAGGGCGGTGGAAGCAGGCTCCGACGCGGTCGAGCCAGAAGCCCTGTCGGTGGGGTGGACGCGATCTCGGCGCTGTTCGTCCCGGCCCGGTCGGCGACCCACCGGCCCCGGCAGCGGGTGGTCAGCGCTCGAGGGCCGCGGCGTGGTGGACCTCGCGGGGTGCGGCTCGGCAGGGGCAGCAGGCGAGTTCGCCTGCTGCCCCTGCCGAGCCGCTGCATTAGCATTCCGGGATGACAGCGAGCATCGAGGCCCTGTTCCCCAGAGACGGACGAGACGACCTGGTCGCTCTGCGCGCGGTCGACGCGGACGAACTCGCGCGGTACGTGGCCGATCCGGCCAACCCGTGGTGGCAGCGCAGGCCCTGTGCCACCGCCCTGGCCGGACGGGTGCCGGAGCAGCGCGTGCCCGAACTGCTCGCGCGGGTGCGAGATCCGCAGGAGGTGGGCGAGGTGCGCAAGGCACTCCTCGACGCCCTCGCGGAGCAGGCCGGCACCGGCCTGCTGCCCTGGCTGCAGCACGAGGACCAGCGGCACTCGCGGTCGATCGGGATGCCCGAGGCCTTCCTCAAAGCACGCGGTGTCCTCGGCGACCGCACAGCGACAGCCGAACTGGCGACGCTGGCGAACGATCCGTGGCGGCACCAGCACGTCGTCGGCGCGGCAGGGCTGGACGCGCTCATCGCCCGGTACGGGCTCGCAGCACTCCTGGCCGACCTCGGCGACCTGCAACGACCCGAGGACCGCGTCCTGCGCACCCGCGTCCGCCACCTCACCGGCGAGGACGTCACCGACATGCTCGCGGACCCCGACCGGGCAGTCGCACACCACGCCCAGTCGCTCCTGTCCGACGCGGACCGCCTGCGTGAGTACCTCGGCGGGGCGCCAACGACCGAGGCGAAGCTCTGGGCCGCATACGCGCTGCACCGCCTGACCGGCGACACGGCCCGCACCCGGGCGATCTACGACACGCTGGGCCGTCCCCGGGTCGAAGTCGCCGGTGTGGACGAGGAACTCCGCAAGGCGATCGTGCACCAGTACGGACACCGGTGCCAGCGCCAGAGCGATCCACGGTGGCGGATCGAGGCCCTGTGCACCGAGCAGCCCGAGCCCACCGACCAGGACGAACAACTCCGTCGGGCGACAACCGCACTGCTCGCGGCGGACCAGGCCCCGCAACCCCCTCTCTCCTGCGGCCAGTACCACCAACAGGGCGACGGGACCTACCACATCATCAGGTTCGGTGGGGCCAGGCCACTCCTCGTCAGCACACTCGGACGGTTCGTCACCGCGCAGGACGCCGATCCCGCCATCCGCCGGGCCCTGGAATCGGCGGGCTTCCGCTGGATCGATGCGACCACCGGCGCGATCCAGGTCACCGGACTCTGCGTCTACCACTTCGGGGCACGCGAAGCCCTCGACGTCCGTACCCTGCTGTTCTACTGGCAGGACTAGGCCGTGTCTGACAATTCGCGTCGGACAGGCCCGCGGCACAGCTCCGGAGCACAACCACTCGCCACCGCACGGGCGCTGAGCCGCCAGGACCCCGACGCCCGAACGTGGACGACGCGGCTCAGCCGTCCAGGCTGCCGAGTGCGAGTTCGGCGAAACGAGGCCAGGCACCGGCATGGGCCACGGGGATCGCGACCCAGTCCCTGAACGGGCGCTGCTTGCCGGAGGGATCGAAAAGCTCGGCTCCGGGCAGAGCGAGGGCCTCGGCGTGCGCAGGGGTGCCATTGCCCAGCCGGAAGGCCAACAGGTCACCCTTGAGGCAGACGAAGGCCTTGCCGTGGGCCTTGAGACCGCGTTTGCCGAACATCGCTCCGGCCGAGGCACCACGCGGGGCAAGGTCGGTGGCGAGTTCGTCGAACAGGGCATCAGAGGTCATGTGGCGGTTCCTCGTTCCTTCGAGTTGAAACGTCTCACGACATCCAACCGGCACACCTCCCGCCAGGGCCAATCCGGTGGACCTTCACGGTCACGGCACCAAGCTGAGGGCGGCTCAAAGCTGAGGACGGCTCAAAGCAGCACTGTGACTGTACTGTTACAAGCTGTAGAACATATTCTTACTCTTTCCCAAGTGTGGGACCGTACGGTCGGCGCCATGGTGTCGAGACCTCCCTCCCGTGCTCCCCGTCCGCTGGTACTGCTCTCCTCGGGCATCCGCCTGATCGCCGCGAGCGGGGTGGCCGGTGTCCTGCTCGCCGGTATCGCCCTTCCGTTCGTAGGCGGAGTGGGCCTGGGCGCGAAGGCCTCGGTCGACAGCTTCAACAGTCTGCCGAGCGACTTCACGACGCCGCCGCTCTCGCAGTCCTCCACGATCTACGACGCGAACAACAGCGTGATCGCCACCGTCTACGACCGCGACCGCACGGTGGTGCCCAGCGACCAGATAGCCCCGCTGATGAAATCGGCGCTGGTCGACATCGAGGACAACCGGTTCTACCAGCACGGCGCCATCGACCCGAAGGGCCTGCTGCGGGCGCTGGACAGCAACGCGAGCGGCGGTGGCACCCAGGGCGCGTCCACGCTGACCCAGCAGTACGTCAAGAACGTCTTCGTCGACGAGGCCGGCGACAACGCGGCGGCCGTGCAGCAGGCGCAGCGCCAGACCCTGGCGCGCAAGATCCAGGAGATGAAGTACGCGATCAAGGTCGAGCAGACCTTGACCAAGGACCAGATCCTGACCAACTACCTCAACATCACCTTCTTCGGCGAGGGCGCCTACGGAGTCCAGGCGGCCGCTCAGCGCTACTTCAGCACCGACGCGAAGAGCCTGACGCTCCCGCAGGCCGCCCTGCTGGCCGGCATCGAGCAGTCGCCCACCGACTACGACCCGATCGCGCACCCGACCAACGCCAAGACGCGGCGCGACACGGTGCTGAAGAAGATGGCCCAGTACGGGACCATCACCAAGGCCGCGGCCGACCAGGCGATCGCCACGCCGATCCAGCTCCGCGTCACCGCACCGCAGCAGGGGTGCATCACCGCCAAGGCGGGCGAGGGCTTCTTCTGCGACTACGTGAAGAAGATCATGCTCTCCGATCCGGCGTTCGGTGCCAGCGACGCGGCGCGCCAGGCGCTGTGGGACCGGGGCGGGCTGCAGATCCGCACCACCATCGACCCGAAGGCGCAGAACGCGGTGAACACGTCGATGGCGGACAACACCAGGGCCTCCGACCAGCCGGTGGCCGTGATGAGCGTGGTGCAGCCCGGTACCGGCAAGATCCTGGCGATGGGACAGAGCCGTCCCTACGGCCTGGGCAGCGACCAGACCACCATCAACCTGAACGTCAGCAAGGCGATGGGCGGCGGCCAGGGCTTCCCCACCGGTTCGACCTTCAAGGCGATCGTGGCGGCCGCCGCGATGGAGAACGGCCTGGGCGACGACACGAACCTCGACGTGCCGTACAGCGAGCCGTGGCCCACGATGACGGACTGCCAGGGCAACGTCGACAAGGCGCACGGCCAGACGGTGCACAACGACTCCACCTCGGAGGCCGGCACCATCGGGATGCCGCAGGCACTGGCCGAATCGATCAACACCTACTTCGCCGAGCTGGAAGGCCGGACCGGCCTGTGCACGGTGGACCAGATGGCCAACAAGCTCGGCATCACCCAGCAGTCCGGCGGCCTGCCGCTCCAGGTGGTCCCCGCGATGACCCTGGGCACCAACTCCCTGACCCCGCTGCAGATGGCCGGCGTGTACGCCACCTTCGCCGCCCACGGCACCTTCTGCACACCGATCGCGATCAGCTCGGTCACCGGCCCGGACGGCCGCAACCTGGCCGTCCCCTCGGCGAACTGCTCCCAGGCCATGTCCCCCAACACCGCCGACACGCTCACCGCGATGCTGCAGGGCGTGGTGCAGGACGGCGGCACCGCCAGCGGCCAGGGTCTGACCGGCCGCCCGTCCGCCGGTAAGACCGGCACCACCAACCAGGCCTTGCAGGCCTGGTTCATCGGCTACACCCCGGACGTGGTCGGCGCCACCGTGGTCGCCGACACCGGCACCCAGAAGCCCCTGCAGGGACAGGACTTCGGCCGCGGCCCGATCGAGACCGCCTTCGGCGCCCAGGTGGCGGGTCCGGTCTGGCACGAGGCGATGCAGGCCATCGTGGCCGGCACCCCGGTCAATGCCTTCCCCGACATCCAGTTGCCCACCCCGCCCCCGCAGAACAACACCAGCGACCCGACCGACGGCGCCAGCCCCTCCGGCGGGGCCACCCCGAACGGCCAAGCCGGCCCGTCGGGCGGGGCCACCCCGACCGACGGGGCCGCCGCCGGCCATTGACGCGGTCCCCAACGCCGTCCCATCCGTGGCCAGGGGACCCGCCGTCAGCACACCACGACCATCGGCGGTCCGCGGCCCGCGGCCTGAGATCGCCCCGTCATCGCCGAACCGGGCCTGTCGCCGGGGGAAGGGCGCCGCACCCGACGGAACGCGCGCGTTCCGTCGGGTGCGGTCAGCCACGGCCGGCGGAGCGCACGGAGCCGCTCAGGTGTTGCTGTACCAGCGGGGCGCGCCGTTGCACGGCGTCGTGTTCGGCAGCGGTGCGTAGACCACGAGGTTGCCGTCGGTCTGGAAACACAGGTAGTAGTAGGAGCCGGTGTTGCCCCCCGTCCCGGAGTTCCACAGCGGCTGATTGTTCTTCTGCACGACGAAGTTGCCGTCGTTCTGCATGATCGCCCCGGCGCCGGGGTGGCCCTCGGTCTGCGTGTTCCACAGCGGGTTGCCGTTGACGTCGTAGATCACCAGATTGCCGTCGTTCTGCATGGTGAGCTGGTACTCGCCCACGCACCAGCGGACCCCGGGGGCGAGGTTGCTGCCGGGTGCCCAGGCCTTGTCGGCCGTCAGGCCGACCTGGCAGGGCACCCAGGCATCGTTGGGGGCCACGGTCGCGGCAGAGGCTGGAGTGGAGCCGAACGCCGCCGCGGCGGCGAAGGCGACGGCGGCAAGCCGCAGGGCTGCCAGATGGGATCGCATAGGGGGCTGAACCTTCCTGGTCGATGAGTCAACGCTCTGGAAGTGCTCGAAGCCGTGCATGCCCCCGCCCAGCGGGAGCGCGGATCATCGTATCCAAGACTGGCATAGGCATGCCATATGCCATGGGCAGGCACCCTGCCGTGCGAGCAGCGCGGGAAGCCGTCCGCCCGCGCCACCGCCGGAGGCCAACCGCCCTGGGCGGTGATGGCGCGGTACGGGCGGTGATGGCGCGGCGCGGGCGGTGATGGCGCGGTACGGGCGGTGATGGGCGGCGCGGACGGTCGGCGCGGGTGAGAACGCTATCGACGATCGGCGCGTGCGCGCGTGCGCCGAGCCAGGATCACCCCCGTTTCACCTCGATCCGGCGCCCGCCCCCCGCGTGGCGCCGAAACCGGTCTCGTGGTCCCAGACGTGGGTGCAGCCCGGGCATTGGAGGTGCAGCACGCTGCCGGTGTTGGAGATCAGGTAGCGCCAGTGGTCACCGCAGGAGCGCCGCTCCCCGCAGGGGGCGCAGTCGCGGGCGTCGTCGCAGCGGGGGCAGGGCACCCAGGCGCGGCGGCCGATGTCGGCCTGCGGGTCAATGGGCAGCACGGCTCGGCCCCTCCCCCGGCGCCCCCGGCGCCCCGGGCAGCACGCCGGCCGCCACGAGCTCGGCGTACACCCGCTGCTGCTCGGCGTCGAGCCCGGAGTACAGCAGCGCGTACGCCGCCTCCTCCTCACGCAGCACCGCCACCGGGTCCCAGTCCGGCCCGAGCGCGGCCACGACCTCGGCCCGGCGGCGCATCTCGCCGGCGGTCAGGTCGATGTCGAAGGCCGTGAGCCCGGAGGCCGGGTCGGTCGGTGGAGTGGTGTTCGGAGCCATGCCCGCCATGGTTAGGCAAGCCTTACTTCGATGTCAACGTGTTCCCGGCCACTCCGCCGGGCCCGGATCCCGTCCCTCAGGCCGCGTCGCCGGGGCCTTGCGGGTACACCGCGTCCAGCAGGCCGCGGACGAAGCGGTCCAGGTCGTCCAGGCCTGCGGCGGCCAAGGTGGCGGGGCCGGCGTCCAGCAGGTGCGGGATGGCGGCGTGCAGGGCGAGGGTGACGGTGGCGGCCCGCCGCGGGGTGACGGGCAGGCCGGCGGCCCGCTGGGCCCATTCGAAACCGGCGAAGTCGGCGGCGGCGATCGGGTCGAGGATGGCCGACAGCCAGCTGCGGCGGCCCGCCTCGGCCCGCAGTTCGAGGTAGGCCAGCATGCGGGGACGCCCCGGCCCGGCAACGTTCTCCAGCAGCCCCCGGAGCACGGCGACCAGGCCTTCGCGGTCACCGGGGCCCGCTCCGGCGGCACCCAGTCGCGCCGCGACCGCGCGGTACTGCTCCTCACACCGCTCGGCCGCCGCACCGAGCAGGGCATCCCGGGTCGGGAAGTAGTTCTTCGCGGTGCCCAGCGGCACCCCGGCCACCGCGTCGACGGCCCGGTGCGTCAAGCCACGCCCGCCCGCCTCGGCCAGTACCTCGATGGCCGCGTCGCGCAACTGATCCCGGCGTTCCCGATTCACCGTCAGCACTCCTCACCTGCTTGGTACTTGTCCACAATACCCCAACCGTGGTACCACATCTGTGGTGGTCCGCTTGAGGAGCGGGCGGGCGGGCGGACGGGACGAATCGGGGAGGCGTGATGACCGGAACAGCGGTTGTCGTCGGGGCGGGGATCAGCGGGCTGGCGACGGCGATCGGGCTGCGCCGCGCGGGCTGGAGGGTCTCGATCCTGGAGCGCCGCACCGAACTGGAGCGGTACGGCGCCGCGTTCGCCCTCCACCCCGCGGCGCAAGCCGCCCTGGACCGGCTCGCGGTGGGCGAGGCGGTCCGAGGCATGGCCGTGCCCTACCGGGGCGCCCGGATCCGCGCCCCGCACGGGCAGGTGCTGGCGAGCCTCCCGCTGGAGCGCATCGAGCGCAAAGCCGGCCGCCCCGAACTCCTGATCTGCCGGCCCTACCTGATCGACATCCTGCTGGCCGAGCTGGACACCTTCGACGATGTGCCCCTCCGGTTCGGCGAGCAGGTCTCGGACGTCGCGGCGCTGGTGGCCGGCCACGACCTGGTGATCGGCGCCGACGGCATCCGCAGCGCCGTGCGCACGGCCTGCTTCGGGGCGCGCAGCGGTCCACGACAGGTGGGGAGCGCCGCCTGGATCGGCATCGCGGACTTCGAGACCGGCGTGTACGGCGAGACCTGGGGCAGAGGCCGGTTCTTCGGCATGACCCCGGTGGAGCCGGGACGCACCAACTGGTACGCCAGCGTGCCCGCGGCCACCACCGCCGCCCAACTGCGCGGATACTTCGAGGGCTGGCACGACCCCATCCCACGGATCCTCGCCGATACCGATCGCGCCGGCTGGATCCGCTACGACATGCGGCACCTCTCCCCCGCCCTGCCGACCTTCGTCCAGCACGGCAAGGTCGCGCTGGTCGGCGACGCGGCGCATGCCATGACGCCCAACCTCGGGCAGGGCGCGTGCACGGCACTCCTGGACGCCGAGGCGCTGACCCGGGCCGTCGCCGAGCGACCCACCGACCTGGACGCCGCCCTGCGCGCCTACGACAGGCAGCGCCGCCGCAGCGCCCAGCGGGTCGCCTTCGCCTCCCGGAGCCTGCACCGCTTCATGTCCACCGAGCGCACCCGGCTCCGCGACACGGTGATCCGGCTGCTGCCGAGCTAGGCCGTGTCTGACAGTTCCCGCCGGGCCGCGAATTGCCAGACACGGCCTAGTGCCGCGGAAGTTGTGCACCCCTGCACCCCGTCGGCGTCACCTACCGCCGGCAGCGGGGCAGGCCTCCGCGGCTCGGCGCCCGCACGGCACTGTGAGCGGAATCATGCCTCTCACTTCCGCACCGCATGATGCCTCCTCAAGTGGCCTTCGAGAGGCTCTCCCTCGGACTCCCGGCAAGCGGGAGCCGGAAACGGGGATTCTCCATGTTCATGAAGCGACTCACGGCCGGCGCTGCCACCGCGTGCCTGGCCGCCGCCGCGATGGTGGGGCTGGGCGCAGGCACGGCGCAGGCCGCCGGCGGCTGCTCCACCACGGCGCGGAGCAACTACGGTGCGACCTACCAGGTCTGCCTGTACATCAGCGGCTCCCAGGCCACTGTCAGCTGGACCGTGAACGCCTCCGGCGCCAGCACCGACGAGCGCGTCTGGGTCAGCCTGACCAGCTTCTGCCCGACACAGAGCTGGAACTGGAACGACTGGAGCGACGGCGCTCGCGACAACAACGGTGGCGCGACCACCAGTTGCTCGGCCGGAGGCTTCCACGCCACGATGATGCCCACGGAGTCCGGCCGCCAGTCCGGCGCCATCGTCCACTTCTAGGACACGGACCGCCGCCGACGTGCCAGGTGCCAGTGCTCCAGCGCCCTGGCATGTCGGCGGCCGGCCAGGACGCGCTCACCACCGGCCCGCACCGCCTCGCCGGCCAGGGTGTCGGCGGACAGCTCCTAGAGGAGGACGAGCAGCTTGGTGCCCGGCACCAGCTTCCGGTTGACGGAGGTCGATTGGACGAACACGGTGTACGACGGGTTGTCGCCCGGCTTCACCGTGGCCTCCGACGTCGGCAGGCCGAGGAGCCGGCGGGCCGCCGGGCCCGAGAACACCCTGCCTGTCGTCCGGCCGGTGGCCGGATCCTTCTCCGCCACGGCGAGTTGCTTGCTGCCCTGGATCTTCTCGCGCTTGGACAGCTCGTAGAAGGCGCAGCCGGTCTTGTACGGGTGCCCGGCGCTGGTGACGAAGTCGCGGATCGGAGTCTGCTGGTCGACCGGGATCAGGATGTACTTCCCGGCGTCCAGGGCGTCGAGGTTGGCCTTGACGTCGGCGGTGCTCAGGTCCTGGCCCATGGCGAAGAGGTTCCTGGTGCCGCGCACGCCCTTTTCGCGGCCTCGCAGGAAGCTGGTCGCGGCGGTCTTGACGGTGCCGATGGCCTCCTCGACACCCTTGCTGGAGTCCGCATCCCAGATCGCTATGTTGCCCGCGGGAAAGCCGTACTCCTGGGCGGTGCGCTTGGCCAGGGAGTTCGGGACGAGGATCGCCGAAGTCCAGTGGTCGGGGAGGTCGTCCATGGCGCTGCGAATGCGGTCCATCCACGTACGCAGGACGGCGGCACCCTGGCCGGCGCCCATGCGGATGTGCATCTTGCCGGTCCGCGAGCAGCCGGAGGCGTTCTCCTCGCCGTCGGTGACGAGGACCTGGAGGAAGGAGTGCTCCCCGTACCCTTCCCAGATGTTCTTCAGGTCGTCGATGGATTTCACGGCGGCCTCGATCAGCGCTGTCGCACCGTTGTCGACCTTGTAAAGGCCTTGCAGGGACGGCAGGTGCTTGACGTCCATGTCCCAGACAAGATTGTGCACTTCGTGGTCGAAGGCGTAGAGGCTGATGCGGGTCTCGTGGCCGAGCCGGTCGGACTCCTCTTGCAGGCCTTTCACGAACTCATCCACCACGCGGACGAGTTGCGTCTCGTGCTGGCGCATCGAACCGGACTTGTCGACGACGAGCGAGACATGGTTGACCTTGTGGTCGATCCTTTTCGCGGACATGGTTCTTCCCCTTTTCCGGCGCTCTTTTTCGACGCTCTTTCTGGCGCCTTTCCGGCGTCCCCTCCAGCGTTGTTCCCACAATAGAGCGGGGCACTGACAGCCGTTCCGGTCCGCGGTGCCACGGGCGCCGACCGCTCAGGCCCAAGGGGGTGAACGGGCTCGGCAAGGTTCGTCCATCCAGCTGCGCAGAGCCTCGCGGACCGTTCCCACCGTGCTCGCCGTGCTCGCCGTGCTCGCCGTGCTCGCCGTGCTCGCCGTGCTCGTCGTCACAGCTTCGGCGGCGCTCGCACTGAGCCCGGCCGCCGGGATCTCATGGTGCGTCAGACCTCGGGCGGGCAGCGGGAGAAGCGTCTCATCGCCATCGGGAAGCCGCCGCTGCCGCTCGCGGACCAGCTACGGCTCGGAGTGCGATCAGGCACGATGGAGCACCAGGAAGTCATCAGTTGCCCGGGAGACCACGAGACCGGCCTTGGCTGTCTCGCTTCCACCACGCCCGGAGCCACCGGCTCCACCTTGTCAGTAGGACCACGAACTCCACAACAGGCAAGGCACGCGCCGGAAATGATCGGATTTCGGTCTCCAGAAGGCCTGCTCGGCCCCAGCGCCGGCCCCGGGAGGCGGAACAGCCCGGGGCCGGCCCTGCGGAGCGGTCACTTCCGCCAGAACAGGTGGTGCGTCACCCCGCTCGGGCTGGGAACGACCTCCAGGTGGAACCGGTCGAGCAGCTCGTCGGGGGACTCCCAGAGTCGCACTCCGGACCCGAGCTTCACCGGCGAGACCGCCACGTGCATGGTGTCGACGAGGTCGGCGTCGAGGAACTGCCGGATGGTGCCGGCCCCGCCGCCGAGCCGGACGTCCTTGCCCCGCGCCGCCTCCCGGGCCTGCTCCAGGACCGTGGCGGGGTCCCCGTCGACGAAGTGGAACGTGGTGTCGGACAGCGTGAAGGAAGGGCGCTTGTGGTGGGTCAGGACGAACACCGGCGTGTGGAACGGGGGCTCGTCGCCCCACCAGCCCTGCCACTCATGGTCCTGCCAGGGCCCGCGCTGGGGACCGAACTTGTTGCGGCCCATGATCTCGGCGCCGATGTTGCGCGCGTAGTCCCGCGTGAGGTAGTCGTCCAGGCCCCGGCTCCCCCCGGGGTCCGTGCGCATGGGCCAGCTCGCCGTCGCGCCGGCCCAGGAGAACAGCCTCCCGGGATCGACATGGCCGAACGGCCGCTCAAGGCTCTGATCCTCCCCGGCACCGATCCCATCACTCGAGACGTTGAAGTTCTGGACCCTCAACAGCTGAGCCACGTGTTCCTCCTGAGTTGTCGACAACGGTGGTAAGGCTCGCCGGGCCAGGACGACCCGTCGCCGCGTCCGCGACCGGTCGGAAACAGGGCTGCCCAGCGTCCCGACCCGTGAGGTCCGCACGGAGGCGGCCGGGTCGGCAGGCCTGCGACCACCGTGAGACGGGTAGCAGTGTCCATGCGACGGAGTAGACCTCATCACACTGACACCGCTCCGGGGGTGCGACGACGCCGGAGCCGGACGGGTTCGCCTCGGCCCCGGTCGCCCGCAGGCGTCAGTCGGCGAAGTCCTGGGTCATCCACACCGTTCCCGAGGAGTCGCGCCACAGCTCGACACCGACGTGGTGGAACGACGGGTCGAGGATGTTGCGGCGATGGCCGTCGTTCGGCGCCTGCTCGGCCAGCATGCTGTTGGTCAGCCCGACGGCCATGCCGGCTATCGCGGCCGTGGTGTCGGCGACCGGACCGCCCTCGCCGATGTTCTCCCCCGCCGCCGTCCACTGCACGCCCGCGGCGTTCTCGCGCGCGCCGAAGGCGGGCTCACCCGGGCACTGGTGCTCCAGACCGCAGCCACCCGCCATGGTGTGGTTGTGGGCGTCCGCACTGGTCTGCAGGCCTGCGAGCATCTGCAGCGGTGCCAGGCCCTGGGCGGCGCGGGCCTGGTTGAGGACGGCCAGCACCTGGGCAGCCGCCGCGTCCAGCGCGGGGTCCGCACCGGCGGCGGGAGTGGAACTCGGCGCGGGGACGGGCACGGCGCCGGTGGTCGAGCTCGGGGTAGGGGCCGGGGCGGGCGCGGGGGCGGTGCCGGCAGGGGCGGTGGAGCTCGCGGCGGGCAGCGGGGTGCTGCCGGCGCCGGCCGGCGCCGGGGAGGCAGCGGCGGGCGGCGGGCTGAGCGGTGCGGCCCCCTTCGACGACGGCACGGCGACCGGAGAGCTCACCGCCACCGTGCTCGCGCCCGCGCCGGGCAGCCGAGCCGGCCCCGTGGTCGGCGCGGTCGCCGCCGCCGTGGTGCCGGCGGTCGCGCTCGGGGAACCGGACGCGGTGGTGGCCGGGGCGCCCGCCCCCGACTGCGGTTCCGGAGCCGAGAGCGGCGTCCCGTCCTGCGGGCCCGGCGACAGGACCCTGCCCCCCACCACCACGGTGGTCGCCGTCGCCGCCAACGCGACCGCGGCCAGCAGCGGCTTGGCACCGGGCACCCCTCGCCTCCCCCGGTGCCGGCCGCTGCCGGCCGCCCGGCGATGGGCCCCACCACCAGGCCTGCGGGGCACCGGACCCGGCCCGTACCCAGCTGTCGGCCCTTCACTCTCCCAGGGCTGCGCAACCAGCTCGGCGTCGGCGACGTACCGCGTCATCAGCACTCCTCCTGTCAAGGGCTCAACGGCCTTCCATGGCAGGAGACCCCCAGGACATCGACGGATAACGGAAAACCCGGAACGAATCAGTGATCGGGCGCCGCCCGACCGCTCTCACCTCCCGGTCGGGCAGTCGTGCCCGTCGCCCGGCAGGCCCACGACGTTCAGCACGGGGCCGCTGCCCTGGAGGATCTCGAAGGTGAACGTCGTGGCGGAGGGCGTCGCCACGAGTGAGCACTGATCGCCGAAGGTCAGCGATGGGTGGGGCTGCCAGGGACAGCCGGCCTGCTCCAGGGCGGACACCACGTCCGCGAAGCCGATGGCCGCGGGGAAGGTGCCGCTCCCGCCGGCGAGCGACGGGGGGAGTTCGACGACATCACGCCAGGTCTGGATGCAGACCAGGTTGACCCTGCGGCAGCGGCAGACGCTCAACTCAAGGTCGCCGTAGCCGAAGAGGCGCGGCCATTGCCTGCGCCGGCTCATCGATCCGGCATCCCACGGCTCACCGGCGACCGCGGTCACCTCGCTCAGGTCCGCTCCGATGAACACCGGGCCCAGCCGGCCTGTTCTTGCCACTTCGGTCAGGACATCGAGGATCGCCACGGGACGGAGCCTGGCAGACGCGCCCACCGGAGGTCCCGCCGGGGCGGTCCGCGCACCGCGTTGGCCCCCGGGGCAGGACCGCGATCCCGCCCCGGGGGCCAACGCCGAACGAGCGCCTGTGCGCCCGTGCGCCCGCGCGCCCGACGCGCCCGTGCGCCCGCCCCCGCAGTGCCGGCCCCCGGTTCGGCGCGCTCCTGGCCGGTGCGGGCGGCCGGCACGGCGGCGGGCCTCGCCTACTCAAACGGTCGTAGCTTCACGCAAGTTCACGGAGGACGGATTGAGCGGAGCGCCTCGTCGATGCACAGTCAAATCCCGTACCACCCAACGCCCGTCCGTCCCCCAGGAGATCCGATGAACAGCTCCGCACCACGCCCGTCGGCCCGCCGCCTGGCACTGCTCGCGGCCCCGTTGCTACTCGGCCTGGCCACCTTCGCCACCACTACTCCCGCCCAGGCCGCCCCCGCCACCCCCGCCGCCCCCGCCGCCCCCGCCGCCCCCGCCGCCCCCGCCGCCCCCGCCCGCGCCAACACCGCGCTCACCGTCGGCGGCATCGACTGCACGGACGACGGCGTGATGCCGGGACGGGTGAACGTCGACCAGTTCGACTGCGACGCGGCGGTCGACGGAGGGACCGGCTCCTACACCTACACCTGGACGAGCATCGCCAACAGCAGCCTCTTCGGCTCGACCAACACCGACGACCCCTGGGGCCAGTGCGTCGTGGGCCTGCGCTCCAGCATCAAGGTCACCGTCCAGGACAGCTCCGGCGCCACCGCCGGCGGACAGGCGGGCTTCCTCTGCTCCGACGCGTAGCGGTCACCCCGGTCGCCGCCAGGCAGTGAAGGCACCCGCGGCCCAGGCCGGGAGCCCCGCTACGGGGCCTCCCGGCCCACGGCCCGGCACGGCCGGTCACGCCGCTGGGGCGGCCCCGTCGTGGGTCGGCCCGGCCGCGGACATGATGGCCTGCCAGGGAGCGGAGTCGAAGATGAGCGCGATCGAGGTGATCCGGCCCTCGTGGAGCCGGAAGTGCTCGGCCGTGTGCTGGGTGATGCCCACCGCCGGGGCGGTGTGGAGGTCGTAGACCAGGGTGGCCTCGGTCGCACCGTACGCCTCGCTGATCAGCTCGACGCCGGTGACGATGCTCAGGAGCCCGTCCAGGCCGTCGAGGTGGCCGGCGGCTGGTCGCCCCGGCCCGCTGTCGGGTGCCGCTCGATGCGTTGCTGGTTCTCGACCAGGCGCAGGCACAGGTCGCGGAACCTGCTGAGTTCGTCCTCGGTGAAGCCCTGGAAGACGGCGGACATGGCGCGCTGCGTCGGCTGCCGGAAGGCATCCAGCCAGTCGCGGCCGGCCGGTGTGATCCTGGCCCGCACCGACCGGCGGTCACGCTGGTCCTGGACCCGTTGCGCCAGTCCGTCGTGTTCGAGCGTGTCGACCAGGCCGGTCACGTTGCGGGAGCTCACCCCCGCCGCGAGCGCCAGTTCGCCGATGCTGATCCCCTCGTCCGCGGCCGTACTCAGCCGCGCGAGGACGTCGAGCGCCCCCGCGCTGAGCCCACGCCCTCCCGCACCGTGCGAGCGCAGCCGGTCGACCGCCTGCGAGGCGGACCGGACGGCTGCGGCCGCCTCCAGCGCGCGGGTGTCGCCGCCCGCCGCGAACGCCCGCATGGGCTCCCGGACACCAGGGTCGTAGCGGAAGCCGTCAGGGTCACGGGGCAGACCAGATTTATGTACGTGCTTCATAATGAAGCCACACTCTACCCTGCCGCTGCCGACGCCACCAGGGACCGACGCCGGCGGGGAGCACCGCCGCGCGTGACGCATATTCGGTTGCCCCGCGCCGAGGAGAACTGATCAACTGCCCGCAAGTAGTCCCCACCGAGGAGCAACTGATCATGCGTCCTGCCTTCATGTCCCCCCGGAAGACCTCTTCTCCCTCTTCGAAGGACATGACTGCTCGTGCGTATTCTCAACCTCGGCATCCTGGCGCACATCGACGCCGGTAAGACCAGCCTGACCGAACGGCTCCTGCACACCGCCGGTGTCATCGACACGCTCGGCAGCGTCGACGACGGGAGCACGCAGAGCGACTCCATGGCCCTGGAGCGCCAACGCGGCATCACCATCAAGTCGGCCGTGGTCTCCTTCACCCTCGACGACCTCCTCGTCAACCTGATCGACACGCCCGGCCACCCGGACTTCATCGCCGAGGTCGAGCGGGTGCTCGGGGTGCTCGACGGAGCCGTGCTGGTCGTCTCGGCCGTGGAAGGCGTGCAGGCGCAGACCCGCGTCCTGATGCGCACACTGCGACGACTCGGCATCCCCACCCTGGTGTTCGTCAACAAGATCGACCGCCGCGGCGCACGCGAAGCGTCACTCCTGCACGAGCTCGGCACCAGGCTGTCGGCCCCGATGGTGGCGATGGGCCGGGTGCGCGGCGCGGGTGGCGCGCAGGCCGGGTTCGAGCCGTTCGCCGAGTGCGACGCGGGATTCACCGCCCGGCTCGCGGAGCTGCTGACCCGTCAGGACGACTCACTGCTCGCCTCCTTCGTCGCCGACGAGGCGGCACTGACGCCGACCCGCCTGCGTGGGGCCCTGGCCGAGCAGACGAGGCAGGCGCGGGTGCATCCCGTCTACTTCGGCTCCGCGGTCACCGGCGCGGGACTCGGCCCCTTGGCCGCGGGGCTGCGCGCCTTCCTGACCACGGGATCGACCACGGGATCGACCACGGGCACAGACGTCGACGGCGGCGCCGGCCCGGACCACGAAGCGGGCGAGGCGGTGAGCGGCACGGTCTTCAAGGTCGAGCGCGGGCCCGCCGGGGAGAAGATCGCCTACGTCCGCCTCTTCGCGGGGACGCTGCGGGCCCGCCAGCGGGTACGGTTCGGCTCACCGCAGGCCGGCGGGCGTCGGGACGAGGGCAAGGTCACCGCGACCGGCGTCTTCGAGCAGGGCACCGCGCTGCGGGACACGGCCCTGACCGCCGGCCGCATCGGCAAGGTGTGGGGGCTGGGCGCGGTCCGGGTCGGCGACACGCTCGGGGCGCCGAACCCCCGCAGGACGCGAGCGCACTTCGCTCCGCCCACCCTGGAGAGCGTGGTCCGGCCCGACCGGCCCTCGGACGGCGCCGCGCTGCACACGGCGCTGACCCAGCTCGCGGAGCAGGACCCGCTGATCGACCTGCGCCAGGACCGCGAGAACAACGAACTCCGCCTGTCGCTCTACGGCGAGGTGCAGAAGGAGGTCATCGCCGCCACGCTCGCCCAGGACTACGGCCTCACGGTGGCCTTCCACGAGTCGACGACGCTCTACGTCGAGCGACCGGCGGGCACCGGAGCGGCTGTGGAGACCATGCGCCAGGAGCCCAACCCGTTCCTCGCGACCATCGGACTGCGCGTCGAGCCGGCACCGCCGGGCAGCGGCTCGCGGTTCCTGCTGGGGGTGGAGCCCGGGGCGATGCCGGCCGCGTTCTTCAAGGCCGTCGAGGAGACGGTCCACGAGACGCTGGAACAGGGGCTGTACGGATGGCAGGTGCTCGACTGCACCATCACCATGACGCACAGCGGATACGCCCCGCGGCAGAGCCACTCCCACGCCGTCTTCGACAAGAGCATGTCCAGCACCGCCCGGGACTTCCGCCAACTGACGCCGCTGGTACTGATGGACGCGCTACGGCGGGCGGGGACACGCGTCCACGAGCCACTGCAGCGGTTCCGCCTGGACCTGCCCGCCGACCTGGTCCCCACCGTGCTCCCCGAGCTCTCCCGCCTCGGCGCCGCAACCGGCGACTCCACCCACCAGGGCGCCTCGGCCGTGCTGGAGGGCACCATCACCGCAGCCGCCGTACCCGCGCTGCGGCAGCGCCTGCCCACCCTCACCAGCGGTGAAGGCACCCTGGAGTGCGTCTTCGACAGCTACCAACCGGTCCGCGCCGCGGCACCCGAACGCCAACGCACCGGCCACAACCCCCTGGACCGCGACAGCTACCTGCTGCGCGTGCTGCGCCGCACGACCCTGACCAAGTGACCGAAGCGCGCGGAAGCGGCGCACCTGCCCACCAAGACGACGGGCGGGCCGGGCAGACCTGGCCGGGCGGTTCTCCGCACCCGTCCGCCCGTCGCCCGTCCACCCGTCCACCCGGCCACCCGGCCACCCGGCCTACCGGCCGGCCGTGAGGTGGGCGGAGACCACGGTGTTGGACTGGTAGCCGGAGCGCTTGTCGTAGCTGCCGCCGCAGGTGATGAGGTGCAACTCCGAGCGTCGGGTGGGGCCGTAGACGGCGGTGTCGGGGAACGCGCTCTTCGGGTAGACCCGCACGGCGTCGATGGTGAAGACCGCGATCCGGTGGTCTCGCCGGGTCACCTCGACCAGGTCTCCCGGATGCAGCAGCCCCAGGAGGTAGAAGACCGCCGGGCCGGTCATCGTGTCGACGTGTCCGATCGCGATCGCGTTGCCGACCGCACCGGGGCTGGCGCCGTCCCGGTACCAGCCGACCAGGTTCTTGACGGCCACCGGTGGTGTGCTGAGGTGGCGGTCCGGGTCCAGGCCGAGTCCGGTGACCGGGGCGTCGACCCGGATCGAGGGGATCCTGATCCGGACGGGGTCCGAGGGCGGCATCGGTGCCGCGTCCGGTTGCGGCGATCGGGCCGCCGCGGTGGCCCGGGCCCCGTCGCCACCGCCCTGGGGCTGACCGGCGGCGGTCGGCGGCAGCGGCTGGGGCGGCCCGGTGACCCGGATGCCCTCGTGAAGCAGCCAGAGGCCACTCGCCACCGCCGCGGCCGTGGCGCCCGACACCATCCGGTGGGCGCCACGGCCACGGCGACGCGGGGGCCGTGCGTCAGGACTCCGCATCGCGGCTGGCTCGGCGGCGCAGGGCGCGGATGCCGAACGCAGCCGCGGCGGCCGCCAGCAGGGCCGAGCCGGCGATGATCTCCTGCTGGTCCGGTCCGTGCGAGCTGCCTCCGGCACCGGCGCCGATCGGACCCACCGGTCCTACACCGCCGGGACGGCCGGGCCCGCCACCACCGGGGCCACCACCGCCACCCGGGCCACCGCCGCCAGGTCCACCGCCGCTCCCCGGCCCGCCACCGCCGGGCCTGCCGCCACCGCCGGGGCCACCACCGCTACCCGGTCCCCCGCCACCGGGCCTGCCGCCACCGCCACCGGGCGGGGTCGCGGTCGGCGTCGGAGTCGGGGTCGGCGTGGGGCCGGCGGTCGGCGTGGGGGTGGGTCCGGTGGCGCACCGGGCCCTGGTGATGGTGTTGGTGTCCAGCGTGACGGCTCCGTTGCGCGCCAGGGTCCGGCCTTCGATCACCGTGCCGGTCTGCGCCGCGATGGACGTCAGCGCCAGAATGTTGCCCTTGAACGAGGAGTGCGTCCCCAGGGTGGCCGAACTACCCACCTGCCAGAAGACGTTGCACGCCTGCGCACCGCCGATGAGGGCCACGTCGCTGGCCGAACCGGTGATCAGCGTCGAGGCGACCTGGAAGATGAACACCGCGTTGGGGTCCCCCTGCGCGTCCAGCGTCACGGTCCCGGTCAGTCCCAGCGGGCCGGTGGACTTGTAGACCCCCGGCGTCAGGGTCCGCCCGACGAGGTCCCCCGCGACGCTGGCCGTCGGGGCCCGCCCGGCCGCGTCGTTGTAGGCGATCACCAGGTCCGACTGCGCCTGCAGGGCCGCGGCGTCGGCCACGTGGCGTGCCCCGTGGACCACACCGGGCGGAAAGCCGGTGACCGAGGAGCCGGGGCTCAGGCCCAGGTCGCCGGTGATGTCGCTGGGGCCGGTGTTGGTGACCGTCGACCCACCCAGGACCGCGTAACTGCTGTCGGTCCCCAGCGCGACCGGCGCGTCCGCGGCGTACGCCGCCCCCGGCAGCAAGGCCGCCGTCGCCGTCAGGAGCGCCACCCCGGGGATCAGGACGACTCCGCCGTGGAGGCGGGCGCGTCTGCGCCGTCCGGTCGGCTGGGTGAGCGGGATGGGGACGTCAACTGCCATGGGAGAGGACCTTCCTGGTCGTGGACAGGCCAGAGCGCCCCGGAACGGGGAGCACCGGGCAACCGATGGTGCGCGGGGCGGGCACCACCGGCCAGCCACGCGCGCCGAGCCTTCGCGATCACTCCGGCGGGACCGTGCAACGCCCCGCGTCAACGGCAGTGACGCGCCGCAAGTAGCTCGCATACGTCCCAATAGCACCACACGCCCACCACTTTTCCGAGCAACCAAACGTGTGAGGTTCCGATGGCGAACGAGTGCTTCATTGCCGACTTTTGACGCAGCGTCGAGTTGCGGTACGGCCGCGCGGCGGAGCGGCCGCCGCCCGGCGGAGCCCGGCCGGACCGCTGCGCCTTCAGCCCCGCCTGCGCCGCTTGCCCCCGGGGCGCCGCGAGCGGGCGAGCCCGTCGAGTTCGCCGACCGCCGCGCTCAGGTGTCCCGCCCCGGACCGGGTCCGTCCACCAGCGCACCACCAGAACAGCCGGCCCTGCTCCGCGCGCGGATGCATGCCGAGATCGTGCTCGACGCAGGGCGGCCACGCCTGCCAGAGCCGCTCGGTGACGGTCTCCTGCGCGGCATCGACGACCGCCGCGAGCGCCAGGGCGAGGCTCTGCGCCGACTCCGGGCGCAAGGGGTTCCCGTGCCACTCACCGTCGGCCAGGGCGACAGTGACGTCCTCACGCCCGCCGTCACCCTCACCCTCACCCTCGCCCTCGCCCTCGCCCTCGCCCTCGCCCCAGGAACGGTGAGCGAGCAGCCGCAGCGGCTCCCGCTCCGGCAGCGTGGCCGCCAGGTCGCGGTTGACCATGGCCAACGCCTCGTCCCAGAAGGGGAATTCACCCGGCGGAACCGGGCGGGCCGCAGGGGGATCGAGGCGGTCGAAGGGAGCGCTCATGGTGGACATCCTGCCCGGTCGGGCACCGGGGCCACCCGGGTACCCGCGCACCCCGGCTCTCAGGACCGAGGCCGGCGCCGCCGATCGGCCGGCCGCCCGGTTTCAATCGCGCAATAAAGTGATATCACTATGCTAGATTCATGCCATCAGGTGGGACAGGAGAACCCGGCCGACGAGCCGCTCCCTCACCCCGGACGGAAGAAGGCGCACCATGAGCGAGATCCAGCCGCCGGCGGTTCCCGACCTCCCGGCCATGCCCGCGCCCAGCACGCAGGAGCGCACCATCGGCGGCGCTCCCGGGCTGCTGATGCTGGGCCTGTGCGTGCTGTTCCTGCTGGGCGGCATCGCGCTGTTCGTCGTCGGCGCGGCCCTCGGGCACGGCGCCGCCAAACCCGCGCTGCTCAGCGCCGGCGCGCTGGTCGTCGTCGCCGGCGTGATCTGCACCCGCGGGCTCACGGCGGTCGCGCCCGGTCAGGCCCGGGTGGTCCAGTTGCTCGGCCGCTACCGCGGCACCCTGCGCTCCCCCGGGCTGACCTGGGTCAACCCGTTCACCACCCGCCGGACGGTGTCGACCAGGATCCGCAACAAGGAGACCGAGACGGTCAAGGTCAACGACGCCGACGGCAACCCGATCGAGATGGCGGCGGTGGTCGTCTGGCAGGTCGAGGACACCGCGAAGGCCCTCTTCGAGGTGGACGACTTCCGCCAGTTCGTCGCCATCCAGGCGGAGACCGCGGTGCGGCACATCGCCAACAGCTACCCGTACGACGCCCGCGAGGCCGGCCAGGTCTCGCTGCGGGACAGCGCCGAGGAGATCACCCGCACGCTCTCCGCGGAGATCTCCGCCCGGGTCGCCTCGGCCGGGGTCCGGGTGGTCGAGTCCCGGATCACCCGCCTCGCCTACGCCCCGGAGATCGCCCAGGTCATGCTGCAGCGCCAGCAGGCCGGCGCCGTGGTCGCCGCCCGCCGGCGGATCGTCGAAGGAGCGGTCGGCATGGTCGAACTCGCCCTCGCCCGACTCGCCGAGAACGACATCGTGGAACTCGACGAGGAGCGCAAGGCCGCCATGGTGAGCAATCTGCTGGTGGTGCTCTGCGGCGACCGCGGCACGCAGCCGGTGGTCAACACCGGCTCCCTCTACCAGTAAGAGCGCCAGGTGGCGACCGAACGGAAGAAGATCCTGCTGCGGCTCGACCCCGCGGTGCACGACGCGCTGGCCCGCTGGGCGGGCGACGAACTGCGCAGCACCAACGCGCAGATCGAGTTCGTGCTCCGGCGGGCCCTGGGCGATGCCGGCCGCATGCCCAAGGACGCCGCCGGCATCGCCCGCCGCGGACGCCCGCGCAGGTCGGACGAGCCGCAGGACGGGCCGAATGAACCGGACGAGCCGCAGGACGGGCCGGACGGGCCGCAGGGCCAACCGGACGAGCAGCGGGGATAGCGCAGCCGGGACAGGGGACGGGATCCGCCCCCACCGAGTACCGGCCGGCCGCCCACCGAGCGAGAGGAGCACATCCATGGACCTGCCCGACACCCTGGCGGGCCGGCTCTACCTGCTGGCCCACCGGCCCGGGAGCCACCGCCTCACCCGCCGCTCCGACCTGGGCGTGATGCTGCGGGCAGCGGCCCTGACCGACCTGCTCCAGCAGGGCCTGCTGGTGGACCAGGGCGGCCACCCGCGCCCCGGCCGCCCGGCCCCGGCCCGGCTCGACCCGCTGCTCGCCGACACGCTCGACCGGATCACCGCCGCGCCCCGGCTGCGCAGTTGGCGCCACTGGACCGCGGCGGACCCCACCGGCGCCCTCCGCACGGTGCGCGGGCGCCTCGTCGAGCAGGGCCTGCTCGACCTCACCGAGCACCGCGTACTCGGCCTCTTCCCGACCCTGCGCCCCCAGCCGCGCGACCCGCGGACCCACGAGCGACTCACCGCCGCGATCGAGCAGGCACTCACCGACCCGCTCCCCCGGGTGGCGCCCTGGCAGGCCGCGCTGGTCTCGCTGGCGGCGGCCGGCGACCTGCGCACCGCGCTGAGCGGCCCGCAACGCCGCGCACACCGCGAACGGCTCGCCGAACTCACCGCGCTCACCGGCGCCCCCGCACCCGCCCTGCGCCACGTCGTCCGCTCACGCCGAGCCGCGCGCTCGGGCTGACCACCCGTCAGACGTGATCCACGCCCTCCGTCGATACTCCTCAAGTACCTTTTTCCACAGTCGAGTTCTCGACCTCCGGGACTACGGCACCAGCCGCCGCGGAGGATGCGGGCGCACCACCGCGATCCCTAGCCTGGGCGCAACGCATCGACGGAGCATCTGGAGCCACCCATGGCGGCCCGACCCCGCACCCGCACGCCGGTCAACGTCAACTCCCTTGCCAGCTCCAACTCCAGCTCCAACGACCGCGCCGACGCCGACGCCCGCACCAGTGCCCGCGCCACCACCCGCCCCCGCCCGGCCAGAGCCGCCGCGGCCCTGGCAGCGGCGGTGGCGGGCGTGCT
Organism: Kitasatospora sp. NBC_01287; assembly: GCF_026340565.1. Lineage (NCBI taxonomy): Bacteria > Bacillati > Actinomycetota > Actinomycetes > Kitasatosporales > Streptomycetaceae > Kitasatospora > Kitasatospora sp. NBC_01287. The sequence goes on from NZ_JAPEPB010000002.1 coordinate 93,374, forward strand.
GGCCGCGACGGTGAGCGCCGCACCTGCCGCGCCGGCCGCACCCGCGACCAACCGGCTGGACGGCACCTGGCAGACCGACGGCTACGGCATGGTCATCACCATCGAGGACGGCCAACTGACGGTCTACGACCGCACCCGCGCCGACTGCCTGCCCGACCAGCTCAGCGCCGCGCAGCTCGCGGCCCCGGGCCGGAACGGCACCACCCGCTACGGCAGCGGCGGGGTGCCCCTGCTGACGGTCACTCCCCAGGGCCGGCAGCACGCCATCGCCCGGAGCGACGGCTCGGTCGGCCACATCCGGCTGGACCGGCTGGCCGCCCTGCCCGCGCTCTGCGCCGCGCCACCACCGACCACGCCGCTCACCGTCTTCGACGACTTCTGGGCGAGCTTCGCGGAGAACTACCCGTTCTTCACCGCCAAGGGCATCGACTGGCAGGCCCTGCGGGACCGCTACCGGCCCCTGATCGGCCCGGGTACCACCGACGCCCAGCTGGGGCAGATCATGACCGACATGCTCGCCCCGCTGCACGACGCGCACACGGCGCTGGCCTACCAGGGCGGCACGGTGTACTCAGGGCTGCGGTCGGGCACCCGGTCGCAGACCCCGCAGTTGCGGGCCCAGGCGCAGGCGGCCGTCGACGCGCAACTGGTGGGCCCCGAGCAGACCTGGGCCCAGGGCAAGGTGGGCGTTGGCGAACTACCCGGCCGGATCGGCTACCTGCGGATCTGGTCCTTCGACGACTACGTCGACGGCGGTGGCTACCAGCAGCAGGCGGCCGTCCTGGACCAGGCGCTCGACGCGCTGCTCAGCACCGCGAACACCACCGGACCCGACGCGCTGCGCGGCCTGGTGATCGACGTGCGGCTCAATGCCGGCGGCTCCGACGCGCTCGGGCTGCGCGTCGCTTCCCGGCTGACCGACCAGGCCTACACCGCCTACCGCAAGCGCGCCCGCAACGACCCCGACGACGCCACCCGCTTCACCCGCCCCGAGCCGATCACCGTGGACCCCGCCGCCACGCCCCGCTGGACCGGGCCGGTCGCGCTGCTCACCAGCAGCTACACCGGCAGCGCCGGTGAGACGTTCACCCAGGCGCTGATGGGCCGCGGCCCCCAGGTGACCCGGATCGGCGACAACACCCAGGGCGTCTTCTCCGACGTGCTGCTGCGGACGCTGTCCGCGGACTGGCTGACCGCGCTGCCCAACGAGGAGTACCTCGACGCGCGCGGGCACACCTTCGACGGCGCCGGCATCCCGCCCGACCTGCGCACTCCCGTCTTCACCGCGCCGGAACTCGCCGCCCGCCAGGACTCCGCCCTGAGCGCCGCCCGCCGGCTGCTCGACCCGACCGGCCGGCACTGAGATCCGTCCGGCGTCCCGCGCGGGATCACTCCACCGCGGCCGGCCCCTCCAGTCGGCGAGGGCGGCTACCGGACGTGACGGCACCGGACGTGACGGCGAGGATGTCGCGGACCGCCTCACGCAGGCTCCCGAAGTGGCGGTGCACGCCATCCACCGCCACGGGCGCGTTGACGCCCCACACCGTCATCCCCGCGCGCAGACCGGATTCCACCCCGGAAGGGGCGTCCTCGATGACCAGGCAGTGCGCCGGTTCGACGCCGAGCCGCGCGGCGGCCCGCAGATAGGGCACGGGTGACGGCTTGCCCTCCGCGACGGCCGCCGCGTCCACCAGGACCTCCGGCACCGGCAGGCCGGTCCGGGCGAAGCGGCCGCGTACCCGGTGCTCGTAGTTCGAGGTCACCAGCGCCCAGGAGCCCGGCGGCAGGGCGCCCAGCAGTTCCGAAGCGCCGTCGAAGGCCGCGTAGACACCGGATCGGACGTCCTCGTCCTCCAGCGCGTGCAGCACCGCCAGGCACTCGCTCGGGTCCTGGTCCGGAGCGACCTGCGCGAAAGTCTCCAACGGTCTCGTCCGCAGCGCCGTCCGGTAGACCTGGTCAGGGTCCAGCCCGTACCGCTCCGCCCACGTCCGCCAGACCTGGCGCTGATTGTCGACGGCATCGATCAACGTGCCGTCGACATCGAACAGGACACACTTCACGGCCCCGGGCCCGGGCGGTTCGCTGATCACACCCCGATCATGCCATCGGCGCCCGAGCAGGCGGTTCACGGGACGGCCTCGGCACGCCCCCGGGACCGGTCACGGCGCCAGGGGCAGGCGGACCGAGAGCTGGGCGCCGCGTCCGGAGTCCGGGGGCTCGGCGATCACGGTGCCGCCCAGGGAGCGCGCGATGCCGCGGGCCAGGGCCAGGCCCAGGCCCGCGCCGCCGGTGCTCCGGGCGCGGGCGCTGTCCAGCCGCACGAAACGCTCGAAGACCCGCTGCCGGTCCGCGACGGGTATGCCGGGGCCGTCGTCCGCCACGGTCAGCACGGCCCAGCCGTCGGTGGTCCGCAGGGAGACGTCGACCTGGCTGGTCGCGTACCGGGCGGCGTTGTCCAGCAGGTTGCGCAGCACCCGGCCGACCAGCGGGTCACGGCCGGGCACCCGCGCCGCCTCCACTGTGCCCCGCCATTGCAGACCCGGGTCGGTGTGCCCCCGCTCGGCCAGCTGCTCCTCGACCAGGTCGTGCAGGTCGACGCTGTGCTGCGAGGCCTCGGCCGCCTCGTCCGTCCTGGCCAGCAGCAGCAGGTCCTCGGCCAGGTGCTGCAGCCGCTCCGTGCCGGCCAGCGCGTCCGCCACCACCACCGGCCAGTCGGCGCCCTGCGGCCCGGGCCGCAGCAGCGGCACCTCCAGGGTGGTGCGCAGCACGGCCAGCGGACTGCGCAGCTCGTGCGAGGCGTCCGCGACCAGCCGGCGCTGCTCCGCCAGCGCGTGCTCCAGCTTGTCGAGCGTCTCGTTGGTGGTGACCACCAGGCGGGCGATGCCGTCCCGCGACGGCAGCAGCGGCACCCGCTCGCCGAAGGCGCCGTTGCCGATCCGCGCCATCCGGCGGCGGATCGACTCCACCGGACGCAGTGCCAGGCCGGCGGTCAACCAGGTCGTCGCGGCCGCCAGGAGCGCCCCGCCGGGGAGCAGGGACCAGCAGAGCATCTCGGTGACCTGCGTCGTCGCCTGGTCGACCGTGCTCTCGTCGACCAGCACGTAGCCGGTGACCCGCTGGGCGGGGAGGCCGCTCTGCCCGGAGTAGCCGGCCAGCTCCGCACTGGTGAGGTCGCGCACGCTGGCGAACGTGAGGAAGTGGTACGTGCGGAGGGTGTCGGGCTTCAGGCCGATCGGGGCGTCCTGCATCCAGGTGGGCAGCCGGACCGGGGTCATCGGGAAGCCCCAGCTGGACACCATGTCGCGCGGGTCGGCCGGCGGGAAGAGCGCCGCCCACTGGTCGTCGGACCGCTGCGGGAGCGCGGCGAGCTCGCCGGCGCGGTGCAGCATCCGGCCGTCCTGCGACATCATCAGGTAATCGGCGCCCTGGTAGACCGGGGCGGGGGGCGCCGGGAGGTTCTCGCTGATGTTCTGCATCGCGCTGAAGGCCTGGTCCTGGGCTTTCAGCAGCAGTTCCTCGTGCAGCGAGTCGCGGACCCAGAGGGTGACCGTGCCGAAGCCGAGCAACCCCACCACCGCGCCGATCAGCGCGGCCCTGGTCCGCAGCGCCAGCCGCCGCCAGCCCGCCCGGGTCGGCCGCAGCACCCGCCGTCCGGCCCCCCGCAGCGCCCGCCCGCCGCCCGCGAGCGCGCCGACCCCGGCACGGGCGGGGCGGGCGGTACGGGTCAGGGCGGTACGGGTCAGGGCGGTACGGGTCAGGGCGGTACGGGTCAGGGCAGTGCGGGTCGGGACGGTGCGGCTGCGCGGCTGTTCTGGACTGGTCACCGGGTCATTCTCCAGACCCCGGTGCCGGCCGCCGCAGGGCGGCTCCCCCGCGCGCCGCCAGCGTGGCCGTGGCGGCGCGCGAACACGGGTGCGGGCAGCCCGGACCCTGAAGCGCGGCGGCACCGAGGAACTCGGCGGGCGGATCACTCCCAACTGCGGCGGCCCACCGCGTAGCCGATGGCGAGGTAGAGGACGGCCGGCAGGCCGTAGTCGAGGAGGATCTGAGCGGACCGCTCGCCGGTGGAGAAGATGCCGCGCGCCCAGCCCGAAAGCCAGTCGGCGGCCTGCTGGAACCAGTGGACGACCGGGGTGCCCGTGTTGGCGTGGGCGAGGTCCAGCAGGATCCACAGCACCAGGATGAACCCGGCTATGGCCGCGGCCGCCCGGATCAGGACGCTGAGCGTTCTCACGAGGAGCTCCCTTCGGTGCCCGCGGACGGCAAGCCCGCGCGGGCGTTGACGGTTCGCGGGCCGCCCGCTCCCGGTCGGGCACGGCCGGGCGCCGCGAATCCGCTCCTGCCATCGGGTGCCCCGGGCGGCCGCGCGCATGCCTGGCCGTGCGGGAGCGTGCGGCAGCGGGCCGGCGGGCGGGCGGGCAGTGTCGCCAGGGCGAGCGAGGCTGAGGGCTCGCGAGGGCTCGCGAGGCAGAGGGTTAGCGAGGCGAAGGGCCGGGGCAGGCGGGACCTTGGTCCCGGAAGGTCGTGCCGTTCGGCCCCGCTCGCACCGCCCGGAACGCGGAAACAGTGGACGGTCGCCCGGATCGATCCCCGGCGACCGCGACGGCGCGCCTGTGCGCCGCCGTACCCGTCCGACCTCGACAACCCGCGCCGCCACCCACCCGCGGCGGCGCTCGGAGGACCCGACCATGTCCCGCACCATCGACAACGCGCCGTATACCGGCTTCCACCGGAGGCTGGCGCTCGCCTGCTCCGGCGGCCCCCTGCTCGACGGCTACATCCTCAGCATCGTCGGCGTGGCCCTGATCGGCATGCGCCCCGACCTCGGCCTGAGCACCGCGGCGGTGAGCCTGATCGGCGCCTCCGCACTGGTCGGCATGTTCGTCGGCGGCGCGCTCTTCGGCGTGCTGACCGACCGGATCGGCCGCGAGGTGATGTACACCGCCGACCTGCTCGTGATGGCCGTCTGCTCGGTGCTGTCGTTCTGGGTGGACGGCGTGTGGGCCCTGGCGCTGCTGCGCTTCGTGCTCGGGATGGCCGTCGCCGCGGACTACCCGATCGCCACCTCGCTGCTGGCCGAGTGGCTGCCGACCAAGCACCGCGGGCGCCTGCTGGGCAAGCAGATCATCGCCTGGTACGCCGGCTCGGTCCTGGCGTACGTGGTCGGCTACCTCTTCCTCGAACTCGCCGGGCCCGGCAGCTGGCGCTGGATGCTGGCCAGCTCCACGGCGCTCTGCGCGGTCTTCCTGGTGATCCGGCGCGGCTCCCCCGAATCGCCCCGCTGGCTGGCCGCCAACGGCCGGGTCGGCGAGGCGGTGGCCCTCGTGGAGAAGCACCTGGGCGTGCGGGTCGACGGGCGGGAACTGCTGCCGCGGCGCACGGACCAGGTACGGACCAGCCCGCTGCGCCAGTTGCTCGGCCCGCGCTACCGGCGCCGGACCCTCTTCTGCGGGCTGTTCTTCTTCTGCCAGGTGGGACCGCTGTTCGCGATGCTGACCTTCGGTCCGCAGATCCTGAACTCCTTCGGCATGGGCGGCGGCAACCTCGTGGACACGCTCGGCACCGGCGTGATCAGCCTGGTCTTCCTGATCGGCTGCTACCCGGCGCTGCGGCTGATCGACACCAAGGGGCGCCGCCCGACCATCATCTGGTCCTTCGCCCTGATGATCATCCCGCTCACCCTGCTCGGCGTCTGGCCGACCGCCCCGGCCGTGATCGCGGTCCTGGCGCTCTGCGCGTACGCCTTCCTCTGCGGCGGGCCGAACGTGCTGGACTGGACGTATCCGAACGAGCTCTTCCCCACCGAGATCCGCGCGACCGCCGTGGGCCTTGCCACCTCGGTGAGCCGGATCGGCGCGGCGGTCGGCACGTATCTGCTGCCACTCTCGCTCACCGGCCTGGGCACCGGGCCGACCATGCTGATCGCCGCCGGGGTCACCGCGCTGGGGCTGGTGGTCTGCGTGCTCTGGGCCGAGGAGACCAGGGGCATGGCGCTGGGCACGACCACCGAGCCCCGGGCCGCCACCGCCGAGCCCCGGGCCACCGCCGCCGAGACGGCGCTGGTCCGCTGACCCGGACCACCTGAAGGGCGGCGGCCCGCACGGAGCACCTGCCTCCGCGCGGGCCGCCGCCGTCAGCGGCGGAACAGCCCGGCCAGCGTGCTCCACCAGCCGCGGCGCTGCCGGGGCACGGCGGCGGGCGCGAGGAGCGGCGCCTGGGCGGCGGGCGGCGCGGACGGCATGGGCGGCACGGGCAGACCGGGCAGACCGGGCGGGGCGGAAGCCGCGAGCACGGCGGGAGCGGCGGGCGCCGCACTGTCCGCCTCCGCCTCCGCCTGCGCGGTCCGCGCGGCGAAACTCACCGGAAGCTCGACCAGGTGCCGCGAGAGCCAGGGCGCCACCCAGGCCAACTCTTCCTCCTCAACGGCGAGTTGCAGGTCGGGCAGGCGGGTCAGCAGGATGTCGATGCCGGTCTCCGCGATGGCCCGGCCGATGTCCTGGCCGGGGCACTCGTGGGGGCCGCCGCCGAAGGAGAGGTGGGAGCGGTTGCCGTGCAGCGGCTTCGCCAGGTCGGGGCGGACGGCCGGGTCGGTGTTGCCGGCCGCCAGCCCGAGCAGCAGCATGTCGCCGGCCTTGATCCGCCGGCCGCCGAGCTCGGTGTCACCGGTGGCCCAGCGGCCCGCGACCAGCGACATCGGCGGGGAGTCCCAGAGGACCTGGTCCAGCGCGTCGGGCAGCGTCATGTGGCCGCCGGACAGGTGGGCGCGGAACCGGGGGTCGGTCAGGACGAGCTTCAGGGTGTCCGCGATCAGGTTGACGGTCGTCTCGTTCGCGGCGAGCAGCACCACCCGCAGGTGTTCCAGCACCTCGTCGTCGGTGAGCCCGGCGCCGTGCTGCATCAGCCAGGAGACCAGGTCGGCGCCGGGCGACACCCGCTTGCGGTCCATCATCCGGCGCAGCGTCGCCACCACGTAGTCGTTGCTCGCGATCGCCGTCTCGGTGCCCTTCATCAGGTCGCGGGCGGCGTCGACCAGTTGGGGCCCGTACTCCTCGGGCATCCCGACCACCTGCGTCATCACGAGCATCGGCAGGCGTTCGGCGAACTGGGCCACCAGGTCGGCCCGGCCGGTCGGGCCGAACTCCTGGATCAGCTGGTCGGCGAAGCGGGTGACGTGGCGGCGGATCCCGCGCCGGTCGAAGCGGTTCAGGCTGTCGGTGACCGCTCCGCGCAGACGCTTGTGCTCCTCCCCGTCCGCGAAGACGCAGAGCGGCTGCCAGGCGATCACCGGCATGAGCGGGGAGTCGGCGGCGACCTTGCCCTGCTGGAAGGCCGACCAGCGGCGCGAGTCGCGGGAGAACCGGGAGGGGGTGCGCATGGCGGTCAGGTTCGCGCTGTGGCCGAGGATCAGCCAGGCCGGCAGGTCGCCGTGCAGCAGGACCGGCGCGACCTCGCCGTGCTCGGCGCGCAGCTTCTCGTACAGGCCCACCGGGTCGGCCTCGGCCTCCGGTCCGTAGAGGCGGCGCAGGCCGGCGGCGTCGAGACCGTGCGGGTCGAGGCCGGCTGCGTCGAGGCCGGTTGCGTCGAGCCCGGCACCTCCGAGGCCTTGTGTGTCGAGGCCGTGGGCCGGACAACCGGGCGGCGGGGTGCGGGAGGTGTCGTCAGCGAACGGGGTGGTCACGGTGTCTCCGGGGTCGGCGCGATGCGGTCATCGAGGGGAGGCCGTCGGGAACGGCCGTCGGGAACGGTCGACGGGGCGCGGTCACGGCGCGGGCGGGGCCGAGAGGTCGTACAGGTAGCGCATCAGGGCCATCAGGACGTCCCGGCCGGACTCCCGGGCCCTGGCGTCGCAGGCGACGATCGGCACCTGCGGGGGCAGGTCCAGGGCGGTCCGCAGCTCCTCGATCGGGTAGGCGGGGGACTCGGGGAAGCTGTTGACGGCGACGACGAACGGCACGCCGCGGTCCTCCAGCCGCCCGATCACCTCGAAGCTGACCTCCAGCCGGCGGGTGTCGACCAGCACGACCGCGCCGAGCGCTCCCTCGAACAGGCCGTTCCACAGGAACCAGAACCGCTCCTGGCCCGGGGTCCCGAAGACGTACAGCACCAGTTCGTCGCTGATGCTGATCCGGCCGAAGTCCATCGCGACCGTGGTGGAGGTCTTGCGCTCGACCCCGGCGAGGTCGTCGACGCCCGCGCCGGCCTGGGTCATCGTCTCCTCGGTGGTCAGCGGGCGGATCTCGCTCACCGAGCCGACCAGGGTCGTCTTGCCGACGCCGAAGCCGCCCACGATCACCACCTTGACCGCCATCGCGGCCGAATCCGGCAGCAGGTCCGCGCGGCTGGGTCCCAGCACGGTCTCAGAGTCGCTGGAGTCCATGGATCACCGCCTCCAAGAGGGCGCGCTCGGGCAGGACGGCCGCCGGGACGGCGGCGCGGGCCTCGATCCGCCCCTCGGCGAGGAGGTCCGCCAGCAGCACGGTGACCACGCTGGCCGGCAGCCGCAGGTAGGCGGAGACCTCCGCCACCGAGAGCGGCGAACCGCAGATGCGCAGGATCGCCGCCTGCTCGGGCTGCATGGTCGGCGTCGGCTCGGCGCGCGAGACGATCAGGGTGACCAGGTCGAAGGCGGTCGGCCCGGCCAGGCCGCTGCGGCCGCGCGTGATCACGTAGAGCCGCGCGGGGCCGCCCGCGACCCGGTCCTCCTGGTCGGCTGCGCTCATCCGGCCGCCTCTTCCCCGACCGCTGCTTCCCGGTCCGCTGCTTCCCTGGCCGCTGCTTTCCTGGCCGCTGCTTCCCCAACTGCCTCGCGCCCGGCTGCCCCTTGCTCGGCCGCCCGTCGCTCGGCTGCCACCTGCTCGGCCAACAGCCCGGGGCGGCCCCGGCGCTCGCTCACGCGACCTGCTCGCCGCTGCGCGGAGGCGTGCTGAGGTGTTCACCGATCCGCGCGACCAGGTCGCGCATCCGCTGGCCCATCAGCCCGGCGTCCACCCCCTCGTCGGCCAGCACCGCGAGGTAGGCCCGGGCGCCGGCCGCCATCAGGTAGAAGAAGCCGCCGCTCATCTCGATCACCACCAGCCGCATCCGGCCGTCGCCGTGCGGGAACTCCTGTCCCACCGCACCGGCCAGGCTCTGCAGGCCGGCGCAGGCGGCGGCCAGGCGGTCGGCGGTGTCGGCGTCGGTGCCGTGCTGGGCCATCCGCAGGCCGTCGGCGGAGAGGACGATGACATGGCGGGCGTACGGGACGCCGTCCGCCAGCTCCTTGAGCATCCAGTCCATGTTGGTCCGCTGCTGAATCACTGCTCGCCCTTCCCTGACGACTCTTCGGTGGTGTCGCCGCCCGCGCCGGCGGACGGCGTGCGGCCGTTCACCCCGTCGGTGAACGCGGTCAGCCAGATACCGGGCTGGACCGGCGCCTGGGCCGGCGCCTGGGCCGGCTCGGCGGCCTTCGCGGCCGCGGGGGCGCCCGTCCGCAGGGGCGCGGCATGGCGGCGGCGCTGCGGCAGGCCGTTGGGGGTCCGCTCGGTCACCAGCGGGATCCCGCCCTCGTCCCGGCCCGGCCCCGAGAGGCCCGTCGGGGCGGAGCCGGCGGCGGACGCGAGGGAGGACCCCCCGAACGAACCGCCGAACGAACCGCCGAACGAACCGCTGGACGCCCCGGTGGCCGACCCGCCGAAGGACCCGAAGGACGCCCGCGTGGGGACGGCGGACACCGTCGCCGGCCCCCGCCGCGCGCTGTCCGTCGACCGGGGCCCGGAGGCGACGCCGATGCCGTGCGCCAGGCCGGTGGCGGGCACCGTGGTGATGTACTGCTGCGGCACGATCAGCACGGCGCGCACGCCGCCGTAGGCGGAGGGTCGCAGCGAGACCTGGAACCCGTACGCCTGCGAGAGGCGGCCGACCACGGCGAGGCCGAGCCTGGGTGTCTCGCCGAGGTCGTTGAGGTCGATGCCGGCCTGCGCCTCCCGGAGCATCCGCTCGGCGCGGGCGCGGCCCTCCTCGCTGAGGCTGAGGCCGCCGTCCTCGATCTCGATCGCTATGCCGGTCTGCACCTCGACGGCGGTCAGGTGCACCAGGGTGTGCGGCGGCGAGTAGCGGGTGGCGTTGTCGAGGAGTTCGGCGAGGGCGTGGATGAGCGGCTCGACGGCGGGTCCGACCACGGCCACCTCGGAGACCGGGTGCAGCTCGACCCGCTGGTAGTCCAGGATCCGCGACATGCCGCCGCGCAGCACGCTGTACAGCGGCACCGACCTGCTCCACTGCCGCCCCGGGCGGGCGCCGCCGAGGACCGCGATGCTGTCGGCGAGACGGCCGATCAGCGCGTTGCCGTGGTCCAGGCTCAACAGGTCGCCGAAGACGGCCGGATCGTTGCCGTGCCGGTCCTCCATCTCGCGCAGGTCCTGGGCCTGGCGGTGCACGATCGCCTGCACGCGGCGGGCGATGTTGACGAAGGCCCGCTGGGCGGACTCGCGCATGCCCTCCTCGTTGTCGACGGCCTCCAGGACGGTGCGCAGCACGGCCAGCAGGGCCGCCTCGAACTCCGGTTCCACCAGCGCGTCGTGGGGCTCGTACGCCCTGAGCACGTCCTCGGTGGACTGGCCGCGCTGCAGCCGGGCGACCGCCTCGGGCAGCGCGATCCGCGCCAGTCGGACCGTCGCGGCCTCCTGCCGGGCCAGCCGGCGGCGCAGCTCGTTCTCCTGCTGGTCGCACCACACGCGCAGGGCCGCCAGCGCACGCCCCCGGCGCGCCGCCTCGGCGGCCACCGCCGCGGTGGCCACCACCCCGCACCAGGCGACTCCGGCGCGGGCACCGGTGGAGGCCACCGCCGAGGCGAGGACGGCGGCGGCCGCCGTCACGACCACCGGCAGGAGCCACCCGAGAACGGGAGCGGAGCCCCGGCCCGCGAGGGGCGTTCCAGCACGAAGCATCAGCATCCTCAAACGATCGAAGGAGTAAAGAAGTAGGGGAACGGACGGGTGAGCGCCGGCTCCGGCGGCGCTGGGGCTGTTCGGCAGGCCGCAGCATAGCCGGTTTCCGGATCTGTCTGACGGAACATCAAAAACCTTGCCACGAAGGTGGTTTGGTACCTTCCTATCGAACATCTCAAGCATCCCGCACGCCGGTGGGGCACGCCGTCGAGCGGGGCGGCGGGCAACCGCGTGGCGACCGGGCGGCAGCCGCCGTCCGCCCGTCGGAGGTGGCGCTGGCACCAGGTTTGCCCCGCCCGGACTTGTCGTACCGGCCGGGCGGGGCGAGTTCGCTCATGAGAGGGGTCTGCCGGGGAAACCGCGGCGTGGTGCGGCGGGTCCGTGCTAAGCGGGGCGGCGCGGCACCGCCGCGGCGGCTGGGCGGCGGGCGAGCGGGCGGGTGCCTGCTAGGGTCCCGCGCGGGGACGTGGGAGGGACGTGGCAGGGACGTGGCAGGGAGGCGCGGTGGCGGTGGCGGTCGGCAGCGAGGGGGCGAACTCCGCCGAGGTGATGGCCCGGCGGTTCGATCTCGGCTGCCTGGTGGCACTGCTCCCCCTTGCTCACCGGGCCGCCGCGCTCACCGAACTCCTCGACGCCGACCCCGGCTTCTTCCGCATCGGCCACGCCCACCCCGCCGCCGTCAGCCGCGGCGCGATCGCCGACGGAACGCCCCGGGTGCGCGCCGCCCTCGCGCGCACGGTCGACGCCGCCTGGGCGCAGGAGGCGCTGCTGGACCTGGCGGACCCGGAGATCGACGCCGCGCTCGCCGACAACTCCCGTCTGGGCTACCCGGTCGAGTGCCGGCTGCGCAGGCGCCGGCCCGCCGTGGTGGCCGCCGGCAGCGGCTACCAGGTCGAGCACCACCGCAGGGCGCCGCGGTCCCAGGACGCCGAGCTGGCCGCGGCGGCGCTGCTCGACCGGCGCACCGCCCGCTGGGGCCCGGCGGTCCAGGCCACCACCTGGGCCGCCGCCTGGCGGAGCGTCAGGCTCGCCGGAGGCGCGGCGGCGGTGTGCGAGGTGCTGGCCGCCCTGCCGTCCGACCGGCCCCTGGACGAGGCGACGGTACTGATCGGTCAGGCCTGCGCCGAAGCCGCTGCCGGCCCGGACAGCGCTCCCGCTGATCCGCGCCTTCCCCGCTCCCCTGCCCGAGCTGCTGGCCACCGCCGCCGACCGCGCGGCGCGGCGCTGAACGCACCGCTGATCGCCGCCCGGCCGCCGGTCAGCCGCGCGGTGGCGCGCTCGGTCCGGTCGGCGTGGCCGGCGTGGCCGCGCGGTCGCCGGGGCGGGCCTCCGGGAGCGGTCGGGCCTCCGGGAGCGGTCGGGCCTCCGGGAGCGGACGGGCCTCCGGGAGCGGGCGGGCCCCGGGGTCGGGCCGGACGTCGGGGTCGGGTCGGGCGTCAGAGTCGCCCGCGCGGGCGGGCGACTGGTGGAACTCGACGCTGATCTCCTCGTACGGCTTGTAGGCCGCGGCGGCCGCGTAGGAGGCGTAGGCCCGGCGGTCGGCGCTGGTCAGCTCGGCGTCGTCGGTGAACGAGGCGGCGACGCTGCGGGGCCACAGCTGCCGGCTCCGTACCGCCGCGCTCTGCGCGCAGACGACCAGGGTCACGGCGCCCAGGTAGATCCAGGCGAGCAGGCCCAGGACGATGCCGAAGAGCCCGTAGGTGGCCGTGGCGCCGCGCAGTTGGTGCCCTATGTAGTAGGTGCTCACCGCCAGCAGTACCTGCCAGACCAGGGCCCCGCCCAGTGCCTCGGGCCAGAGCAGCCGGACCCGCAGGTGGCGGTCGGTCAGCACCTTGAAGGTGAGCAGCAGCAGGCCCGCGTCGACCGCCACCGAGACCGGCACGGCGGCCGCGCGCACCCCCAGGTCGAGCGAGGTGCCCCAGGCGTGCGCGGAGGCGGTCAGCGCGGCCAGCCCGCTGGAGAGCACGATGCCGGTCGCGAGGATGGCCAGCAGCAGCAGGCCGCGCAGCCTGGCGGCGAGCGCGGTCGGCCGGCGGTGCTGCGGGACGGCCCAGATGGTGTTGAACGCGTTCTGGATCGCCGACGCCACCCCGAGGGCGCCGTACAGGCTGCCCCCGATGCCCACCGCCAGCGCGACCCCGCTGCCGTGGAAGGAGCGGATGTTCTGGCCCAACTGGTCTCCGATGACCGGGAACTGCCGGAGCGCGGAGTGCAGGACCTGCTGCTGCAGGTGGGGGTCGCCGTGCAGCGCGAAGCCCAGCGCGGTGACCAGGAGCAGCAGCATCGGGAAGAGGGACAGGAAGCCGTAGTAGGCGATCAGAGCGGCGAGGTAGCTGCTCCGGTCATCGGCGAACTTGTAGCCGACGGCGATGGCCTTGCCGAGCCAGGGGCGCCGCCGCTGGTAGCTGTCGAGTCGGGTCAGCACACTCATGGCCGCTGCAATCTGTGGGACGGGTGCCGACCGCACGGGCCGACCTGACGACCGGATGACCGGATGACCGGGCAACTGGGTTGGGCGGACGAGCGGGATCGCCGGACGGGCTGATCAGCCCTTGCGACGGCGGAGCAGGAGCACCGCGAGGATCCCCGCCGCCAGCCCCGCGGCACCGGCGGCGCCCGCCGTGCCCGTCCGCTCCTTCCCCGCACGGCGCAGCGCGGGCAGCAGCCGGGCTCGCGCGACGGCGCCGCCCTTGGTGACCGAGCGCCGCGCACCGTGCGTGCAGGCCGCCAGCCACGCGCGTGCCCGCTCCGCTTCCGCGCCTCGCTCCAGCTCCTGGGAGCGTGCGCGGATCACGTCGGCCGCCTCGTGGACGGCGGCACCGACGCTCGCCATCGCGCTCGCGCTCGCGGAACCGTTGGCGGAACTGTGAAGGGATTTCATCACTCGACCTGCTCTCCTTCTCGACGTCTCGACCTGCAGCGCACGCCTGTCCGCTCGCCGTCGCGGCAAACCTCGGCGGCGGCGAGGGGCGGGCCCCGCCTGACAGTGGATCAGCCACGGCCGGTCGGCTGTCGGCTACGCCCGGCGCGCGAGCACCAGCGCGCAGCGCGGGCTGCCGTCCTCGCGGCGCCCGAACCCGTCCAGCGGTGCGAGCGTGACCGCGAAGCCGGCCGCCACCAGGTCCGCGCGCACCGCCCGCAGCGGGCAACTGCGGTAGTACATGACGAAGGGCGGGCGCCACACCGCGTTCCGCACCCGCATCGCGGCGTCGAACCCGGTCAGCGCCCAGTACCAGGGCGAGCTGACGCGCGGGGGCGCGGCGACCGGGAAGGCGAGGAGGCCGCCGGGGCGCAGCGCGCGGTGCACCCCGCTGAAGAGCGCGGCCCGCTCGGCGGGCAGGAAGTGGCCGAGGGCTCCGAAGCTGACCGCCAGGTCGAAGGCCCCGGCGAAGGGCAGCGCTCGCGCGTCGGCCCGCACCAGGTCCGCGCCCGGGTGGGCCTCGCGGGCCAGGGCGAGCATCCCGGCACTGAAGTCGACGCCCGTGGCGCGTCCCCCGCACAGGGGCTGCAGGACCCGCAGGCCGGCACCGGTGCCGCAGCAGACGTCCAGTCCGTCGCCGAACGGCCCGAGCGGGCGCAGCACTTCGGCCGTCGCGTCGAGGATGCCGTCGGGGGTGCGGAAGGGCGTCCGGTCGAAGGTGGGGGCGAGCAGGTCGTAGCCGTGCTCGACCGAGGAGAGCGCCTGGACCAGGAGGTCGCGCAGGGAGGGGCCTTGGGAGGAGAACACCGGCCCAGCCTAGGCCGTGTCTGACAATTCGCGGCCCGGCGGGAATTGTCAGACACGGCCCGGGGCTGCCGGGCCGCCGCTGTCCGACCGCACCCGGTGCCCGACCGGGCGAGCCCCCGGGCGGCTATCGGACGCTCGCCGCCCGGGGCTCGCCGGGGCCGCGGAACGGCAGGGTCCGGCTGAGGACGAGGTTGGTGGTCGTGCTCCCGAACTGGGCCAGCGCGTCGACGATCTCCTCCAGGTGGCCCATCGAGGTGGCCGCCACCTTCAGGACGTAGCAGTCGTCGCCGGTGGTGCGCAGGCACTCCAGGATCTCCGGCCGCTCCCCGAGCAGCCGGCGCAGCGGTTCGTGCCGGTTCCCCGGGTACTTGAGGCGGACCACCGCCAGCACCACGTGCCCGGTGCGCTCCAGGTCCACCTCGGCCCGGTACCCGGTGATCACCCCGGCCGCCTCCAGCCGCCGCACCCGCTCCGTCGTCGCCGACGCGCTCAGGTTCACCTGCCGAGCCAGCTCGGTGAACGCGATCCGGCCGTCCAGCTGAAGCTTGGCCAGGATCGCCCAGTCCGTCACATCAAGATTCTCGGTCATCAGCCAAGATTACCGGCGGATCCACCGGCGAACCGCCCCTGAACAGGCAGGAATCCCTTCTGGCGGCCCGTGTCGCCTGGCTAGGCTCGACGGTGTGAAGATCGGAGTCAACGTCCTCAATTTCGGCCCCGGCACCGACCCGGGAGTCCTGCGGAGCTGGGCCCAGACCGTGGAAGGCCTGGGTTTCGACCTGCTGATGGTGTCGGACCACATCGCCATCACGCCCGACCTCGCCGCGCGGTACCCGGCGCCCTTCTACGAACCGTTCACCACCCTGTCCTGGCTGGCCGGCCTCACCACCCGGATCCAGTTGGGCACGACGGTCCTCATCATCCCCTACCGGCACCCGCTGCTCACCGCGCGGATGGCGGCCAACCTGGACCAGCTCAGCGGCGGCCGGCTGGTCCTCGGTGTGGGGGTGGGCTGGGCGCGGCAGGAGTTCGCCGCGCTCGGGATCCCGTTCGAACGGCGTGGCCGACTGACCGACGAGCACCTGCGGGACATGCGGGCGGCCTGGGCGGACACCGCCGACTACGGCACCCGGAGGATCCCGGTGTGGGTCGGCGGCAACAGCGACCCGGGGCTGCGTCGGGCCGTGCGGTTCGGCGACGCCTGGCACCCGCTGCGCTGGACCATGCCGCGGTTGCGCGAAGGCGTGGTGCGACTGAAGGCCATCGCGGACGAGCAGCACCTCCCCGTGCCCGCCCTGGCCCCCCGGATCGCGCTCAAGCCCACCGCGACGCCGGTCAGCGGCCCGGACCGGCTCGCCGGGGAGGGCACGATCGAGCAGATCCTGGACGACCTCGACCAACTACGGCTGCTGGGTGCCGACACGGTCGTCCTCGACCCTTACGACGGCGATCCCCGCCTGACATGCCACCCGCACGCGCCTTGGCAGGCACTCGCCACGGTGGCCGCCCACCTCCACCCGCCCCGCGGCTGAACGGAGCCATCATGATCACCCCCGACGACCACACCCTCCTGCGGCGCGCCATCGCGCTGGCGGCCAAGGCCCGCCAGGGCGGTGACCCGCCGTTCGGGTCGCTGCTGGCGGCGCCCGACGGGACGGTCCTGGCGGAGGAGCACAACACGACGCTCACCGACCGGGACATCACGGCGCACCCGGAACTGAAGCTCGCACGGTGGGCCGCGCGGGAGTTGGACGCGGCCACCGCGGCGAGCACCACGATGTACACCAGCTGCGAACCGTGCGGCATGTGCGAGGCGGTGATCCAGCAGGCGGGGCTGCGGCGGGTGGTGTTCGCGCTCTCCGGCGAGCAGCTGCTGGACATCAGGCCCGGCAGCGGCCGGCCGCCCGTGCCGCAGGAGGGCCCCGCGCTGCTCCAGGAGGTGCGGGCCGTCGTCGAGGGGTACTACCGCTGACGGACCGTCGGGCCCGCGCACCGACGGCGGCCGACAACCCGCGCCCCGCCTCCGCGGGGCGCGGGTGCGCGCCGTCCGCGACCTTCAGGGAACGGAGCGGCGGCGGAGCGCGGCGGTGCTTGGCCGGAAGCATGCGCACATCCGACCGGATCCGCGCGCCCACCGGAGCACTCCCCCGCCGCCCGGCCACCCGGCGCGAGGCGCCACCCGCCGAACGCCGCGCGGCGGCGGCACCGCTCCGCGCGGGACGGTGCGAGCCTTCGCGCCGCAGCTGGGGATCGGGGCGACGGCAGCGGGCCGACGGGACCAAGTCCGTGGAACGGGTTGGCAAACCGGTGACCAAGCGAGGCCACTGAGCAGGTGACGGGATGTCAATCCCCCGAATCCTGAAAGAATTCTTATTGGCCAACCCTTGACGCGCATCTGTCACTCGATGCCCGGCGGCTGCCACCATTCCTGCAACCGCACCGGCAGGGGCCCCACCCCCCGGGGCGGACCGGCCCGCGCCACCGGCCGGGCGGCGGCGTCTGGCCGTACCGGGCGATCCACCGCGTTCCGCGCGCCACCCCCACCACGTTCCGCGCGCTGCGCCGCGAACCCGCGGCCGGCCTCGCACCACCGGTGCGCCACCGCGCCGCCGGTCGGTAAAGGAGTGCGACTTGCCACGCCATACCCGTGTCCGCACCGCCCTGGCCGCGCTCGCCGCGACCACCGCCCTGCTCGCCGCAGGCGTCCCCGTCGCCGCCCAGGCGGCCACCCCCGGGCCGGCGGGCCAGAACACCGCCGGCCCCGGCACGGCCGGGCCGAGCGCGACAAGCCCGCAGGCCACCGCCGCACGCGCCCGGTTACTGGCCGACGCGAGCGGCCAGGCCGCCTCGCTGGCCAGGTCGATAGGCCTCGGCGACCAGGAGCAGCTGGTCGTCAAGGACGCCGTGGCCGACGCCAACGGCACCCGCCACCTGCGGTACAACCGCACCTACGCCGGACTCCCGGTGCTGGGAGGCGATCTGGTGGTCCATCAGAGCGCGGCCGGCACCACCCTGGGGGTCGACCGCGCCAGCACGGCGAACCTGACCGGGCTGGGCACCACGCCGGCCGTCGCCGCGCCCAAGGCACAGGCCGCCGCGCTGGCCACCGAAGCGGGCGCGAGCGTGGACGCGGCGCCCCAACTCGTCGTCTGGGCCGTCGGCGACCAGCCGAAGCTGGCCTGGCAGACCCTGATCGGCGGCAAGCAGGCCGACGGCACCCCCAGCCGCCTGCAGGTCGTCACCGACGCCGCCACCGGCGCGGTCCTCAGCCGCACCGAGACGTTGGAGACCGGCACCGGCACCGGCGTCTTCGTCGGCCAGGTCCCGCTGACCACCACCCAGTCCGGCAGCAGCTACCAGCTGAAGGACGCCACCCGCGGCGGCCAGTACACCACCGACATGGCCAACGGCACCTCCGGCAACGGCACCGTGTTCACCAAGTCCTCCGACACCTGGGGCAACGGCTCGGCGAGCAACCGCGAGTCGGCCGCGGTGGACGCCCAGTACGGCGCGGCGGCCACCTGGGACTACTACAAGAACACCTTCGGCCGCAACGGCATCCGCAACGACGGCCAGGGCGCGTACAGCAGGGTGCACTACGACAGCGACTACACCAACGCCTTCTGGGACGACAGCTGCTTCTGCATGACCTACGGCGACGGGTCGGGCAACACCCACCCGCTGACCGAGATCGACGTCTCCGGGCACGAGATGAGCCACGGCGTCACCGCCGCCACCGCCGGCCTGGACTACTCGGGCGAGTCCGGCGGCCTCAACGAGGCCACCTCCGACATCATGGGCACCGGCGTCGAGTGGTACGCCAACCTCGCCGTCAACCCGCCGAACTACGACCTCGGCGAGCTGATCAACCTGAACGGCGACGGCACCCCGCTGCGCTACATGGACAAGCCCTCCAAGGACGGCAATTCGGCCGACTTCTGGTCCTCCAGCGTCGGCAACCTGGACGTGCACTACTCCTCGGGCGTGGCCAACCACCTCTTCTACCTGCTCGCCGAGGGCAGCACGCCGAAGACGATCAACGGCTTCAGCTACAACAGCCCGACCGAGAACGGCATCTCGGTCACCGGGGTCGGCCGGGACAAGGCGCTGCACATCTGGTACCAGGCGCTGACCGCCCACATGACCTCCACCACCAACTACGCCGCCGCGCGCACCGCCACCCTCGCCGCGGCCACCGACCTCTACGGCGCGAACAGCGCCGAGTACAACCAGGTCGCCACCGCCTGGGCCGCCGTCAACGTCGGCTCGCTGCCCACCGGCGGCGTCACCGTCACCAGCCCGGGCAACCAGAGCACGGCGGTCGGCACGGCGGTGAGCCTGCAGGTCGCGACGAGCGGCGGCACCGCACCGCTCAGCTACGCGGCCACCGGTCTGCCGGCCGGCCTGTCGATCAACTCCGGCAGCGGCCTGATCACCGGCACCCCGACCACCGCGGGCACCTCGAACGTGACCGTCACGGTCACCGACAGCGCCGGCAAGTCCGGCTCCGCGTCGTTCACCTGGACCGTGGGCGGCGGTGGCGGCGGCTGTGCCGGCGCCGGCACCCAACTGCTCGGCAACGCCGGCTTCGAGACCGGCACCGCCTCGCCCTGGACCGCCTCCTCCGGCGTCGTCGACAACTCCTCCTCCGAGCCGGCCCACGCGGGCAGTTGGAAGGCGTGGCTGGACGGCTACGGCAGCACGCACACCGACACGCTGAGCCAGAGCGTGACCATCCCGGCCGGCTGCAAGGCCACCCTCAGCTTCTGGCTGCACGTCGACACCGCCGAGACCGGCACCACGGCCTACGACAAGCTGGCGGTCACCGCCAACGGCACCAGCCTGGCCAGCTACTCCAACGTGAACGCGAACACCGGCTACGCGCAGAAGTCCTTCGACCTCTCCTCCTACGCCGGCAGCTCGGTGACGGTGAAGTTCAGCGGCGTGGAGGACTCCTCGCTGCAGACCAGCTTCGTCATCGACGACACCGCGCTCACCACCGGCTGACCCGCACCCCGCACTCCTCGCACCGACCACTGCGCGCCGGCGAGCTCGATGCCGGCGCGCAGCGGTCGGTGGCGCCGGGCCGGGCCCGGGGCGGGACGGGACGGGACGGGACGGGACGGGACGGGCCCGGCCGAGGTCTTCCCTCGGAGACACGAGTCGCGCGACGGGCCCCCGGAAGAGAGACCCTAGACTCGCCGCATGATCTTCATCGTCGTCAAGTTCCAGGTCAGGCCCGAGCACACCGACTCCTGGACGTCCCACGTCGAGCCGTTCACCCGCGCGACCCGGGCCGAGCCCGGGAACCTGTGGTTCGAGTGGTCGCGCAGCGTGGAGGAGCCCGACACCTACGTGCTGGTCGAGGCGTTCCAGGACGGCGCCGGCGAGGCGCACGTGAACTCGGACCACTTCCGCGCCGCGATGGAGACCATGCGTCCGCTGGTCCAGCGGGCCCCGCAGATCGTCAGCACCACGATCGAGGGCGCCGACGGCTGGGGCCGGATGGGCGAGCTCGGCATCGAGTGAGCACCGGCGGACCATCCTGTCCCGTCTCGAACGATCTGGTCCGCGAGCGGGGTCGTGACCCGAAGCGGCGTCGTTCAGGGGACCTGTCCGGCTTGCTGCCTGGTCAGGTGGCGGACGTGACCGTGGCGCCCACGCGCCACCCGCCGGGAGGTCCGGCTCAGGAGGTCGCCGCGGGGACGAGGTGGTCGAGTCCCTGCGCGCTGCCCGTCGCGGCCTCGATCGAGCGCGGCAGCATGATGCTCTCGTAGGCGCGGACGGCGTCGTCGACGCTGGATTCGGTGACCAGGGCGTGGGCGAGGTCGGAGCCGTCGAGCATCGCGAGGTTGGCGCCCAGCCCGACCGGGGGCATCAGGTGCGCGGCGTCGCCGAGCAGCGTGACGCCGGGAACGTGCTCCCAGGTGTGCGGGGCGGGCAGGACGAACAGGGACCGGTTGACGAACCCGCTGTCGCCGTTGCGCAGGAGATAGCACAGGCTCTCGTCCCAGCCGTCGAACATCCTCAGCAGGTGCGTCCGCACGGCCCGCTGGTCGCCGAGGTCGATACCGGCGGCGAGGTGCCAGTCCTCCGGCGCGCGCAGCGCGATGTAGGCGCGGATGTGGCCGTTGCTGTTGCGCTGGGCGACCAGAGACCTGCCGGCGCCCTTCACCAGCATCGATCCGTTGCCGACCAGCCGCGCGAGGTCGGGATGGCGGGTGTCGCAGTGGTCGAATCCGGTCTCGACGAAGCTGACACCGGTGTAGCCGGGCACGGCGTCCGACAGGGCCGGGCGGACGCGCGACCAGGCGCCGTCGGCACCGACCACCAGGTCGAAGTCCTCGGCGGTGCCGTCACCGAAGAGCAGCCGGCAGGTGCCGTCCGCCAGTGGGGTGACCCCGCTGACGGCGCGGTCCCACCGCACCGCGCCCTCGGTGATCGAGTCCAGGAGCAGACCGCGCAGTTGGCCCCGGTCGATCTCCGGTCGGCCGCCGTCGGCGGAGGGCCCCTGATGGGCCAGAGGGGTGGCGGTGGCGAAGTCGAGCACGCGCCACTCGTCCCCCTCGGGGCGGGCGAGGGCGTGGAACCGGTCGAGCAGCCCCGCGGCCCGCAGGGCGGCCTGACCGGTGTCGGCGTGCAGGTCGAGGCTACCGCCCTGCGGGCGGGCGTCGGCGGCGGCCTCGCGTTCGAAAACGGTGACGGAGCAGCCGTGTTGCCGCAGGACTCGGGCGCAGGTGAGGCCGCCGAGGCCGGCGCCGACGATCGCGATGCGGGGAGCACGAGCAGTGTTCGCACGAGCGGAGTTCATGGGGTGTCCTTCGGGGGTGGGTGAGCCGTCGGAGGTCCGGCCTCCACCAAGAAAGCACACTCACCAAATAAGTGCAACGACTAAAGTTTTGCAGTTGATGCACCTTGGGGTACGGTGGGCGAGTGACCGAACCGACCGGGCGCCGCGAGCGCAAGAAGGCCCAGACCCGCCAGTCCCTGGCAGACGCCGCACTCGAACTCTTCCTGGACCGCGGCTACGACCAGGTCGGCGTCAAGGACGTCGCCGATGCCGCCGATGTCTCGGTGACCACCCTGTTCAAGCACTTCTCCGGCAAGGAGGCCCTGGTCTTCGACCAGGACGACGACCTGGAGGCGGCGCTCGTCGCCGCCGTGCGCGACCGCACCCCGGGCCGGTCGATCCCGCAGGCGCTGCGCGAGCACATCCTGCTGAATCAGACCCAGCTCGCCGTCCACGCCGCGGACCCGCGGTTCGCCGATTTCACGCGCCTGGTGGAGGAGACCCCCGCACTGCGCGACTACGCCCACCGCATGTGGACGCGCCACGAGACGGCCCTGGCGCGGGCCATCGCCGAGGCCGTCGGCGCGCCCGAGGACGACGTCAGCTGCGCCGCCCTGGCTCGTTTCGCCCTTGAGGCCCGCGGCCTCATCCTGCGGCACGCCCAGCCGCGCCGCGCCGCCGACGAGGCCTTCGCGTTGCTCGAACACGGCTGGGCGGCCTCCCACCCGGTCAGCTGACCCGTCCTCCGGACGACAGGAGGGGCTTCGAGCGGGTACTCGCCCGGTCTCAGCCGAGCCGGCGGGTTCTCGTGCTCGGCGACCGGGCCCGCCCGATCACGACGCCGCCCCGCGTCCGTCGCCCGCCCGGGGGTGGCGGCACCGCCGCATCCGCCCAGCAACAGGAAAATCCAGGTGCCCCGGCCGCCACGCGTCCCTACGCTTCCCGCCATGGACAGCACCGGGGCCGAGCGGCTCCTGAACGTCGTGGACGTCGAAGCCACCTGCTGGTCCGGCGGCCAACCGCCGGGCGCGGTCAGCGAGATCATCGAGATCGGGCTGACGGTGGTCGATCTGGCCACCGCCGAGCGCCGCGCCCGGCATCGGATCCTGGTACGTCCCGCCCGGTCCACGGTCAGCGAGTTCTGCACGGAGTTGACCGGCCTCACACAACACGAGGTGGACGGCGGGGTCGGCTTCGCCGAGGCGTGCCGGCTGCTGGCGGCCGAACACCACGCCGGGTCCCGCCCGTGGGCCAGTTGGGGCGACTACGACCGCAACCAGTTCACCCGGCAGTGCCAGGACACCCGGACGCCCTACCCTTTCGGCCGGCACCACACCAACGCCAAAGCGGCCTTCACCGAGGCGTACGGCCTGCGCAAACGCCCTGGCATGGCGCAGGCCCTGGAGATCACCGGGCAGCGGCTCGAAGGCCGTCACCACCGCGGCGAGGACGACGCCTGGAACATCGCCGCCCTCGTTCTCCACCTGTCCGAACGGGGTGTCTGGCCGGGTCCGCGCTGAGCACGCCGGGCACCCCCGCGCACGCGGAGGCCGGACAACCGGTGGTGGCGTGGACGCGCCCGCTGGGGCACGACCTGCCGGAGCCGGAGTGTGCGACCATGCCCGACGTGTCGATCGCCGTCTCGATCCCGTGCCCGACGTGCTCGGGATGCGCCCGATCCGCCTGGTCGGAGAGTCCCGCACCACCGTGGGCCGCGCTGGCCGGCACGGCGCGCGTGGAGTGGGCGGACGGCTCTCCCCCCGGCCTGCCGCTGGGAACGAGTGATCCGTTCCGCAGATCCGAGTCGCTGCCGCTGCTCGGCGAGGAGCGCGTGGTCAGGATCCGCGGGCCCTTCCGCACAGAGGGCCGAGTCCCGTTCCAGGCGCTCTTCGCACCCGCTCTCGCGGCGCTCAACGGGCTGGTCGAGCATCCGGACCTGATGCGGCACAGCGCGATGACCGCCTGCACACCCCTCGCCGTGCTCGCTCAGGGGGACGGGTACGCCTGGCTGCGCGTCAGGGTGGAGGAGGTCACGGAGCTGGTCGGGGCCGCCCACAGGTTCCCGCCCTCGACCGCCGGGTCACTGGAGGACCTGCTCCCGCCCCCTGGCATCAAGGTGACGTCCAGCCAGGCCACTTCGGGTGGCCTGCGCTACTACGACTGGTCGATCCAGAGCGACATCGGGCGCTGGGCCGTGTGCACCGACGACGAGCACGGCACCGCGATCCTGCTCCACGGGGAGTGGAGCTCCCATCAGGACGACGTCGCCCTCGGCCATCGCCCGCTCTCTCCGTCCGAGACCGCCCTGCTGCGGGCCGCCTGGCCCGACCCCGGCCGCAGCGGATGACCCACGACGCCACGGCCGTCGAACCCTCGGACAGCCCCCCCCCCCCCCCCCCCCCCCCCCCCAGATCTCCGTCCTCGGATCCGGGCCCGGTTGTTAGCCTGCGCGGATGGGACTGGACATCACCGTGGTCATGGCCGACTGGGAAGAGCTGGCCCGGATACCGGCGGGCGGGCGCCTGGAGGCGCTGACCGACGCCGTGCACCCGTACTTCTGCTGCGTGCCGTGCGAGGACGCCGACCACGCGGTGAGAGGCGGCTGGGTGTGGCCGCGGCAGTCGTCATGGTGCGCCGAGTACCGGTTCTTCGGGACCACGGGTTCCTACAGCTGGCACTTCCAGCTGGCCAACGCCTGGGATGACGTGAGGGCGTTGGCCGCGCCCGACCTGCGGGAGGCCCTCGACTGCTTCCTGGGCGGCCTGGTGTGGGAGGGTCCGGACGACGCCGCGGCGACCGGCGCGGGCGATGACCGTCCACCGGCGGGCGGCTTCCCCGACGACCCCGCGCCGTGGTGCCCACGCGTGCTCCTGCTCCGTGCGCCGGACGAGGTGCCGGCGCTCGTCCGCGCCTGGGAGGCGGCCGCACCGCGCCTGCGGGAGCTCCGCGAGCCCTTCGACACCGAGGCAGCCGGCTGGGCGGGCCGGCCCGGCAGCTTCGACGGCACCGTCGCGCTCATCCGCGAGTGGGGTGAGGTGGTCACGCGGGCCGGGGCACGGGGCTGGGGCCTGATCGGGCTCCCCTACTGATCTTGAGCCGCTGTCACTGGCGGCGGCCGCCGCGACCGCCGCGACCGCTGCGACCGCGGCGCCCGTCGGCCTGACTCCGTGCGCCCGGCAGGATCGAGCCGGCCGGCCCTGGGCGCCAACCGGCCGGCCCTGGGCGCTATCCGGCCGCTACGCCGAGGTCCAGCCGGTCGAGGAAGCTCCACAGCGTGGCGCGGCCGTCCGCGTCCACCGCGCCGCGGGTCGTCTCGACGACCGAGAGCTCGGCGGACATCGCGACCACCAGCCGGGCGGCCGAGGCGGCGTCCGGCCAGCCCATGGCGCGCAGGTCCGCCTCGGCC
Organism: Kitasatospora sp. NBC_01287; assembly: GCF_026340565.1. Lineage (NCBI taxonomy): Bacteria > Bacillati > Actinomycetota > Actinomycetes > Kitasatosporales > Streptomycetaceae > Kitasatospora > Kitasatospora sp. NBC_01287. The sequence continues at coordinate 118,222 of NZ_JAPEPB010000002.1, forward strand.
CGGACGGCGAAGACGGACGTCCGCGCGGTGACCTGGTCGGACACGCCCGGATCGCTGCGCGCCTCCAGCAGCATCGCCTTGACGCCGTTGTTGCGCAGGCAGAGGTCGAGGTAGGTCGCCATCCCGCCGCGCAGCCGCTCACGACCCGGCGCCAGCGGGGCCATCGCCGCGCCGACGGCGGCGGCCACCTCCTCGTGGAACCGCTCGTGCAGGGCGTTGAGGAAGGCCCCGCGATCAGGGAAGTGCACGTAGAACGTGCCCTTGGCGACGCCCGCCGCGCCCACCACGCGGTTGACGCTCATCGCGGCGAGGCCGTGCTCGCCCGCGATCCGCAGCCCTGCGGCCAGCAGGGCCTCTCGTGTGCGCTCGGCCGCGACGGCTCGGGAGGTCATGACCCCGGAGTCTATGGCCCCCCTGGCCGACGGCGGGCCGTCCCGCTAGAGTGACTGACCGGTCGGTCACTGACCGACCGGTCAGTCACTGAAATGGCTGACCGCCCGCCCGTGCCACCCGTGCCACCGATACCGCCGCCGGACCGGCCACCCCGCGGGGGCGCCGGCTCGACCGAAGGAGAGCACCATGCGTGCAGCGATCGTGAACCAGCTCGGCCGGCCCCCTCACCTCGGCGAGCGGCCGGACCCGGTCGAACGCCCCGGCCACACCCTGGTCCGGGTGACCGCGGCCGCGCTCAACCCGGTGGACCTGCACATCGCCGCCGGCAGCCACCCCGCCGGAGCGCCGACGGTCCCGTTCGTGCCAGGGGTCGAGGGCGCCGGCACCGTGGTGAGCGGCGGTTCGCTGCCCGCCGGCACCCGGGTGCGGGTCGCCGTCCCCGGCGGTCTCGTCGACGGCACCCTCGCGGAGCTGGTCTCCGTCCCGGACGGCGCCTGCCTGCCGCTACCGCCCGGACTGGACGACGACCTGGCCGCCGCCGTCGGCGTGGTCGGGGTGAGCGCACTGCTCGCCCTGCGCACGGAGGCCGGCCTGCGGCCCGGCGAGTCCGTGCTGGTCCTGGGGGCGACCGGCGGACTCGGCCAGGCCCTGGTGCACACGGCCCGCGCGCTGGGCGCCGGCCGGGTGGCCGCCGCCGGGCGCGACCCGCACCGGCTGGGGGCCCTGGGCGCCGCCGCGGACACCGTGCTGGTCCTGGACCCGGACTCGGCGGACGCCGACCCCGGCCGGCTCGCCGCCCAGGTCAGCGCGATCGGCGGACCGGTGGACGTGGTCGTCGACCTGCTGTGGGGCCCTCATGCCCGGCTCGCCCAGGCGGCGTTGCGGCCGGGCGGGCGCTGGGTCAACCTCGGCCAGACGGCGGGCGGGCGGGCCGAGCTGGACGCCGCCGTCCTGCGCCACGGGCACCTGCGGCTGCGGGGGTTCAGCGCCGCCGCACTGCCCCCGGAGCAGGTGGCCGCCGGCTACCGGGAGACGGCGGCGCTCGCCGCGAGCGGCGCCCTGCCGCTCGCCGTCACGACCCGCCCGCTGGCGGAGGTCGCCGAGGCCTGGGCCGCCCAGGCCGCCTCACCCGGCGCCAAGCTCGTGCTGCGTCCCTGAGACCGACCGGTCCGAGCTGCCGGGTGGGCGCGCCCCGGCAGCGCGGCGCCCGGACCGCCCGACCCCGGCAGCTCAAGCCAACCGGGCTAACCCGGGTGGCCCACGCACTGCGCCTCTTGGAGCATCGCTCTCATGGACGAGTACGAGATGCGTGCCGAACACGAGGGTGCGGATCCGCACGGCAGGATCCAGCACTGGCACATGGTCAGGGACCGGAGCAACCGGGCCATGTGCGGCCGGGAGATCGCGCCCGACGCCGCCTCGCAGTCCCCCGACACCTGGGGCACCCCGGCCGCACAGCCCTTCTGCCACTCCTGCGGCGCCGCCTACCTGCGGCAGGTGCCGCAGACCACCGGGCGCCCGCCGTGACAGGCCGGTCCCCGGTCCCCGCACCCCGGTGCACGCGGGCTCGGACACACACCCGCCGGCCGGGGCCGCGCCGCACACCGCGGCGCCCCCGCCGGCACCGCAGCCCCGCCGGCACCACCCGCGTCACCCGCGTCACCCGCGTCACCCGCGTCACCCGAACGAGGAGCGAGAGGTCACCCTCTCGCTCCTCGCGCGTGTTCCCCCACCGGTCAGCGGCCGCCGCCCGGGCCGGTGACGCCGGTGACGCCGCCGTCACTCCAGCAGCCGCGCTCGCGCAGCACGTCGCGCAGGACATCGATGCGGTCCGCCATGATGCCGTCGACGCCCAGGTCGAGCAGGGCCCGGATCCGTGCGGGATCGTCGACGGTCCAGACGTGCACCTGCAGGCCGAGCCGGTGCGCGGCGCGCACGAAGGCCCGGTCGACCACCGGGACACCCCGATGGCGCTCGGGCACCTGCGCGCACACCGCCGGCCACGGCGAGCCGCGCCCCGGCAGCAGCGGCCCGGCGAGCGAGCGCAGCCGCAGGCCGAGCACCTCGCGCGGGCCCAGCGAGGTGGCCAGCCGCGGTCCCGCCAGCGCGCGGACGGCGGCCAGCCGGCTGTCCGAGAAGCCGCCGACGCAGACCCGGTCCCAGGCCCCGGTGCGGCGGATCGCCTCGACCAGCGGCGCGACCGCGGGAGCCGCCTTGATGTCGATGTTGACGTGCGCCTGTGGGAAGGCGCCGAGCAGGTCCTCCAGGAGCGGGACGGGTTCGGTGCCCGCGATCCGGGCCCGGCCGACGACCTCCCAGGGCAGCTCGGCGACCGCGCCGGTGCGGTCGGTGACGCGGTCGAGGCGGGAGTCGTGGAAGGCCACCGGCACACCGTCCGAGGTGGCGTGCACGTCCGTCTCCAGGTACCGGTAGCCCAGGGCCAGCGCCGCCTCGAACGCGGCGAGCGAGTTCTCCGGCTTGCCGAGGGTGCCGCCCCGGTGCGCGAAGGCGAGCGGTCCCGGGTGGTCGAGGAAGGGGTGCATGAGGGGACTCCGGCAGGGCTGGCTGGTGGGGGCGGGCCGGATGATCCCGGGAACGCGCGTTACAGTATTACGCATCATGTCAAGCAGTAACGAGCCCCACGGTGGCGATTCACGCGGCAGCGGTTCACACGGCAGCGAGCCACGCGGCAACGAGCCACGCGGTGGCGATGAGCGGAGCGTGGACGACGCGATCCTGGACGCGGCGGCCGACCTGATCGTCCACCTCGGTCCGCGCCGCACGCAGCTGGCCGAGGTCGCCAGGCGGGCCGGCGTCAGCCGCCCCACCGTCTACCGGCGCTGGCCCGACCTGCGCGCGGTCGTGGGCGCGCTGCTGACCAGGGAGATCCTCGCGACCGTGGCGCAGCTGACCCTCGCCGGCGACGATCGCGAGTCCTTCGTGACCGCGGTCGTGGAGACCGCCGTGCGGCTGCGCGACCACCCGGTCCTCGGCACCCTGCTCCGCTCGGACCCGGACACGCTCCTGGAGTACGTCGTCGAACGGCTCGGCACCAGCCAGCAGGGCATGATCGAGGCCCTGCGCGCCGCGATCGAGCGCGGACAGGCCCACGGATCGATCCGCGCCGGCGAGCCCACCCAGCTGGCGGCGATGGTCCTGCTGATCACCCAGTCCACCGTGCAGTCCCACCGCATGGTCGCCCCGCTGCTGCCCGAACCGGCCTGGCGGCACGAACTGGCCACCGCCCTGAACGGATACCTCGGGCCCTGACGCTTCCGGGCCGCATATCCTTGCGCCTGTGACCGAGTACGAGACCTTTGACCTGGGCGATTTCACGCTTCAGCACGGTGGAACGCTGCCCGGAGCGGTGCTGGCGTACAAGACCTACGGCGAGCTGGCACCGGACGGATCGAACGCGATCGTCTTCCCGACGTGGTTCGCCGGCACGCATCTGGCCAACGAGTGGCTCATCGGCGCGGGGAGGGCGCTGGACACCGATCGCTACTTCGTCATCGTGCCCGGTCTGTTCGGCAACGGGCTCTCCAGCTCGCCGAGCAACACCGCCGTGCCGAACGACCGCGGGCGCTTCCCGAACGTGACGATGCACGACAACGTGTCCGCGCAGCACCGGCTGGTGACGGAGCGGTTCGGTATCGAGCGGCTCGTCCTGGTGACCGGCGCGTCGATGGGCGCGGGGCAGGCGTACCAGTGGGCGGTCAGCCACCCCGACATGGTCGAGCGCGTGGCCCCGATGGTCGGTTCCCCGCGCACCAGTCCGCACAACCAGGTGTTCCTGGAGGGCATCCGGGCCGCTCTGACCGCCGACTCCGCTTTCTCCGACGGTGACTACGACGACCAGCCGCGTGCCGGACTGCGGGCCTTCTCCCGGGTCTACGCGGGCTGGGGGCTGTCCCAGGCGTTCTACTGGGAGCGGCTCTACGAGCAGTTGGGATTCGCCACCCTTGAGGACTTCCTCGTCGGCTTCTGGGAGGCCAACTTCAGCGACTGGGACGCCAACGACCTGCTCGCCATGATCTGGACCTGGCAGCATGCCGATGTCGGCCTGACTCCCGGATTCGACGGCGACACCGTGGCCGCCCTCGCCTCCATCAAGGCGCGGGCGCTGGTGCTGCCCTCGGAGCGGGATCTCTACTTCCCGCCCCAGGACGAGGAGTGGAGCGTCCAGCACATGGCGGACGCCCGGCTCCGGGTCATCCCCGGCATCTGGGGGCACCTGGCGGGCGGTGGCGCCGACCCGGAGGCGGCCGTGTTCATCGACACGGCCCTACGAGAGCTGCTGGCTCAGCGCTGACCTCCTGGACCTCCTGGACCTCCTGGCCCTCCTGGCCCGCACACCTGCTGCGGTGCGAGCCGGCGCCCCGGCTACCGCTATCCTCCCTGCGGTTGATCGTCAACGGGAGGAGAGCCCCATGCGCCGCATACCCTTCGGCCTGGCGGCCGCGCTGTCGGCCGTCGCACTGACGGCGGGTTGCGCTTCGAGCAGCGCCACCGCCACGTCGCTGCCGGGCACCACCGCGGGGGTGCCCGCCACACCCCTCGCGGCCACGACTGCGACGGCGTCCGCACCCGCGTCCGCACCGCCGTCAGCGCCGCCGTCAGCCTCGCAGTCGGCTCCGGCTCCGGCCTCGCCGGCGGCAACGGCGTCGGCACCGGCGTCGGCACCGGCGTCGGCGTCGGCGTCGGCGTCGGCGTCGGCCCAGGAACTGCCGGACGGGTACGACGCCACCCGCGACGCGAGCGCCGACATCAAGGCCGCCCTCGCGGCGGCGGTGACGGAGCATCGGGAGGTCCTGGTCGACTTCGGCGCCAACTGGTGCCCGGACTGCAAAGCCCTGGACGTGATGTTCCGCTCGCCCCAGGTCCAACCGCTGCTGCAGCGGGACTACCTCGTGGTCGCCGTCGATGTGGGCCAGTTCGACCACAACATCGACCTCGCCGGCCAGTACCTCGACCTGCAGAGCAGCGGGATTCCCGCGCTGGTCGTGCTGAAGTCCGACGGCACGGTGCGCACCGCCACCTCCGACGGCTCGTTCTCCAACGCCCGCAGCATGGACCCGGAGCAGGTGAGCGCCTTCCTGACCCGCTGGGCACCCGGCGCGGGCCAGTGACCCTCCCGCGCCGGCGCGCTGCCGCGCTGGGCTCCACCACACCGGCCGTCGCCGCCCTGGCCGTCGCCGTGCTGGCCGTCGCCGCGCTCACCGGCTGCGCCACCCACCGGGCGTCCGACCCCGCCGGGCAGGCCACGGCCCAGGGGGTCACGGTCACCGTCACGCTGCTCCCGGGCTCGGGCAGCGACCGCCGGTTGCAGGCGACGTTCAGCCCGCAACGGCCCGGCTTCCACCTCTACAGCATCGACCTCCCCGCACAGGGCATCGACGGACTGGGCATCCCCACCCGGCTCTCCGTCCAGGGCGGCCTCACCGCGACCGGTACGCCGACGGCGAACCTCGCGACCCGCCTCCTGCGACCGGCCCACCTGTCGACCGAGCTGCCCGTCTATCCGGACGGCCCCGTCACGTTCGTCCTGCCCGTCCGGCGGACCGGCGCCCACCAGGCCGATGTGACGGTCAGTTACGGGGCCTGCAGCGAGAGCACCTGCCTGATGCCCGTCAGCAAGGAAGTGATCCCCCTCGGCCTCAACTGACAGCATCGACCGCACAGCCCGCACAGCTCACACCGACCGACCGCGCGGCAGGCGGTCGGTGCGGGCCGTCAGCCCAGGAACGCCGCGGTGGTCGCCACGAACCGGCCGGGGTCGTCGACCCAGGGGTAGTGGCCCGCCCCGGGCTGCACCAAGAACGTGGCGGCGGGGAGGAGCTCCGCGAACTCAGCGGTCGAGCACGGGGGGCTGTTCAGGTCGAACTCCCCGGTGAGCAGCAGGACCGGTGCCCCGTGGCGAGCGAGGGCCGCCCGCGTGCCGGCCGGTTCGAAGGCGCCCTCGGCCCCGAAGCCGGCGACCGCCGCCATGTTGACCGGCCGGCCAGCCTCGTACTGCTCGCGGGCCGCCTCGTCCCAGCGGCCGCAGAAGAAGGGGCCGATGGCCTCGAAGTCGCCGCCGGTGCCCGCGATGAGCGCCTCCAGCGCGGCGAACGCCGCCGGGAACCACGGCTCGCCGCTGCGCAGCAGAGCCAGTTCGCGCCGCTGCTGCCCGGTGATCTCGATGCCGACCGCCCGGGTGCCGGGACCGATCAGGGCGAGCTTGCCGATGCCGTCCGGATGCCGGGCCGCGTACTGCACCGCGATGTTCGCACCGGCGGAGTGGCCGAGCAGGTCCAGCCGGGGCAGCCCGAGGTGGCGGCGCAGCGCCTCGACGTCGTCGACCAGTCGATCGCACCGGTAGGAGGAGAGGTCCTCGGGGGCCGCGGACCGACCGGTGCCGCGCGGGTCCGGCATGATCAGCCGGCGGTGCGCGGAGAGGCCGCCGAGGCCGCCGAGGTAGTGGGAGTCCGTGGGCCCACCGGGGAGGCAGACGAGCGGAACGCCGCTCCCCTGGACGCGGTAGGCGAGCAGGGTTCCATCGGGCGCGGAGAATGTAGGCATGGCGTGGATCCTGCCAGCCATAACCAGGTTGTACAATCTGGTTATGGCTGGCATCGGCACAGGTGTATAACTCTGGCATGGCAGGCGAAGCGAGCACCGCGCACCAGGATCCCCCGGCACTGACCCAGGCACAGGCCGAGCGGCTGCTCGCCGGCCTGAACGAGGTCGTCCGCGCGGGCGAGGAGGCGCGGCAGCTCCGCGCCGAGATGATCAAACTGCTGGCCGGCCTCGGCTGGACCCAGGAGCGGATCGCCCGGCTCACCGACATGAGCCAGGCGGCCGTGTCCAAGCAGGTCTCCAAGGCCCGGACGGAGGACCCGCCGCCGCCCCCACCGCCGCTCTCCCTCGACCAGCCCGACACGCCCTGGCTGGAAGGACGGCTGTGGGGGCTCGCCGAGGAGATCTCCGAAGCCTGCGACGGGGACGCCCGCTGCACCCGCCACCTCAGCGCGATCGCCCGGGGCAGGCAGCGCTTCACGCCCCGGAGCGTCGACGAGCTCCGGCGCCTGGTCGAAGCGGATCTGACGCTGCGCCGGGACCTGCTGCCGAGCGGCTACCGAGCGGCGTACGACGAGATCAGCCGCCGCCTCGACACCCCCGCGAAAGCCATCGCCGGTGGGACCGGCACCGCCGACGGCCTGTCGGCCTCCGCGCGCCGCACCCTCGCCCACCAGATCCAGCGCGACCAGCTCCACCTCGACCGGACACCGTGACGGGACACCACGACCGGACACCGTGACCGAGCGTCCGCACCGGTATATCCGCTGTTCCGGGGTGGCCGGCCCGTCAGGCCCGGACCGCGCAGGGTAGGGCGGCCAGGGCGCCGCCGAGCAGGGCGGCGGGGTCGGCCGTCGCCTCCCGGGTACGCCACGCGATGTGGCCGTCCGGCCGGACCAGCAGGGCGCCGGTGCCGCCCAGGGCGGCGCGGGCGGCGATGTCGGGTCCCGGGTCGGCGTGGCGCAGCCCGTGGGCCGCGGCGGCCCGCTGCCAGCAGGCGGGTCCGAGCAGGATCCATCCACCGTCCGGCAGGTCGACCGTCGAGCGGCCGTCAGGGGCCCAGGAGTGGGGGACGCGGGTGCCGGGGCTCCCGTCGAGGTCCTCGGCACCGTGCTCGATCGGGTCCTCGGGACCGGCCAGCACGGCCGCCGAGCGGTAGCGCTCGCCCAGCCCCTGCGACTCCAGGGCCGCCCACCGTCCGGCCATCGCGGCGGCGCCGTCGGGGGTCAGGTCACGGGCGTTCGCACCGGAGGCCGCCACCGCGCGGACGGCGGCCGGGTGCCGCTCGTCGTGGTAGCTGTCGAGCAGGCGGTCGCCGGCCCGGCCGTCCAGCGCGGCGGCGAGCTTCCAGGCGAGGTTGTGGACGTCGGCGACACCGGTGCCGGCGCCGCGCGCCCCGGCCGGCGGCATCTGGTGCGCCGCGTCACCGACGAAGAAGACCCGACCGTCGCGCAGCCGGTCCAGGGTGCGTTCGCGGGCCTCCCACGGCAGCACGCTGAGCACCCGCAGGTCGGGGGCCGGCAGGCCGAGCGCCGAACGGACCAGGTCCGCGCACCGGGCGGCGGGGTAGTCCTCGGGGCGCTCCACCGCGGTGTCGTAGCGGATGTGGAGGGCCCAGCGGGAGTGGTTGTCGATCGAGGTGAGCATCCCGTGCAGGTCCGGGCGGCGGATCAGGACGATGCTGAACTCCCGTCGCTGGACGAATCGGTGGAGATCGGCCCGGAAGAGCACGTTGAGCTGGTGGCCGTGGCTCGCGCCCTGGGTGGAGGAGACGCCCAGCTGGTGGCGCAGGCCTCCCCCGGCTCCGTCCGCCGCGATCAGGTAGTCGGCGGTGGCCTCGCGGACGGCCCCGGTGCGGACCTCCTCCAGCCGCACCCGCAAGCCGGTGGCGTCCTGCTCCAGCAGGTGGCAGCGGGTGTGGAAGCGCAGTTCGCCCGGCCCCTTGCGGGCGGCCGCCAGCAGCACCGGCTCGACCACATCGAGGGTTGCCCGGACGCCGGTCGTCGGGCTCCAGCGGGCGACGGCCGCCGGTGCGAAGATGCTGGGCTGGGCGCCGGGGAGGGGCGGCGGTGACGCGCTGTCAGCTGACGATTCGTCAGAGTCCCTGCGCTGCAAGGGACCTATGGCTTCGGCGAGCGTGGCGCCGCAGTACAGGCCCTGGGCGGGCGCCAGCGCCGCGCCGGCCGCGCGGACGGCGTCGGCCACGCCGAGGTCACGGAACACCTCCATCGCCCGGGCGTTGACGCTGCGGGCCCGGGGGTGGGCGTGGGTGGAGGCGTGCGCCTCGACCAGGAGGGACGGCACGCCGAGCCGGGAGAGCGCCAGGGAGGCGGTCAGGCCGACGATGCCGCCGCCCACGACGATGACGGGGTGGTGGTCGTTCACGGGGGTGCTCCTCGGTGTGGTTGCGCTTGTTGTGCCGGTGCGCGGGAGGGCCGGTGTGGCTGCGGTCAGGACGGCCGGGCGGCGGTCAGGACTGCCGGGCGGCGGTCAGGACTGCCGGGCGGCGGCCCCGCGCAGGCGGAGCGAGGCCAGCGCGGCCAGCGCGCTGAAGGCCGCCGCCGCCAGCAGGGCCGCGTGGTAGCCGCCGAGTTGGGCGAGCGCCGGATCGCGGCGGCCCGCCCCGTGGCGGGTCGCCGCGTCGGTGAGGGACACCAGCAGCGCGAGGCCGAGTGCGCCGCCGAGCTGCCGGGACATGTTGAGCAGGCCGGAGGCCAGGCCCGCGTCCTGGGGCGGCACCCCGGCGGTGGCCGCGTTCGCGGCCGACATCAGCATCAGACCGAGGCCCAGCCCGGTCAGCACCACCGGCCCGAGCAGGTCGGCGCGGTAGTCGGCGGCGAGCGGCACCCGGCTCAGCCAGAGCAGGCCGGCGGCCCCGAGCAGGCCGCCGTAGCAGGGCAGCCGGCGGATGCCCGCGGCGAGCAGCCGGCGCGAGGCCAGGGCGGCGATCGCCAGGCAGGCGCCCATCGGCAGCATCGCCAGGCCGGCGCGCAGCGCGTCGTAGTCCAGGATCTGCTGCAGGACCTGTGAGACCAGGAAGAGCGAGGCGGTCAGGGTGGCGCCGAGCAGCAGCACGACCAGGTTGCCCGCGGGCAGGTTCGGCAGGCGGAACACCCCGAGCCGGACCAGCGGCCGGCTGCTCCGGGACTCGACGGCGACGAACAACGCGAGCAGCACGGCGGCCGCGGCCAGCGTCCCGAGGGTCATCGGTGAACCCCAACCGTCCTCCCCCGCGAGGGAGATGCCGTAGAGCAGGGCGCCGACCCCGGTGGTGACCGCGAGGGCACCGGGGATGTCCAGGCCGATCGGACCGGTGCGCGGCGGGGCCGGGCGCAGGCAGAACGAGACGGCGGCGATCAGCGCGATGCCCACGGGGACGTTGACGAACATCACCCACCGCCAGCCGGCCCGCTGGGTCAGCACGCCGCCGACCAGGACCCCGAGCGCCGCCGCCGACGAACTCGCCGCCGCCCAGAGCGAGAGCGCCCGCTGCCGGGCCCGGGCGTCGTGCTGGGTCGCCGCCATGATCACGCCGAGCGTGGACGTGGCCAGCGCGGAGCCGCCGACGCCCTGGACGGCCCGTGCGCAGAGCAGCGTCGCCCCGCTGTCCGCGAGGCCGCCGACCATGCTCGCCCCGGTGAACAGCACGAGGCCCAGCCGCAGCACGGCCCGCCGGCCGAACAGGTCGCCGGCCCGGGCCGCCAGCAGGATGAAACCGCCGAGGGTGAGCAGGTAGGCGTTGACCACCCACTGCTGACCGGTGGCGGACAGGCCCAGGTCGGCGCGGATCGCCGGCAGGGCGACGTTCACGATCGCGCCGTCCATGACGACCATGAAGGCCGCGGTGCAGCCGATCGCGACGACGACGCCGGGCGGCAGGTGCGGGCGGAGCAGCTGAGCACCGGTGACCGATACCGGGGTCGGCCTCGGCGAGGGTGGAGGCGGAGGCGGGGTTGGAGGCGGGGTTGGAGAGAATGACGGCATGGCGGACTCCCGACTTGAACACTGTTCTACTCGAACAGTGTTCAAGTTAGGTTCGCCTTCCTCGCCATGTCAAGAGCCGCGGGCCACCAGGAGAAGAAGATGCGACTGCACCGTCCGGACGTGCTCAACGGCGCGATGGCCCTGCTCGACGCCGAGGGCCTGGACGGGCTGACCATGCGGCGCTTGGCCACCGTGCTGGACGTACGCCCCAGCGCGCTGTACTGGCACTACCGCGACAAGCAGGCGCTGCTGGAGGCCATCGCCGAGCACCTCATGGCGGGCGTAGCGGAGATCGACACCGAGCAACCGGGCATCGACCAACTCGCCGAGCTGGCAAGGCGGTTGCGGGAAGCGCTGCTGTCCCACCGGGACGGCGCCCGGGTCGTCTCCGGCACCTTCGTCCGGCAGCCCGACACGCTGCGCACCGGGGAGGTCGCGATCCGGGCCGCGCTGGCCGCGGGCATCGCCCCCGAGCACGCGGCGCTGGCGTTCTTCACGCTCCAGGACTACGTGCTGGGCCACACCATCGAGGAGCAGAGCCGCGCCGACCTCATCGCCGAGCGGGGCCGCGAGGAGGCGCCGGGACCGCAGGAGACCGAGGACTTCCCCGCCATCGGCGCGGCCATCGGCCACTGGGCGGCCATCGAACCCGACGCCCGCTTCGAATACGGGCTGGGGCTCCTCCTGGACGGGCTGCGCGCCCGGCTCGACCGCGTGGCGGGCGGCGCGGGCCCGACCCGCTGAGGGCCGGCGGCGCCGGGGCACGGGGGCGCCGGAGCGCATCGCGCGGGTCCGACGGGGTACGGAAACCAGACGGGCGCGACCGCTAACGCGTCGCGCCCGTCGTAGGTGTCGTAGGTGTCGTGGGTGTCGTGGGTGTCGTGCCAGGGGATCCCGGGCCCCGGCGTCCTGCCGCGGGCTACCGGCGGCTACCGCGACGACCCTGGAATCAGCCCCGCCACCAGCTGTCCAGCGGGGTGACCGGAACGGTCCGCTTGTGCCGGGTCGCGAGGTAGACCGACTCCACCTTCGCCGCCACCTCCGGCGCGACCTCGGCACCTTCGAGGTAGTCGTCGAGCTGGGCGTAGGTCAGGCCCAGGGCCACCTCGTCGGGCAGCGCGGGCCGATCGTCCTCCAGATCGGCGGTCGGCACCTTCTCCCAGGTGCTCGGCGGCGCGCCCAACTCCTGCAGCAAGAGCGCGCCCTGACGCTTGGTCAGGCCGGTCAGCGGGGTCAGGTCGACACCGCCGTCGCCGAACTTGGTGAAGAAGCCGGTCACCGCCTCGGCCGCGTGATCGGTGCCCACCACGAGCAGGTTCAGCTGGCCGGCGATCGAGTACTGGATCACCATGCGCTCACGGGCCTTGATGTTGCCGCGCACGAAGTCCCGCAGTTTGGGCTCCTCGCCGAGCAGCTCCCGCAGGCCGAGCGCCGACTCGGCGGCGACGGCGTCCGCGCTCGGCTTGACGTTCACCGCGATCGACCGGTCGGGCCGGATGAACCCCAGCGCGATCTGCGCGTCGTGCTCGTCGGCCTGCACGCCGTAGGGCAGGCGTGCCGCGACGAACGTGGCCTCGTGCCCCTCGGCCCGCAGCTCCTCGGCGGCGAGCTGGCACAACCTACCGGTCAGCGTGCTGTCCTGGCCGCCACTGATCCCGAGCACGTAGCCCTTGGCCGGGGTCGACCGCAGGTAGTCCTTGAGGAAGTCGACCCGTTGCCGGATTTCGACCTTGGGCTCGATGACCGTCTTGACGCCGAGCTCGGCGAGGATCTGCTCCCGGAGGTTTGCCATTCACTCATTGTACTGGCCGTGATCAGCGGGCTCGGCTCGGCCCAGGGCCAGGCCCGCCAAGCCCGTCAAGCCCGCCAGGCCCGTCAGGCCCGGACACCGGCGACCAGCTCCGCCTCCTCGGCCGGGGAGAGCTCGAACGGCAGCGGCGGCTCGCCGCGCTCGCGGTCCCAGGCCAGCACGTCGGCGATGGTCACCGCCAGCGGGGTCGCGGGCAGGCCGGCGGCGCGGGCGCGTGCCGCGCTGCGCTGCTGGGTGGCCCAGAGCGACGCGGGGCGGATCAGCGGGAAGAACGGTGACACCGCGTCGGCCGGGACCGGAACGACCTCGACCCGGGTGCCCGCCACTCGCGCACAGGTGGCGATCAACTCCGCCATGGTGATCGGCTCGGCCGGGCCGACGGCGTGGAAGGCGCCGGGCCTGTCGTCCAGCAGCAGCCGCACCACCAGGCGCGCGGCGTCGCGCGAGTCGACCAGCTGGATCGGTTGCTCGGGGCTGCCCGGCAGGGCCACCCGGCCGCCGCGCGCGGCCCGGCGGACCCAGTACGTCAGCCCGTTCTGCACGTCGTGCGGCCCGGCGACCTTTCCCAGCCGCACGATCGTCGCCCGCGAGCCGTACCGGGCCACCACGTCGTCCTCGCAGGCCACCTTGCACGGCCCGTAGGTGTCCTCGTCGAGTTCCTCGGTGTCGCGCACCGGCGGCCGGCGCGGGGTGTCCTCGTCCGATCCCGGCTGCAGGCCCGTCCGGGCGTACACCGCGTGGCTGGAGATGAACAGGTACCGGCCGACCCGGTCGCCGAGCGCCGCCATCGCCTGCCCGACCTGGCGCGGGACGTACCCGCTGACGTCCACGACCGCGTCCCAACTGCCGTCGCGCAGAGCCGAGTAGTCCCCGGTGTCCCGGTCCCCGATCAGCCGGGGCACGCCGGGGAACAGCTCGGGTCCGGTCAGCCCCCGGCCGAACAGGGTCACCTCGGCACCCTGGCGCAGCGCGTCCGCCACGATCGCCCGGCCGACGAACGAGGTACCACCAAGCATCAGAAGTCGCATGGCACTTGACAGTAGCGGCGCACCCGCGCCGGCTCCACCGAGTTCCGGCACCGGCGAGGCGGGCGCGGGCAGGGCACGGCTGTGTGCGGCCGCGTGCGGCCGGGCAAGCCCTACCGACTGCTGAACGGGCCGTTCAGGGCCGCCCATTGGAGCAGGAGCACGGTCTTGGCATCGGCGATCCGCCCGTCGCGGATCATGTCCAGCGCCTCGGCGAAGGGCAGTTCCACGGTGGTGATGTCCTCGCCCTCGGCGGCCACCCCGCCGCCCGCGGCGGTGGCGGTCGCCGGGGTGTAGGGGGCGGCGAAGAAGTGCAGGCGCTCGGTGACCGAACCGGGGCTCATGTAGAGCTCGAAGACCCGCTCGACCGCGCCCACCTCGTGCCCGGTCTCCTCGGCCGCCTCCCGGCGGATGGCCTCCTCGGGGCTGTCGCCGTCCAGCAGCCCGGCCGCGGTTTCGAGGAGCATCCCGTCGGGGTGTCCGTTGACGTAGGCGGGGAGCCGGAACTGGCGGGTGAGCAGCACCGTGCGGCGGGCGGTGTCGTGGAGCAGCACGGTGGCCCCGTCGCCGCGGTCGTAGGTCTCGCGCTGCTCGCGGCTCCAGTGGCCGTCGCCGTGCTGGTAGTCGAAGGTGGTCCTGCGCAGCACGTACCAGTCGCAGGAGAGCACCTCCACGTCGCGCACCAGCACCCTTGGGTTGCCCGTCAGTTCGCGGCCGTGCCGGTCCAGGCCGGTGCGCCCGCGGCGGTCGGGGGTGTCGAGGCCGGCGGTCACCGGGCGGCCGGCACGTCGTCGAGCCCGGTGCAGACGAGCTTGTGCTGCGCGCGGGCCAGCGCGACCATCCGGTCCGCCCCCTGGGAGGGGCCGCCGATGCGCAGCACCGCGTCGCAGCGCGACAGCAGGAGTTCGGCGACGGGGTGGAAGATCTCCTCGAAGAGCGCGTCGCCCGGGGAGCTGCTGCCGGCGGTCTCCAGCAGCGGCAGGGCGAGCGCCTCGCCGGTGACCGGCAGGTGGCCGGCGCGGAACAGGGCCAGGGCGGCCTGGTTCATCGCCCGCACGTTCGCGTCGAGCTTGACGGGGTCGTCGCCCGTTCCGGACCGGTAGGGGCCGGCGACGAGGATCATCAGGGGGCGGGGGACAGCGGGCACGGTATCGCTCCTCAACAGGGCGGTGGCTGAGCGGGGTTCAGGCCAGCAGGGTGTCGACGCCCGCTTCGCGCAGGGCCTGCAGGGTCCGTGGGCCGGCCGGGTGGGTCGCGTCGTCGGCGGCGGCGGCATCGGTGACGAAGGTGTCCACCGCCCCGAGCTCGGCGACCTGGCTGAACGCGCGGACCCCGAGCTTGGTGGCGTCCGCCACCGCGACGGTGGCCGCGGCCTGGGCGAGGCCGGCCTGCTTGACCGCCGCGTCGTCCAGCGAGAACTCCGACCAGCCGTGCTCGGCGTGCACACCGCCGATGGACATCACGAAGCGGTCGAAGGCCAGGGATTCCAGCGTGCGCAGGGCCAGCGGGCCGACGAAGGAGTGCTCCCCCGGACGGGAGCGTCCCCCCACGATCAGGAGGTCGATCCCGGGCCGGTCCGCCAGGCGCGTCGCCGCCTGCAGGCTGAGCACGGCCACCGTCAGCGGCGCCCTGGCGGCCAGGTGCTCCGCGACGTGCACGGTGGTGGTCCCGGCGTCCAGCAGCACCCGCGAGCCGGGCTCCACCAGCGCGGCCACGGCCGCGCCGAGGCGGTCCTTCGTCGCGGCCTGCCAGGGCTCGCGGGCGGCGAAGCCCGAGCCCTCCTCGCGGGCGCGGGTGGCGACCGCGCCACCGTGCACCCGGCGGACCAGGCCCTGGCGCTCCAGCGCGTCCAGGTCCCGGCGCACGGTCATCTCGGAGACCCCCAGGCGCTGCGAGAGCTCCGACACGGAGATCCGGTCGGCGCCCTGCACCAGTCGCAGGGTCAGGTCCAGACGGTTGGCGACACCCATGGCACATTTCTACCAGAGGAGTGTTCGAAATGAACAATCCATGTGCGATCAGTCGCACGCGGCAGGCCGCGCCACGCCGGTCCGAGCCACCCCCAGCCGCATCAGGTGCGTCAGGTGCGCGTCAGGTGCTTCGGATGCGGGGGGCGGTCCCGGTGGGAAGCCGCTCCGTGTCGGTGCCGAAGGGCAGGAAGACAGTGCGGGTGGCGAGGTACCAGCGGCCGTCGACGGTGCGGAAGGTGTCCTCGTAGTGGCCCACGTTGGCCGGCAGGCGGGGCTCGATCATGCCGCCGACGTAGCCGTCGACCCGGTACGTCGTCAGGTACGACACCGCACGGGCGCTCGTCGCGGACTCGACCGTGACCAGGACGTTCGTCATCAGGCGGCGCGAGAGCCGGTCCGCGGGGCGCGACGCGAAGTAGGCCCGCAGAGCCTCACGGCCCTCGATGCGGCGGTCGCCGTGGGGCCAGTGCCAGCTGCCGTCGGGCGTGAACAGCTCGGCCACCGAGCCCGGCTCGCCGAGGTCGAGGCGGTGGATGAAGTCCACGATGATCCGCTCACAGGCGCGTTCCGCGAGCATCCGGTCGATCGGGGCAGTGATGTTGTCGTCCATCCCCTGTTCCTATCAGCTCGACCGCGGTGCCGAGCAGCGATTTTTCGGCGCTGCCCGGCACCGGTACGCGAGCGCGGTCAGATCAGCGAGGTCAGATCTGCGCGGTGATCTCGCCCGCCACCCGGACCCCGGAGGCCACCGCGGCGTTGAGGGTGGCGTTGTCGACGTCGGTGTGCTCGCCGGCGAAGTGGATCCGGCCCTCCTGGACCGCCTCGTAGCCGGCGAACGAGGTGTACTGGCCGGTCCGGTAGTAGTGGTAGGCGCCCAGGTGCCAGGGGTCGAGGGACCAGTGGTCCTCGTAGGCCCGGCCGTTGTAGGCGGCCGTGGTGCCGGGGAAGACCCGTTCGATCTGCGCCAGGAACGCGTTGACGTCGGCGGCCGGGGCCGGGCCGTGCGCCGCGCCCGTCAGGCCGGTGCGGGCGGCCTCGCCGCCGGGGAAGTTGACCAGCAGGGCCGGCGCGCCGGCCGCGCCGAGGTTGACCGAGCCGTCCCAGGCGGTCTGGTAGCCGAGCGGCCCGGTGTTGGAGATGCCGTTGTAGCCGAGCGCGGGCCAGGTCTTCTTCGTCAACTGGGTGACCAGCTTGGCGTTCTGGCCCATTCCCTGCTGCCCGATCGCGGTCAGCTTCAGCGCCGAGAGGCCGGCCCGGGAGAGGTCGACGTTGCGCAGCGTGCTGAACGGCAGCGCCAGCACCACGTGGTCGGCGGGGACCTGGACGGTGCTGCCGCCGTGGTCGAAGGTGCAGGTGTAGCTGCCGTCGCCGTTGCGCGCCAGGGCGATCAGCTGGTAGCCCTGCTGGACGGCACCGGCCGGCAGCTGCCCGACCATGCCGCTGACCAACTGGTCGTTGCCGCCGACCAGGTGGTACTTCTCGTCGAACCCGCTCCCGTCGTCGAAGGTGCTGGACGCCCCCAGGAAACTGATCATGTTCAGCGCGGAGGACTGCCCGGGCTCGCCACCCGACTGCAGCTGGATGGACTGGATCAGCTGGCCGAGCGCGGAGCCGGCCGGCAGGCCGATCTCGGCGAGGTAGTCCAGGCAGGAGAGCTGGTCGAGCCGCAGCGCCTCCGCGGTGTGGTTGTTGTAGCGCGGTGTGCCGATCGCCTGGTACGAGGCGCTGAAGGCGTTGAACGCCTCGGCGGTCCAGTCGCTCTGCTGCTGGTCGCTGTTGTAGAGCGCGCCGTTGATCCAGGCGGCGTAGTCGCCGGTGTCCAGCGCGCCGCCGTTCGCGTACTCGCGCTGCAGGCCCAGGCTGTTGGCCAGGCTGAGCACCGCCTTGTCGGTCGAGCTGATGAAGGACCCGCCGTGCTCGGCGACCTGGCCGCCGGCGAAGAAGCCGCGCAGCGACCAGCATCGGCCGCCCACGTGGGTGGTGTCCGCCTCGTAGACCGTGGCGGCGACCGGCTTGGCCCGGTTCCACAGCTGGTGGGCGCAGCGCAGGCCGGCCAGACCCGCTCCGACGACCACCACCCGGGGCGCGGCGGCGGTGGTTGCCGCGGCGGCCCGGGAGGGGGTGAGCAGGCCGGTGGGCACGGTGGCCGCGATCGCACCGGCGGCGCCCAGGACCTGACGGCGGCTCAGGTGGTGCGCCGCCCGCTCGGCCCGCTCGCCGGCGACCTCCGCGACGGGCATCCGGCGGCGGCGCGCCTCGCCGATGGCGGAGAAGACCGCGCGCAGCGGATCGGGCAGGCCCGCCCGGTTCCCGCCGCCGGGCGGCGTGGCGCCGGGCAGGGAGCGGTTCGAGCGCGGGCCGGTGGGTTCGCGGTGCATGTGGTGCCTCTTCTCGGGGGGACGGCTTCCCTGCGGCGGTGGGGGCCGGCAGGCGGCAGGTCGGAGAGGCTCGCGCGACGGCGTGGCGCCCGACGCGTTTTCGAGTTGCTGGGGAGTGAACCGCTAGCGCATCGCCGTTGTCAACAGCGTTGCGCAATCTTCCGCCGAACCCGCCCTCCCCCGACCGCCTCCCCGCCGCCCGACCCCCGCCGCCCGACCCCTCCCCCGGCGTTCGACCCCCGGCGACGCCCGACCAGGCCTCACGCCCCCCGAACGGCCTTGGCCCGCTGCTCGATCGCGGTGATCAGCGCCTCGACCCTGGCCTGGTAGACCTGGTCGTGGGTGACCTCGGCCAGTTCCTGGCCCAGCCGGGTGATGTTCGGGAAGCCGCGGGCGTCCACCAGCCGGTACTCGCGGCTCCATGACGACTCGTCGGCGGCCCGCACCTCCGGGTCGAAGAGCAGGTAGGCGGCCCGCTGGCCGACGTAGGCCAGCAGCGAGTCCCCGACCATCCGGTAGTGGACGGCCGCCTCCGCGCCGTCCAGCCCCGCCTCCATGACGGCGCCGAGGATGAGCTCGACGACGCGGAACTCGTTGGCGCGCCTGGTGGTCCGGCTGGCCATGATCGAGCTGACGGCGGGGTACTTGAGCGCGACCGCCAGCGAGCCGGCGGCCAGCGCCCGCAGCCGCCCCTTCCAGTCGAGCCCCTCGGGGATGCTGTCGAGCACCTCGCCCAGGGTCCGGTCGGCGACGGAGAGCAGCAGCTCGTCCTTGTCGCGGAAGTGCCGGTAGACCGCGGTCGGGTCGGCGCCCAGCTCCTCACCGAGGCGGCGGACCGTGAAGGCGTCGGCACTGCCCCGGGCGGCGATCCGCAGACTCGCCTCGATGATCGCCTCGGGCGTGAGCTGGGATCCCGTGCGCTTGCTGCGGGCGGGAGTTACAGGTGGTTTCTCCATGGTGACCTCAGTGTATCGATGTGGGGGCAATGCAGCGCAACAGTGTTGACAACAATGTTGCGCTGCCGTTCACTCCTCCTCAACAAACACGCCGAGCGGGCCAGGCCACCTGGCCCGCCGAGGGGGAGGTTCCCGTTGACGACCCAGCACAGCGCACCGCGGACCGGGCAGCGCGCCGACACCGTCTTCACGGGGGGCCGGATCTTCACGGCCACCGGGCCGGCACCGGTCGAGGCCGCGGTGGCGGTCGGCGCCGGCCGGATCATCGCGGTCGCCGACGAGGCGACGGTCCTGCTGCTGGCGGACCAGGACACCGAGGTGGTCGACCTCGCGGGCGGCCTGCTGGTCCCCGGGTTCCAGGACGCCCACGTCCACCCGGCGGTGGCCGGCGTGCAGATGCTGCGCTGCGACCTGTCCGGGGAGCGCTCGGTGGACGGCTACCTGACGGTGATCGCCGCCTACGCCGAGGCCAACCCCGACGCGCGGTGGATCTGCGGCGGCGGCTGGTCGATGGACGTCTTCCCCGGCGGCGTGCCGACCCGCGCGATGCTCGACGCGGTGGTGCCGGACCGGCCCGTGCTGCTCACCAACCGCGATGGCCACGGCGCCTGGGTCAACACCGCGGCGCTGCGACTGGCGGGCGTGGACCGCGACACCCCGGACCCCGCCGACGGCCGGATCGAACGGGAGGCGGACGGCAGCCCGCTCGGCACCCTGCAGGAGGGGGCGATGGACCTGGTCGCCGCCCATGTGCCCGTCGCGACACCGGAGGAGGCGCACGCCGGCCTGCTGGTGGCCCAGCAGCACCTGTTCTCGCTCGGGGTGACCAGCTGGCAGGACGCCATGATCGGCGCCTTCCCCGGCAATCCCGACAACTACCAGGTCTACCTGCGTGCCGCGGCGGACGGCTCCCTGCGGGCCCGGGTGGTGGGCGCGCTCTGGTGGGACCGCGAACGCGGCCTGGAGCAGCTGCCCGACCTGGAGGAGCGCCGCCGCGGCGGCCAGGTGGGCCGGTTCAACGCCACCACCGTGAAGATCATGCAGGACGGCATCGCGGAGAACTTCACCGCCAGCATGCTGGAGCCCTACCTGGACCGCTGCGGCTGCCCCACCCAGAACACCGGTCTGACCTTCGTCGGGCCGCAGTTGCTGACCGAGGCGGTCTGCGCGCTGGACCGGGCCGGCTTCCAGGTGCACTTCCACGCGCTCGGCGACCGCGCCGTGCGGCAGGCCCTGGACGCGCTGGCCGCGGCCCGGGCGGCCAACGGCGCGGGCGACAACCGCCACCACCTGGCACACCTTCAGGTGGTCCACCCCGACGACCTGGCACGCTTCGCCGAGCTGGGGGCGGCGGCCAACATCCAGGCCCTGTGGGCCGCGCACGAGCCGCAGATGGACGAGCTGACGATCCCCTTCCTCGGACCGGAACGCGCCGCCCTGCAGTACCCGTTCGGGGACCTGCAGCGGGCCGGCGCCCACCTGGCGGCCGGCAGCGACTGGTCGGTGAGCAGCCCCAACCCGCTCTGGGGCATCCACGTCGCGGTCAACCGGGCCGTGCCGGTGGACGCCCCCAACGCCTCGGCCGACCACCAGCCGCGCGAGCCCTTCTACCCGGAGCAGGCCCTGACGCTGGCCCAGGCGCTCACCGCGTACACCGCGGGCAGCGCCTGGGTGAACCACCTCGACGACGTCACCGGCACCGTCGAGATCGGCAAGTACGCGGACCTGGTGGTGCTGGACCGCGACCCGTTCGACCGCCCGGCCGAGGAGATCGGCCTCACCCGGGTGCTGCGCACCTACATCGAGGGACGCGCGGTCTTCACCGCCGCCCCTGACCAGCTCCCGCTGACCACCGCTCCCTGACCGGCACCCCCTGGCCAACTCCCCCTGACCAACTCCTCGCTGACCAACTCCTCGCTGAACACCGCCCGCTGACCAACTCCCCGCTGACCACCGCTCCCTGACCACCGCCCTCACGGAGGAACCCCCGGATGAGACCCAGTCCCCGCAGCCTGCTGGCCGCCGTCACCGCGGCCGCCGCGCTCACCACCAGCGCCTGCGCCGGCACCGCGCAGCAGACCGGCGCCGCCGCCTACAAGCTGACCAGCACCACACCCGCCGCCGCGGGCGACATCGACTCCTTCACCTGGTCGCTCTACGGGGAGCCGACCTCGATCGACTACGCCTACTCCTTCGACTTCCCGCCCAACCAGATCCTCGCCAACGTCTGCGAGAGCCTGCTGCGGTGGAACCCCGACCTCACCACCTCGCCGAGCCTGGCCACCTCGTACAGCAACCCGACGCCCACCACCTGGGTCTACCAGATCCGCCCCGGCGTGCACTTCCACGACGGCACGGTGCTCAGCGCGGACGACGTCGTCGCCTCGCTGCGCCGTAACCTCGACCCCGCGGTGGCCGGCGACTGGGCCTACCCGTTCCGCAACGTGCAGTCGATCGACAAGACCGGCGCGATGCAGGTGACCGTCACCCTCAAGACGCCCGACTCGACCTTCAACCAGTACATGGCCGCCAGCCCCGGCACGGTGGAGTCCGCCGCGACGCTGGCCAAGGACGGCAAGGACTACGGCAACCCCGCCGACGGGGTCAACTGCACCGGCCCGTTCGCCTTCTCCTCCTGGACCTCGGGCCAGTCGCTGGTCCTCAAGCGCTTCGACGACTACTGGGACCCGCAGCTCAAGGCCAAGGCCGGGCAGGTGAAGTTCGTCTTCCTCTCCGACCCGACCACCCGGGTCAACGCGTTCCGCACCGGTGAGGTGGACGGCGGCTGGATGGTCCCGGCCGGCGCGTACGACCAGTTGCGCGACACCCCGGCCGGCACGCTCTACTTCGGCCAGAACACCACCGTCGCCGACGAGGTGGTCAACAACCTGAAGGGCCCGCTCGGCGACGCCCGGGTGCGGCAGGCGCTGCTGATGGCGATCGACCGCAAGGGCATCGTCAAGGCCGGCGCCGCCGGGGTGGGCGAGGTGGCCGACTCGCTCGTGACGGCCAACAACTGGAACGGCGCGCCGCCTTCGACGGCGGCCGACGCGGCCAAGGCACTGCCCGCCTACCCCTACGACCCGGCCAAGGCCAAGGCGCTCGCCGCGCAGGCCGGGGTGAGCGGCCAGAAGGTGGTGATCGCCACCAGCCCGCTGGACTCCCAGACCACCATCATCACCCAGGCCGTCGCCCAGGCCGCCACGGCCATCGGCCTCAAGCCGGAGATCGACACCGTCTCCGCCGACAAGTACACCGCGCTCTTCACCGATCCGGCCGCCCGCCAGGGCGTCGACCTCTTCCTGACCTTCTGGTACACCTCGATCACCGACCCGCTGGACATGTACGGCTCGCTGCAGACCGGGGCGTTCAGCAACTACGGCAACTGGTCCGACCCGAAGTTCGACGCGGCCGTCGACCAGGCCGTGGGCGCCTACGACCCGGCCGCCCACGCCGCCGCCACCGAGGCCGCGCAGCAGATCGCCATGACGCAGCTGCCCTGGCTGCCGCTCTACACCGAGCCGGTCAGCGTCTTCCTCGGCAAGCGGATCACCGGCGTGCAGCCGTCCATCGCCTACCTGTACTACCCGTGGGCGGCGCAGATCGGGGCCAAGGGGTGAGCGCCTCGACCCTGTCGCGGAGCGCCCTGTCCCGGACGGCCATCGCCGCGGCGCGCAGGCTGCTGGGCATGGCGGTGACCCTGCTGGTCACCTCGTTCCTGGTCTTCTCCTCGCTCTACCTGGCGCCCGGCGACCCGGCGAGCTTCCTGGTCCGCGGGCGCAGCCCCGGCCCGCAGGAGCTCGCCGCGATCCGGCAGCAGTACGGCTTCGACGACCCGTTCCCGCTGCGCTACTGGCACTGGCTGGACGGCGTACTGCACGGCGACTTCGGCCGCTCCTACCTGTTCCACCAGAGCGTGGGCGAGGTGCTCTGGTCCCGGCTGCCCGCCACCCTGCTGCTGATCGGGGTGTCGGCGCTGATGATCGCCGTGGTGGGCGTCGGCGCCGGCATCGTCGGCGCGCTGCGGCGCGGCACCCGCACCGGCTCCGCCGTGCTGCTGCTGGTGACGGTCGGCGCCGCGGTGCCCTCCTTCGTGGCGGCGATCGTGCTGCGCTCGGTGCTCGGGGTGAACCTTGGCTGGTTCCCCACCATCGGCAACGGCACCGGCGTGCTGGACCGGCTGCACCACGTGGTGCTGCCCGCGATCGCCCTCTCGGTGACCTTCATGGCGCTGGTCACCCGGGTGACCAGCGCCGCCATGCTCGACGAGATGCGGCGCGAGCACGTGGAGGTCGCGCTCAGCCGCGGGCTGCCCCGGCGCACCGTGATCCGGCGCCACGTGCTGCGCAACGCGCTCGGCCCGATCGTCACCGTCGGCGGCCTGCTGGTCTCGGGGATGCTGGTCAGCACCGCGATCGTGGAGACCGCGTTCGGCATGTCCGGGATCGGCTCCCTGCTGATCCAGAGCGTGGACGAGCTGGACTTCCAGGTGGTCCAGGCGATCGTGCTGCTGGTGGTCGCCGCCTTCGTCGTCGTCAACGCCCTGGTGGACCTGGTCCATCCGCTGATCGACCCGCGCGTGCGCGCCGCAGGAGGAGCCCGATGAGCACGACGAGCCCAATGAGTCCGCTGGGCAGACCCGCCTCCCTGCTGGGCGGCCCGCTGCGCCGCCTGCGGCGCCTGGGCGGCGGAGTGCTGACCCGACTGAGCCTGCTGGTGCTGCTGCTCTTCGTCCTGGTCTCGCTGTTCGCGCCCTGGCTCGCCCCGCAGGACCCGACCTTCGGCGAGCTGGGCGACAGCTTCGCCGGCCCCGGAGCCGGCCACTGGCTGGGCACCGACGGGGGCGGGCACGACACCTTCTCCGCGCTGCTGGAGGGCACCCGCACCAGCCTGGTCGGTCCGCTCGCCGTGGTGCTCTGCTCCACCGTCGCCGGGATCGCGGTGGGCCTGTTCACCGCCTGGCGCGGCGGCTGGGTGGACACCGTGGTGGGCAGGGTGCTGGACATCGTCTTCGCCTTCCCCGCCCTGCTGCTGGCGATCCTCGCCGTGGCCCTGTTCGGCAAGGGGCTGACCGCGCCGGTGCTCGCCATGGGCGTCGCCTACCTGCCCTACACCGCTCGGCTGGTGCGCGGCCTCACCGCCCAGGAGAAGGTGCGGCCCTACATCGCCGCGTACCAGGTCCAGGGCCACTCGGCCGTGTTCGTCGCCCTGCGCCGGCTGCTGCCGGGCATCATGCCCACCGTCCTCGCCCAGTCGACGGTCAACTTCGGCTACGCCCTGCTCGACCTCGCCGCGCTCTCCTTCCTCGGGCTCGGCGTGCAACCGCCCACGCCCGACTGGGGCGCCATGATCAACCAGGGCCAGGCCGCCGTGCTGCAGGGGCAGCCGCTGTCCGCGATCGTGCCGGCCGTCGCGGTCGTGCTGGTCGTCGTCGCTTTCAACGTCGTCGGGGAGAGCCTCGGCGACCGGCTCGCCGGGAGGGAGTCCTGATGCCGCCGCTGGAGAACCCGTTGCTCCCGGACCCGCTGCTGCCGGACCCGCTGCTCGAAGACCCGCTGCTGGCGTACGACGCGCTGCGGATCGAACTGCCGGGGATGGCCCGCCCGGTGCTGGACGGCATCGACCTGGCCGTCGCCTCCGGCGAGGCCGTGGCCCTGGTCGGCGAATCCGGCTCGGGCAAGTCGGTGACCGCCCGCGCCGCCCTCGGCCTCTTCCCCGCCGGTGCGCGGATCGGCGGCCAGGTCCGCGTCGACGGCACCGAGCTGGTCGGTGCCCGGGCCGCGAGCCTGCGCGAAGTGCGCACCACCAAGGCCTCCATGGTCTTCCAGGACCCCCGGGCCGGGATCAATCCGGTGCGCCGCATCGGCGACTTCCTGACCGAGCAGCTGCGCCTGGTCGCCGGCCGGTCCGCCGACGAGGCCAAGGACCGCGCGCTGGAACTGCTCGCCGCCGTGGGCCTGCCCGACCCGCCCCGGCACCTGCGCCAGTACCCGCACCAGCTGTCCGGCGGCATGCTGCAGCGGGTGATGATCGCCGGCGCGCTCACCGCGGAGCCGCGCCTGCTGCTCTGCGACGAGCCCACCACGGCGCTCGACGTCACCACCCAGGCCGAGATCATGTCCATCCTGGGCCGGCTGCAGCGCGAGGGCGGCCTGGGCCTGCTGCTGATCACCCACGACCTCGACCTGGCCGCCGCCACCTGCGAGCGGATCTACGTGATGTACGCCGGGCGGATCGTGGAGAGGGCCACCAGCGCCGACCTCCTCGCCTCGCCCCGGCACCCGTACACCGCGGGCCTGCTGGGCTCCTCGCCGCCCCTGACCGGCGCGCTCACCCGACTCGAACCCATCCCCGGCACGCCGATGAGCCTGGCGCGGAGCGCGTCCGGCTGCGCCTTCTTCGACCGCTGCCGCTTCGCCCGGCCCGGACTCTGCGACCTGGCCCCGCCGCCGCTGGCCCCCGCCGGAGCATCGCTCGTCGCCTGCCACCGGGCGGCGGAGCTCGCCGACTCGCTGCGGCCGGCCGGGCCGCACGGGGCGGGCGCCGCACCCGAACACACCCTCTCGGTCCCTGAGGAGAAGCGTTGACCAGCGACCCCGGCATGCTGCTGCAGGCGAGCGGCCTGCGCAAGACCTACCCGGCCGGCGGGAAGACGGTCGTGGCGGTCGACGGCCTCTCCTTCGCGCTGCGCCCCGGCGGGGCGCTGGGCATCGTGGGCGAGTCCGGCTCCGGCAAGACCACCACCGCGCGGATGCTGGTCGGCCTGGAGCACCCCGACCAGGGGCAGATCCTGGTCCAGGGCACCCCGCTCGCCGCCCGGACCCGCGGCCGGGCGGCACGGCTGGCACGGGCCAAGGCCGTCCAGATCGTCTTCCAGGACCCCTACCTCTCGCTGGACGCCCGCCTCAGCATCGGCGCCACCCTGGACGGGGTGCTGCGGCTGCACGCCGCACCGTCCGGCGGCGATCGGGCGGCAGCGGCCGCCCAGCGGGCGGCACGGGTCCGGGAACTGCTGGCGCAGGTCGGGCTCGGCGACCGCGAGGCGGCCGCGCTGCCCCGCCAGCTCTCCGGCGGGCAGCGCCAACGCGCCGCCATCGCCCGGGCGCTGGCCGTGGAGCCCGCCGTCCTGGTGCTCGACGAGGCGGTCTCGGCGCTGGACGTCTCGGTGCAGGCCCAGGTCCTCAACCTGCTCCGCGACATCCGCCGCGACACCGGCATCGGGCTGGTCTTCGTCAGCCACGACCTGGCGGTCATCCGCTACGTCTGCGACGAGGCCCTGGTGATGTACCGCGGCCGGACGGTGGAGCAGCGCGGCGTCGCCGAGCTCCTCACCGCGCCCCGGCACCCGTACACCCGGCTGCTGCTGGCGTCCGTCCCGCACCCCGGCTGGGACCCGGCGGCCATCGGCGCGCGCCGCCGCGAGCTGGCCGAGAGCGAGCCGGCGGGGTGAGGCGGGCGGGGCGACGCGGGCGGGGCCGGCGGGGGTCCCGTGGCAGCTCCCGGGGTCACCCGCGTGCGCACTCCCGGTGGCGGGCCCGGCGGGTCGGACATTCCCTGAGCTGAGGAAGACAAGTCGATCATCATCGGCAGCCACCTCTTCCAGGACCGCCGACACAGGGAGTGTGCGATGCCCGCCGAGCCCGCCGAGCCGGACGAGCCGAATGCGCCGGACACACCGGGCGAGCCGGACGAGCTGGCCCGGCTGCGGCAGCGCCTGACCGCGCTGGAGGCCGCCTCGGCCGCACCGCCTCGGGGCCGGCACCGGCTGCGGACCTCGGGCTCGGCGGTGCTGATCGTCATCGCCTCGCTGCTGGCGCTGCTCTCGGTGATCGCGGTCTGGAGCCACTCGATCATCAGCGACACCGACCGGTACGTCGCCACCGTCGCGCCGCTGGCACGCAATCCGGACGTCCAGGCCGCGATCACCAACCGGGTCACCTCGGAGGTGCTGGCCCAGATCGACGTGAACGGCCTGGTGAACCAGCTCTCCCAGGCCGCCGTCGAGCAGGGTGCGCCGCCCGCGCTCGGCACCCTCTTCAACGGCCTGAGCGGGCCGATCAGCAGCGGACTCAGCCAGTTGGTCAGCAGCACCGTCAGCAAGGTCGTGACCAGCGACCAGTTCGCGGCCCTGTGGGACAACGCCAACCGGGCCATCCACTCCACGCTGGACAAGGCCCTGACGGGTGAGGGCGGTGGCGCTGTCTCCCTGCAGGACAACCAGGTCGCCATCGACATCGGCCCGTTCGTGGACAAGGTCAAGGACCAGCTGGTGAGCTCCGGGTTCGCCCCCGCCGCGAAGATCCCGACCGTGCACACCAACTTCGTGGTCTTCGAATCGAACGACATCGGCAAGGTCAAGGGCTACCTCCGGCTCCTGGAGATCATGGGCACCTGGCTCCCCGTCATCACCGTGCTGATCGCCGCCGCCGGGGTGTACACCGCCGTGAACCGGCGCCGCGGCCTGATCGGCGCGGCGCTCGGGGTGGCCGTCGCCATGCTCCTGCTGGGGGTCGTGCTGACGGTCTTCCGGGCGTTCTACCTGGACCACCTGCCGCCGGGAGTCTCCCAGCCCGCCGCCGGGGCGATCTACGACGCGCTGATCCGCTTCCTGCGCGCGAGCGTACGCGCCGTCGGCACGGCGGCCCTCGTCACGGCGGCCGGTGCCTTCCTGATCGGACCGTCCAGGGTCGCCGTGGTGACCCGCACCGCCTGCCGTTCGAGCATCGGCGCGCTGCGCGAGGTGGCCGCCGGCCACGGACTGCGCCTGGGACCGGTCGGCCGGTTCACGCACCGCTACAAGCGCTGGATCGGCGCGGTGATCCTGGCGGTGGCGGCCGTCGTCCTCGCGACCTGGAGCTACCCGACGGCGGCCGTGGTGCTCTGGATCGTGGTCGTGGTGCTGGCCGCGTTCGCCGTCCGGGAGTTCCTGGACGCGGAGCCGGAGGACTCCTCGCGGGAACAGGCGGCGGCACCCACCGCCCCGAGCGTGCCACCCACCGGCGGTTGAGGCATCGGGGACGGCGAGCACCGAAGTCACTCCCCCTGGCACACCCGTGGATCGAGATGCAGCCCCGCCGGAGTGTCCCTAAGGTCGAATCAGGGGTCGACGCAGGTGTCTCCTTCCCTCCCTCGACGCGTCGACGCCCACGCATCCAGGAGATGACTCCACCATGAGCACGTCATCCGAAACCCCCGTCCTCGACACGCTGGCCGCCATGACCCTCGACTCGGTCGAGCGGTGCGGGTTGCCGCCGGACACGCTGATCCTCACCAGGCTCGCCGCGCTCGCCGCGATGGACGCACCGGCGATGTCCTACCTCGCCCACATCGACCCGGCCATCAGGACCGACCTGACACCCGCCCAGGTGCAGGACGTGCTGGTCGCGATCGCCCCCATCGTGGGCACGGCCCGGGTCATGTCCGCGGCCACCCACATCACCGAGGCCCTCGGCATGGCCATCGCCGTGGCCGAATCCGGCTCCGCGGCTTGAAGCCCGCCGGACCGGGCGGCAACCGAGCGCAGGAACAGAGGTAGCAGGATGTCCGCACAGCCGAACGTTCGCGACCAGAGCACCAACACCGTGGCCGGCGGCCTGGTCGTCTTCGCCGCCGTCATGCTCCTGCTCGGCGGACTGCTGAGCGTCTTCCGCGGGATCATGGGCATCGCCAAGGACGATGTCTTCCTCAGAACCCCGAACTACGTCTTCAAGTTCGACCTGACCAGCTGGGGATGGATCCACCTGGTCCTCGGCGCGATCGCGATCGTGGTGGGTCTGGGCCTGTTCAGGCTCGCCGTGTGGGCCAGGATCCTGGGCGTCGCCGTTGCGTCGCTGCTGATCATCGCCAACTTCCTCTCCATCCCCTACTACCCGTTCTGGTCCATCACCGTCATCGCCATCTGCGCGTTCGTCATCTGGGGCCTCTGCGCGATCCGTCGCGACGACGCCCGGATGACCTGACCTGCTGACCTGCCGGACAACCGGGCCGGACGACCGGACCGGGCCGGCGGGTCCGGTGCCGCCCCCCGGCCTCAGGCCGGCAGGCCGCGGACGAACCCGGCGAGGAGCGCCGCCCCGCGCCCTACCTGCCGCGCCGCAGGGCCAGCCCGCTGGGCAGCAGGCCGGCCGCCAGGGCGAGCACCAGGCAGGCCGCGACGCTCACCCCGAGCGGTTCCCAGGGCAGTCGCAGGGCCACCGCCGTCTGCCCGGCCAGGATCCGGTGGTTGAGCAGTGCCGTGGTGCCGCCCTGGGTCAGCGCGGTGACCGCCAGCGCCAGCACCGCCGCCGTGGCCACGACGAGCACCGCCTCCAGCGCGACCATCGCCAGGACCTGGCGGCGCACCGAGCCCGCCAGTCGCAGGACGGCGAAGTCGCGGCGCCGGTCGGCGGCCGACATCACCATGGTGTTGACGATCGCGATCAGTGCGTAGAGCAGCGCCGGCCCGAGGATCGTGGTCGTCGCGATCCAGGCGTAGCGGGCACCGGGATCGGGGCCGGGCCGCTGGGCGTCGGTCAGGTCGCCGCCGAGCAGCGCCGGCGGCGCGGCGCTGAGGTAGACCGCGCCCGGGTGGGTGGCCGACAGATGGCCCGCGACGGCGCCACCGCTGAGCAGCACCTCGTCCAGGCCGAGCTGGGTGCGGTAGACGTAGGCGAGCCGCGGGGTGATCACGGTGTCGTCGGGCAGCCGCAGGTTGACCCGGTCGCCGAGGTGCCAGCCGTTGCCGCGGACCACGTCGGTGGAGGCCGCGAGGGTGTCGCCGCGCAGGTCGCCGGGCGCGCCCTGGGTGCCGGGCAGGGTCCAGGCGGTGGCGAGGTCGCCGTCGACGACCGTGGCGGCCGAGGGGGCGGAGGCGGCGGAGTCCTCCGAGCGGTCGGCGAACGAGGCGGTGTCCGCGCCCAGGCCGGTGATCACCAGTGAGGTGGTAGCGGTGGCCCGCAAGCCCGGCGCCGCGGCCGCCAGCCGCGCCGCCGCGTCCACCGGCAGCGGCCCGGCGCCCGGTCGCAGCACGTAGCGGGCCGCCGTGGCAGCTCGGCCCTGGGCGGTCATCGCGTCGGCGAAGGCCGCGGTGCTGCCCACCGCCGTGCCGGTCAGCGCGATCACCAGGAAGGCCGGGGTGGCGGTGGAGACGGTGCGGCGCACCGAGGTCAGCGCGTTCTGCCGGGCGAGCAGGGCGGCGGCGCTCACCGCCCCGCGCAGCGGCAGGGTGAAGACCCGCACCAGCACCGGGACCAGCACCGGGGCGAAGAGGCTCAGCGTGACGATCGCCATCAGGTCGGCGGCCATCACCCACTGCGAGGCCAGCTGCGGGTCGTCCGCCTGGCCGCCCGGAGTGGCCGGCAGGCTGGGGGCCACCAGGTAGAAGCCGACGGTCGCGAGCAGACCGCCGAGCTGCGTGATCGCGCAGACCCAGCGCAGCGGGGTCATCACCTTGCCGTCCACCGCCGCCTCGCGCAGCGCCTCCGCCGGTCGCACCCGGCCCGCGCGCAACGCGGCCGCGAGGGCGCCGAGCAGCGCGACCACCAGGCCGACGGCCCCCGCCAGCAGCATCGGGGCCACCGACGGGCGGGCGGTGAAGCCGGCGGGCGCGGCGCCGCGCTCGACCAGCCAGTGGGCCAGCACCGGCGCGGCGGGCAGCGCGAGCAGGCAGCCCGAGACCACGGCCGCCAGCGCGACCACCAGGGCCTCGCCCATGACCAGCAGCACCATCTGACGGGGGGTCGCGCCGACGGCGCGCAGCAGCGCGGTCTCCTGGCGGCGCTGGGCCACCGCGAAGGCGAAGGTGCCGGCGACCACGAAGACCGCGACGAAGGCGGCCATCCCGGCGGTGAAGGTCAGCACCTTGTGCAGCGAGGGCGCGCCGAGCGGGGAGTCGTCACCCATGGTGTCGTTCAGCAGCACGCCGGTGGTGGCGACCAGGGTGACGCCCAGGGTGAGCGCGAGGTAGGAGCCGGCGAAGGCGGTCCGGCGCCGCCGCAGGCTCGCGCCGGCGACCGGCAACAGGGTCAGCAGGTCACTCACGCGGCCGGCTCCGCTTCCAGCGAGGTCATCAGCTCGGCGACCCGCTGGGCGCTGGGCGCGGCGAGGTCGCCGACCACCTGGCCGTCGGCCAGGAAGAGCACGCGGTCCGCGTGCGCGGCGGCGACCGGGTCGTGGGTGACCATGACGGTGCTCTGGCCCTCCTCATCGACCAGCGAGCGCAGCAGGGCGAGCACCTCGCGGCTGCTGGAGCTGTCCAGCGCGCCGGTCGGCTCGTCGGCGAAGAGCACCTTCGGGCGGGCGATCAGCGCCCGGGCGATCGCCACCCGCTGCTGCTGGCCGCCGGAGAGCTGCGAGGGCAGGTGACCGGCCCGGTGGCCGAGCCCGACCTGGGCCAGCGCCTTGGCGACCTGGGTCCGGTCGGGCCGCTTCCCGGCCAGGCGCAGCGGCAGCCCGACGTTCTGCTCCGCGGTCAGCGAGGCGACCAGGTTGAACGCCTGGAAGACGAAGCCCAGCCGCTCCCGCCGCAGAATCGTCAGCTGGGTCTCCGTCAGTCGGCCGAGCTCCACCCCGTCCAGCACGACCCGCCCGTAGTCCGGCCGGTCGAGTCCGGCGGCGCACTGCAGCAGGGTGCTCTTCCCGGATCCCGAGGGCCCCATCACCGCGGTGAAGCTCCCGCGCGCGAAGCCGATGTCCACCCCCGCGAGGGCCCGGACCGCCTCCGGGCCGGTGCCGTAGGTGCGGTGCAGTTGTTCCAGCCGTAGAACGGCGTCATCCCCCATGATCGTCACAGGGGGTATGACTACCACACCGGATCTTCCCACGGCCATCCGTCATCAGCGTCCCGCTCCGCCCGGCCGGTCCGGCGAGCCCCGCGGCGCCCGAGCGACGGCGCGACGGCGCGACGGCGCGCGAGGCGGGAGGATGGTACCTGGGGGCGACCGACGCGGAGATGAGGTGTCCCGATGGCGACCGGTCCGGCAGCGCCGCACGACCCTGAGCACACGCGCCTGTGGCAACACTGGCAGCAGGCGGAGGAAGCGCACCTCTCCCCCACCAAGCGGTCACTGATCGTGACCTGGCTCGCCTTCGGCACCACCTTCGGCACCGCACGGCTGATCACCCACGGCATCAGGGGCGGCTGGCTCCCCTGGGGGAACATGTCCGCGGGCGGGCAGCACCTGCACCACTACAACCTCGGCATCGCGGCCCTGGCCGGGGTCGGACTGATCGCGGTCCGCGGGGACGAGAAGGCCGTCGGGCACCCGCTGGTCGCCGCGAGCTACGGCGCGGGCGCGGCGCTGATCGCCGACGAGTTCGCCCTGCTGCTCGACCTCCAGGACGTGTACTGGGCGAAGCAGGGCCGGGTGAGCGTGGACGTCGCCTTCGGCCTGCTGGCCGGGCTCGGCGCCTACCTGACCGCCGCGCCCTTCTGGCACGAGGTCATCCGGGCCGGCCGGCGGCACGCCGCCCGCCGCCTGCGCGAGGCCGCCCGGCCGCGCTGACCGCGCTGCACGCCGGGGCGGCGGGGCGGCGGGGCGGCGGGGCGGCGGCTTCAGAGCTGCCCCGGGCATAGCGCCGCAGGCGGTCGAGGTCCTCGGCGGGGTCCGCTGCGAGGTAGGGGTCCGCGGCGAGGGGGTCGGCGGCAAGGGAGCCGGGGCGGATCGGCACGGGGTGCTCGCGGACGACGCGGCCGGCCAGGGCCAGGGCGGCGTCGGCGTCGGCGTCCGGGGCCTGGACCACCACCGAGCCCAGGCGGTCGAAGCTGTGCAGCACCGCGGATCTGCGCCGCCCTGGCCGGGCGGTGAAGGTGATCTCCACGCACTGCCGCCGCACGGCCTCGTCGGTGACCTCGCTGTGGCGGGCAGGGCGGGCGGGGCGGGCCGGGCGGGGCGGGCCGGCTCAGGCCGGGGTGAAGGTCCGGCGCAGGTGGGCCGCCAGCGCCTCGGGCGTCGCCGGGCCCAGGCGCGCGCCGAGGTGGCCGTCGGGGCGGATGACGAACGCCTCGCCCTCGCGGGGCCGGTAGCCGGCCTCGAAGGCGCCGGCGGCGTCCCGGACGGCCGGCAGGAGCAAGCCGGGCGGGCCGGCGCCGTCGGCGAGCAGCACGTAGCTGTCGAGCAGGCCGTGCGCCGCCTGCCGGGCCGCGGCCGCGCAGGCGTGCAGGTGTTCGGCGCGGGCGTCGGGGCCGGCGTGGAGCAGCAGCGTGTGACGCGGACCGCGCAGCAGGTCGAACAGCCGCTGCGGGTAACCGGCCAGGTCGCGGGAGAGCCCGCCGCAGTCCGGTGCCCGGTCGCCTGGCGCCGGGCCACCGTCGGGCGCGCCCGCACCACCCGGCACGGGGTCGACCAGCGGGCTGCCGGGGTAGCCGACCAGCAGCTGGGCCTCGCGCAGCAGCATGGTCGTGAGGTCGTCGGGGTCGGCCGCCATGCCCTCCCTGGCGTGCCGCACGGTGCGCCCGACCACCTCCTCGCCCACCGGGTGGCGCTCGGCGTGGTAGCTGTCGAGCAGGTCGTCGGCACCGACGCCGCGCACCGCCAGCGCGAGCTTCCAGGCCAGGTTGAAGGCGTCCTGCACACCGGTGTTCATCCCCTGGGCGCCGGTGGGCGGGTGGATGTGGGCCGCGTCGCCCGCCACGAAGAGCCGGCCGGCGCGGTAGCGGTCGACCAGCCGGTGCGAGATCCGGAAGGTGGACGACCAGCGCAGCGCGGCGGCCCTCGTCGGCTGCGGCGCGAGCCGGTCCAGGACGGCCTGGATGTGCCGCAGCTCCGGCCCGCGGCCCTCCGCCAGGCCGTGCGTGACGCCGTCCGGCGCGCCCGCCCCACCCGAGCCGCCCGCACCGCCCGCACCGCCGTCCTGCCCCGCCGCGAGCTCCGGCGGGACCATCATCGACATCCGGTACCGGCCCCGGCCGGGCAGCGGGATGCAGACCAGCAGGTCGTCCACCGCGCCGTCCGCGTCCAGGTGCGTGGCGCGGACTCCGTAGCCTGTGGGCAGGTCCCAGTCGACCTCGACATCCCCGAGCATGTACTGCTCGGGGAAGGCGTCGCCCTCGAAGCTCAGGTGGGCCGCGCGGCGCACCCGGCTGTGCGCGCCGTCGCACCCCACCAGGTAGCGGGCGCGCACCCGCTCGGTCCCGGTGGGAGTGCTGAGCGTGGCCAGCACCCGCTCCTCGTCCGCCTCGACGTCCAGCAGCTCGGTGCCGCGCTCCACCACCGTGCCGTAGCCGGCCAGGTGCTCGGCCAGCAGCCGCTCCGTCGTGTACTGCGGCAGCGCGGCGAACGCGTAGGGCACCTCCGGCGGCAGGCTCAGCTCGATCCGCGGGCCGGGCTCGCCGTTGACGAAGAGCAGCTGGCCGCGCATCGGCACGGCCTCGTCCAGCGCCTCGCGGACCAGCCCCATCGCCTCCCACAGCTCCAGCGTGCGCGGCTGCACGCCGACCGCCTTGGCGTACGGCTGCGGAGCGGCGAGCCGGTCGATGATCCGGCAGTCGACCCCGTGGCGCCGCAGCTCGGCGGCGGCGGTCAGCCCGACCGGGCCCGCGCCCACCACCAGCACGTCGATCTCGCCCATGATCCGCCTCCCACGCCTCCGGCAGGGCCGGGCACCGCCACCACCTTCCAGGCTGCCCCCGCCCGCCGCGCCGCCGCCACCGCACCGCGGCTGCGGCGCGCGGCGCGACCCGCGGACCATGGCCCCGGAGCACCACCCCAGTCGCTGACGATGCGTCAGAACACCTCCCACCAGCGCCACCCGGGCGGACGCCCGGCCCCGGACGGCTCGGCGGCCGTCCGGGCGCAGCGTCCCCAAACTCGCGGGTCGAGGCGGCTACGCTCGGCGCATGGAGCACTCCGACGGGCGCGCGGAAGGCGCCGGACCCTTCACCACCAGAGTCACCTCGCGCCTGGCCGGCGGCGGTTCGGTGGTCTGGGAGTCGCGCCGGGCCCGCAAGCGCGGTGCGCTGAAGGTGCGTGCCGCGGGGGCCGCGCACGGCACGTCGCGCAGCGCCGACGCCGGGACCCTGGCCCGCCTGGGCAGGCTCAACCTGATCGCCTCCGGCGCGTTCACCCTCGGCGGGGCCCTGTTCGCGCTCGGCGCCGCCCTCGGCCAGCTCGGGGCGAGCGGGCCGACCGCGAGCGCCTCGATCTACTTCACCGGCGGCCTGTTCTTCACCACCGGCGGCTACGCCTCGCTGCTCCAGGCGATCAACGCCCCGCGCCGCGGCGGCGAGCCCGGTTCACTGGTCGCGGTGGGCTGGCGCTGGTGGAGCTACGAGCCGATGCGGATCGGCTGGCTGAGCACCTTCGTGCTCTTCACCGGCACGCTGGTGTTCGGGGTCAACCTGCTGGACTCCTTCCTCCAGGGGCTCACCGCCCAGCAGGTGAACCGGTTGATCTGGACCCCTGACCTGGTCGGCTGCCTGCTGTTCCTGGTCTCCGGGCACCTGGCGATCGCGGAGGTCTGCCACGGGCGGCCGCGGCTGAGCCCGCGCGGGCTCGACTGGTGGATCGTGGCGGTCAACCAGCTCGGCTCGGTGCTCTTCCTCATCGCCGCGCTGGCCGCCTTCACCCGCCCGGACACCGGCAGCCAGGTCAACGTCGACGTCGCCAACTGGGGCACCTTCGCGGGCGCGCTCTGCTTCTCGGTGGGCGGCGTCCTTCAGTCCTTCGAGCGACCCTGAGCTCCGGCCCCGAGGTCCCGAGCTCCGGCCCCGAGGTCCCGAGGGGCTGTCCGACAGGCCCCGGCCAGACCCCGGCGGCGCCACGGTGTTAGAAATGACGCATGGTCGAACAGGCCGACCGATCCCGGACGGTGTCGAAGCAGTCGCTGTTCGCGAAGAGTCCTCTCGGGAAGAGTCCGCGGAGCGTTGCCGGACAGGTATTCGCCCTGCAGGTCGTGGTCGTGCTGCTGCTCGTGCTGGGCGCGATCCTGGCGCTGGTCCTCGAATCGCAGAACGCCAGCGACACCGAGGCCCGCAACCGCTCGGTGGCGGTCGCCGAGACCTTCGCGCACTCCCCCGGCCTGGTCGACGTGCTGAACTCGCCCGATCCGTCGGCGGTGCTCCAGCCGATCACCGAGGCCGCGCGCAAGGAGGCCGGCGTCGACTTCATCGTGGTCATGAACACCCAGGGGATCCGCTACACGCACCCCATCCCGAGCCTGATCGGCAAGCACTTCGTGGGGACCATCGGCCCCTCCTTGGCCGGCCAGGTCTACACCGAGAGCGTGCACGGCCCGCTGGGCCACGAGATCCAGGCGATCGTGCCGGTCAAGGCCCCCGACGGTTCGGTGGTGGGCCTGGTGGCGGCCGGGCTCACGGTCAAGGACGTCACCACGGCCGGCGACCGGCAGCTGCCGGTGATCCTCGGCACCGGCGCCGCCGCGCTGGTGGTGGCCACCACCGGGACCGCCCTGGTGGCCAGGCGGCTGAAGCGCCAGACGCGCGGCCTGGGGCCGGTCGAGATGACCCGCATGTACGAGCACCACAACGCCGTCCTGCACGCGGTGCGCGAGGGCGTGGTGATCGTCGGGCAGGACGGGCGGCTGCTGCTGGCGAACGACGAGGCCAAGGAGTTGCTGGGGCTGCCGGCCGACGCGGAGGGTCGGCACCTGGGCGAGCTGCGGGGGCTGGACCCGGACACAGCGGAGCTGCTGCTGTCGGGCCGGACGGCCACCGACGAGGTGCACCGCTCGGGCAGCCGGCTGCTCGCGGTGAACCAGCGGCCGACGGACGGGCGCACCGGCGCGATGGGCACGGTCGCCACGATCCGCGACTCCACCGAGCTCCTGGCGCTCTCCGGCAAGGCCGAGGTGGCCGCCGGGCGCCTCGCCCTGCTCTACGAGGCCGGGGTGGGCATCGGCACCACCCTCGACGTCGTGCGCACCGCCGAGGAGCTGGCCCGGGTCGCGGTGCCCGGCTTCGCGGACTTCGTCACCGTCGACCTCGCCGACCCCGTGCTGCTGGGCGACGAACCCACCGGCACCGGGATGGACCTGCGCCGGGTCGTCGTCCACGGCATCCGCGAGGACCATCCCTTCTACCCGCCCGGCCGGCTGATCACCTTCATCCCCTCCTCCCCGCAGGCCCTCGGCTTCGACAGCGGCCGGTCGCAGGTGGTGCCCGACCTGGCGGACGCGCCCGGCTGGCAGGCGCAGGACGAGGGATGGACCAGGGGGATCCTCGACTACGGTGTCCACTCGCTCATCACCACCCCCCTGAAGGCACGGGGCATCATCCTGGGCGTCGCCAACTTCTGGCGGTCCCAGAAGCCCGAGCCCTTCGACGACGAGGACCGGTCGGTGGCCGAGGAACTGGTCGCGCGAGCGGCGGTCAGCATCGACAACGCGCGCCGCTACACCCGCGAGCACGCCATGGCGGTGACCCTGCAGCGCAGCCTGCTGCCGCGCGCGCTGCCGGAGCAGAGCGCGCTGGAGGTCGCGCACCGCTACCTGCCCGCGCAGTCCGGGGTCAGCGGCGACTGGTTCGACGTCATCCCGTTGCCCGGCAGCCGGGTCGCCCTGGTGGTGGGCGACGTGGTGGGCCACGGGCTGCACGCCGCGGCCACCATGGGCCGGCTGCGCACCGCCGTGCACAACTTCTCCGCGCTCGACGTCCCGCCGGACGAGTTGCTCGGCCACCTCGACGAGCTGGTGAACCGCATCGACCAGGAGGAGAGCGAGGGCGGCACCGGGACGGGCGTCACCGGAGCCACGTGCCTGTACGCGATCTACGACCCGGTCTCCCGGCTGTGCACCATCGCGCGGGCCGGACATCCCACGCCCGCCCTGGTGCGGCCCGACGGCAGCGTCGTCTTCCCGGAGCTGCCGATCGGGCCGCCGCTCGGCGCGGGCTCGCTGCCGTTCGAGACGGCGCAGGTGGAGCTGGCCGAGGGCACCCAGATCGTGCTGTACACCGACGGGCTGATCGAGGAGCGCACCCGGGACATCGACGTGGGCATGGAGCTGATGCGCGAGGTGCTCTCGCAGCGCGAGCGGGGGCCCGAGGAGAACTGCCGGGCCCTGCTCGCCGCCCTGCTCCCGGCCCGCCAGCAGGACGACGTGGCGCTGCTGATCGCGAGGACCCGGGTGCTCGGCGCGGACCGGGTGGCCGAGCGGGAGGTGCCCAGCGACCCGGCCGCCGTCGCCGAGGTCCGCGCGTGGGCGGTCTCGGTGCTGGACGGGTGGGGCCTGGCCGACCTGGCCTTCAGCACCGAGCTGGTGCTCAGCGAACTGGTCACCAACGCCATCCGCTACGGCTCGCCGCCGGTCCGGCTGCGGCTGCTGCGCGACCGGAGCCTGACCTGCGAGGTGGCCGACGGCAGCAGCACCTCCCCGCACCTGAAGTACGCGGCGACGACGGACGAGGGCGGGCGCGGGCTGTACCTGGTCGCCCAGCTCACCCGGCACTGGGGCACCAGGTACTCCCCGCAGGGCAAGATCATCTGGGCGGAGCAGCCGTTCCCCGGGCCGGCCTCCGCCCCGGACCCGTGAGACCCGGGCAGCCCGTGAAGCCCGGGCCGTCCCGTAAAGCCCGGGCAGCCCCGTGAAGCCCGGGCCGTCGTGCAAGACCCGCGCAGTCAGCCCGCGACGCCGGGCCCCGCACCCGGCAGGGCCGCCTCGGCGACAGCGAGGACCCAGTCACTGCTGCGCATCAGCGTCCCACTGCCCGACGGGTACTCGAAGTCGCACTCGCCGAGCAGGGTGAAGCCCAGGCGGCGGCAGAGCGCGTTGGAGGCGGCGTTCTCCACCGAGGGGAACGCGTGCAGGGTGCCGGGGGCACCGGGCCGGCGGGCCGCCTCCCGGACGACGGCGACCAGCGCGGCCCCGGCCGCGGCGGCGATGCCGCGGCCCTGGTGGGGCGGCAGGACGTTCCAGCCGGTCTCGAAGACCTGCTCGCCCTGCCAGGTGCGCTGGTGGTAGGCGATGCTGCCGACCATCTCGCCCTCCAGCAGGACGGCGAACATGCAGCCGCCCGCGGTCTCCGGCAGCGCGAGGTAGCGGCGGTGCCGGGCGAGCAGTTGCTCCTCCGGCTCCGGGCCGCCGACCCAGCGGCGCATCTGCGGGGTGTTGATCCGCCGCAGCAGGCCGAGCGCGGATTCCGACCAGGGTTCGAGGTGGACGTCCATGCCGCGCAGCATGCCAGCACCGGGCCTGACCAGGCATCTCATTTCTCCGGCGGCACCCCTCGCGGGCGCTCGGCGCGCGCCTGTCCGACCCGTGTGCCACGATCGCGCGGTGACCAGCAGACCCACCACCGCGCAGCACCTGCAGGACCTCGCGCGGCTGCGCCGCGTCCGCGACCGGATCGACCGGGAGTACGCGCAGCCACTGGACGTCGAGGCGCTCGCCCGCGGCGCGCACATGTCGGCCGGGCACCTCAGCCGCGAGTTCCGGCTCGCCTACGGCGAATCGCCCTACGGCTACCTGATGACGCGGCGCATCGAGCGGGCCATGGCGCTGCTGCGCCGCGGCGACCTCAGCGTCACCGACGTCTGCTTCGCGGTCGGCTGCTCGTCGCTGGGCACCTTCAGCACGCGCTTCACCGAACTGGTCGGCGTGCCGCCGAGCACCTACCGGCGCGACACGGCGCGCGGCACGGCGGGGCTGCCGCCGTGCGTGGCGAAGCAGGTGACCAGACCGATCAGGAATCGAGAAGCGCGGCCACCCGGGCGCGGTTAGCGTGACCGGCATGGACATCACGATTCACACCGTCTTCCTCTCGCACACCGACGCGGACGCGTCCCTGGCCTTCTACCGCGACGTCCTCGGCTTCGAGGTCCGCAACGACGTCGGCTACGGCGGGATGCGCTGGATCACCGTGGGCCCGGCCGAGCAGCCCGGCACCTGCATCGTGTTGGAGCCGCCGGCCGCCGACCCCGGCATCACCGACGAGGAGCGCCGCACCATCGTCGAGATGATGGCCAAGGGCAGCTACGCGCGGGTCATCCTGGCCACCGCCGACCTCGACAGCACCTTCGCCAAGCTGGTGGCAGCCGGCGCCGAGGTCGTCCAGGAGCCGACCCGGCAGCCGTACGGGGTGTTCGACTGCGCCTTCCGCGATCCGGCGGGCAACCTGATCCGGATCAACGAGGTGCGCTGAGCCGTCCGGCGACCGGGCCGCTCCCGCGCACCGTTCCCACGACCCGTTCCGCTGCCCCGTTCCGATGCCTCGTTCCGCTGCCCCGGCCGGGCGCACCGCGCGGCCGGGGCAGGCCTGAGCGGGCTCGATACCTTGGTGCCGACCCCGGTGCCCGATCCCGGCGCCCGCGACCCCGGTGCCCGCGACCCCGGTGCCCGCGCGGTGCCCGCCCCACAGATGGAGAGACGATGAGCCAGGCCAGGAGGACGGTCACGCGGCCGTCCGCGCCGCACCCCGCCGACAGCCACGAGCTGATCCGGGTGCACGGCGCGCGCGTGAACAACCTCAAGGACGTCAGCATCGAGATCCCGAAGCGCCGGTTGACGGTCTTCACCGGGGTCTCCGGCTCGGGCAAGAGCTCGCTGGTCTTCGGCACGGTCGCCGCCGAGTCGCAGCGGCTGATCAACGAGACCTACAGCGCCTTCGTGCAGGGCTTCATGCCCACGCTGGCACGGCCCGAGGTCGACGTGCTCGACGGACTGACCACCGCGATCGTCGTCGACCAGCAGCGCCTGGGCGGCGATCCGCGCTCCACGGTCGGCACCGCCACCGACGCCAACGCGATGCTGCGCATCCTCTTCAGCCGGCTCGGGAAGCCGCACATCGGGCCGCCCAGCGCCTACGCCTTCAACGTCCCCTCGGTCCGGGCGAGCGGCGCCATCACCGTCGAGCGCGGCGCCAAGAAGACGGTGAAGGCGACCTTCAACCGCACCGGCGGCATGTGCCCGCGCTGCGAGGGCCGGGGCACGGTCTCCGACATCGACCTCACCCAGCTCTACGACGACTCCAAGTCGCTCGCCGAGGGCGCGTTCACCATCCCCGGCTGGAAGTCGGACAGCTTCTGGACCGTGCGGGTCTACGCGGAGTCGGGCCTGCTCGACCCGAACAAGCCGATCCGCAAGTACACCAAGAAGGAGATGCACGACTTCCTCCACCGGGAGCCGACCAAGGTGAAGGTCGAAGGGGTGAACCTCACGTACGAGGGGCTGATCCCCAAGATCCAGAAGTCGATGCTCTCCAAGGACAAGGAGTCGCTGCAGCCGCACATCCGGGCGTTCGTGGAGCGGGCGGTCACCTTCACCACCTGCCCCGAGTGCGAGGGCACCCGCCTCAGCGAGGGGGCCAGGTCCTCGAAGATCAAGCGGATCAGCATCGCCGACGCCTGCGCGATGCAGATCAGCGACCTGGCCGCCTGGGTGCGCGGCCTCGACGAGCCCTCGGTGGCGCCGCTGCTCACCGCGCTGGGGCAGACCCTCGACTCGTTCGTGGAGATCGGCCTCGGCTACCTCTCGCTCGACCGGGCCTCGGGCACGCTGTCGGG
Organism: Kitasatospora sp. NBC_01287; assembly: GCF_026340565.1. Lineage (NCBI taxonomy): Bacteria > Bacillati > Actinomycetota > Actinomycetes > Kitasatosporales > Streptomycetaceae > Kitasatospora > Kitasatospora sp. NBC_01287. The sequence goes on from NZ_JAPEPB010000002.1 coordinate 159,729, forward strand.
CGGCGAGGCGCAGCGCGTCAAGATGATCCGCCACCTGGGCTCCTCCCTCACCGACACCACCTACGTCTTCGACGAGCCCACCACCGGCCTGCACCCCCACGACATCCAGCAGATGAACGACCTGCTGCTGCGGCTGCGGGACAAGGGCAACACGGTGCTGGTGGTGGAACACAAGCCGGAGGTGATCGCGATCGCCGACCACGTCGTCGACCTCGGCCCGGGCGCCGGCAGCGCGGGCGGCACCGTCTGCTTCGAGGGCACCGTCGAGGGGTTGCGGTCGAGCCGCACGACCACCGGCCGCCACCTCGACGACCGGGCCGCCCTCAAGGAGGCGGTGCGCACGCCCACCGGCGCGCTGGAGATCCGCGGCGCGAGCGCGAACAACCTGCGCGACGTCGACGTCGACATCCCGCTCGGGGTGCTCACCGTCATCACCGGCGTCGCCGGCTCCGGCAAGAGCTCGCTGGTGCACGGCTCGATCCACGCCGACGCGGGCGTGGTCTCGGTCGACCAGGGCGCCATCCGCGGTTCGCGGCGGAGCAACCCGGCGACCTACACCGGGCTGCTCGACGCGATCCGCAAGGCGTTCGCGAAGGCCAACGGCGTGAAGCCGGCGCTGTTCAGCGCCAACTCCGAGGGTGCCTGCCCCACCTGCAACGGCGCCGGCGTCATCTACACCGACCTGGCGATGATGGCCGCGGTCGCCAGTGTCTGCGAGGAGTGCGAGGGCAAGCGCTTCGACGCCTCGGTGCTGGTGCACCACCTCGGCGGGCGCGACATCAGCGAGGTGCTGGCGATGTCGGTGGCCGAGGCCGAGGAGTTCTTCGGCGACGGCGAGGCGCGCACACCGGCCGCGCACGCCGTGCTGCGCCGACTCGCCGACGTCGGCCTCGGCTACCTCACCCTCGGCCAGCCGCTCACCACGCTCTCCGGCGGCGAGCGGCAGCGGCTCAAGCTCGCCACGCACCTGGCCGACAAGGGCGGCGTCTACGTGCTGGACGAGCCGACCACCGGCCTGCACCTCGCCGATGTCGAGCAGTTGCTCGGTCTGCTCGACCGGATCGTCGACTCCGGCAAGTCGGTCATCGTCATCGAGCACCACCAGGCCGTCATGGCGCACGCCGACTGGATCATCGACCTGGGACCCGGCGCGGGCAACGACGGCGGCCGGATCGTCTTCGAGGGCACGCCGGCCGACCTGGTGGCCGCCCGCTCCACTCTGACCGGCGAGCACCTGGCGGCCTACACGGGCAGCTGACGGGAGGCCGGGTGGTCAGGCCCCGCCGTGGCGGCTACGGGAGCGGGGGCCACGGCGGCGGCTGAATCGCGTGACCGGGCCGCTCGCGACGAAGAGTACCGCGGCCGCGAGCACGGGCCCGAGCAGCAACCACCCGGCCCCGCCGATGCGGTCGATCAATCCGGTGAGCGACAGGACGGCGGCTCCGGCCAGCCATACGCCGCCGACCACTCCGGCCCAGCCCCCGAGGCGCGGGCGCTTGAACGCCTCCGGCTGCCAGCCGTTCAGCGTCCGCACCCCCAGCACCGCCAGGTTGAGACCCATCATCAGGCCGAACCACTCCCGCACCATGGCACCCCTCCCCCGGCGAGCGTACCGCCCGCTCATCCAGCGGTCGTCGGCACGGTAGCCCGGTCTCCCGGCGCTTGATCATCATCTAGTTGAATGCTAAATTAAATGCCGAGCCCGGGTCTCCGCCCGGACCATCGCCCGGCCGACACCTCTCCGCCGCCGACCGCAGGAGGACCCATGACCACCACCGTGACGGACAACCCGGACCGGTCGCGGTTCGAGATCACCGAGGACGGTGAGCTCGCGGGCTTCGCCGAGTACTACCGCTACGAGCGCGAACTCGCCTTCATCCACACCGAGATCGACCCCGCCTTCGCCGGTCGGGGCCTGGCCGGCACGCTGGCGCGCGCCGCCCTCGACGCCGCCCGCCAGCAGGGCGTGGACGCGCTCCCGTACTGCCCGTTCTTCCGGGGCTGGCTGGCCAAGCACCCGGACTACGTCGACCTGGTGCCCCAGGACCAGCGCACCCGGTTCGGGCTGTGAGCACCGCCCCGGCCGGGGGCGCCCCGGCCGCCGACGTCACCGCCGCGCCCATCCCCGCCCCGGGGTTCGTCCGGTCCGCCGCCGTCGTCGCCACCAGCACGGACGAGGATCACCGCGTCGACATCCGCTCCGGCCACCACCGCCTGGCCGCCGACGAGCCGGCCTCCAACGGGGGCGCCGACACCGCCACCACACCGGTGGGCCTGCTGCTCTCGGCCCTCGGCTCCTGCACCGCCATCACCCTGCGGATGTACGCGCAGCGCAAGCAGTGGCCGCTGCGGACCGTCCGGGTCCACCTCGGCTACGAGAAGGGCCCCGACCGCGCGGTGCGCATCACCCGGCGCATCGAGCTGCTCGGCGACCTGGACGAAGCGCAGCGCGCCCGCCTGCTGGACATCGCCGAGCGCACGCCGGTCACCCGCGCGGTGGCGGGCGGCACGCCGATCATCGCGGCCGGTCCGGCACTGCCGACCACACCGCCCGCGCCTCGCGCACCGAGCGCGGAGCCGACGGCAGCACCGACCGCAGCGCCTACCGCAGAGGAGTCACCAACCCATGCGTGAGCCCGATCGACAGGTTCCCACCCCGCACGGCGGACGCGAGCACGTACCGGCCGGCCCCGTGCGGGAGTTGCTGACGCCGCGCGAGACCGCGCTCGGCGGCAGCACGGTGGTGCGGCGGTTGCTGCCGAACCTGGGACGGCGGATGGTCGGCGCCTGGTGCTTCGTCGACCACTACGGCCCCGACGACATCGCCGACGAGCCCGGCATGCAGGTGCCCCCGCACCCGCACCTGGGCCTGCAGACCGTCAGCTGGCTCCACCAGGGCGAGGTCCTGCACCGCGACAGCCTCGGCAACCTGCAGACCGTACGCCCCCGCGAACTGGGCCTGATGACCTCAGGCCGCGCCATCTCCCACTCCGAGGAATCCCCGCGCGAACACGCCCGCCTGCTCCACGGCGCCCAACTCTGGGTAGCCCTCCCCGACACCCACCGCCACACCACCCCCACCTTCGAACACCACACCCACCTCCCCGAGATCACCGCCCCCGGCCTGCACGGCACCGTCATCCTCGGCACCGCCGACACCGCCACCTCACCCGGCACCACCCACACCCCCCTGGTCGGCATCGACCTCACCCTCACCGAAGGCAGCACCACCCGCCTCCCCCTCGAACCCGACTTCGAATACGCCGCCCTCACCATGTCCGGCCGCACCGAGGTCGACGGCGTCCGCCTGGAACCCGGCTCGATGCTCTACCTCGGCAGCGGCCGCCGCGAACTACCGCTGCGCGCACTGGCCGACGGCTCCCTGCTGCTGCTCGGGGGCGAGCCGTTCGAGGAGAAGATCGTCATGTGGTGGAACTTCATCGGCCGATCCAGTGAGGAGATCGTACAGGCACGATCTGACTGGATGGAAGGGTCCAGGTTCGGCGAGGTGCACGGCTACGACGGGCAGCGGCTGGCCGCGCCGACGCTGCCGTCGGTGCCCCTCAAGCCTCGGGGAAGGGCGCGCTGACCTGGCATTTTGTTCGGTGGGGCGGATGCGTCCGCCCGCTGTGTGGGTGCCGGCAGGCTCGATCGCGGCTGGCGGTGGAGGCCGCGCTCAGCTGGGTTCGGTGACGCCTATAGAGGCCCGTGAGCGCCGGAAGCGAGTCCCGTGTTTAGCTGCCTTTAGCAGCGTCTAGTAGTACTGATGCTGACCTTTTGCTGACCCCTGAGTGGGTTGAGGTCTAGACCATTTGGTCTAGACCTCACATGTAGCCGTCGTGCTCAGCTGAGGCCGACGATCAGGGAATCCCTCCCCCGAGCGCCGGCCCTGAACCTGATCCGGCCCCACTGTCGGGAACCTCTCGCGAGCGCGAGGCGGGGCATGGCTGTGCTGCCTGGCGGCTGGGGGAAAGCCCTCGCGAGCGCCAGGTCGACGCAACCCGGGAGACTGAACCCGGCGTATAGGTCGACTCGTCCGCTGCCTAGCCAGCACGAGGCCCCCTGAACTGCAAACTTGCAGTTCAGGGGGCCTCGTGCATGCCCTGGAGGCCGTAGTCGCTTGCTTGCTCCGTGTGTCTATTGCTGCCTACTTCTGGGTGGTCAGTGGAAATTTTGCGGGAGCGGGCAGTCTGTTGATCATCCTCACCGTCCGAGTCGAGTGACAGGACAAACCATGGCAGAACCTCCTTGGGCCGTGCCCGGCGTGCCGCTGCCGATAGCCTGCGATGTGTGCGCCATCCCCCGCAGCCCGTGCCGGCGGCACGACAGCTACGAAGGGCTCGGAATGCCGAACGAGAACCTTCCCGCAAGGGCCGTCTGGACCACGCGGATTTTTGCTGCGGCCCGGTCGCACGAGGCCGTCGCAAGGCTGGTGGCCAAGAACCCTGGAATTACCGGTCGAGAGCTCCTGGAGGCGCTGGCCGGCGAGGTCGCTAGCCTCAAGGCGTAGCGGCCCACGCTGGACCGCCCGCTCCCGATTCAAGACCTACCGCGATCGGAGCGTGCCGACTTGAAGCGCTAGGCCGCTGATCGGCGAGGGCGTCAACTCGGCGTAGCCGATCGCAGATATCCCGCCGGTGAGCGTGTCTGAGATGTCCCGCTTTGTCGTCACGATCAATGACGTTCGGGCCCCTATGGGCCTGCTCGCCCTCCCGAACGTGGGCGAATCCCACCCAACTGCTGACTCTGCCCTTCCCGAGCTCACGAAGTTGGCCCAGCATGGGCGGCGGAGTGAGAGCTTGTGTGGCTAGGTTGAACCGACACCTGCGGCATTGGAGCACCCATGGCCTTGAGCATTGCAGAGCAGCACCACGCAGCGGAAACCGCCGCCACCTGTACTCAGTTGCTAGAGCTGGACGTTGTCTGGACGACCGGTCTGGAGGGCGGCGTTCCGGAGGGGAAAACGGAGGCGTCCGGCGATCTCATCAACGTTGGTCTGAGTATGGCCACCGCGCTCGGGCAGATTCACGAGCGGGTGTCCTTTCTCGGCGGTTTCGCTGATCAGCTTGAGGGGCTCCTTCTGGAGCAGGGCGGTCAGATCGAGGGCTGGACCCTGGACCTGAGCCCCATGCATGTGCCTGGGCTGGTACGCGATGCGGTGAAGTACGTGGACAACCATGCGACCGAGGAGATCGCCGCTCTCCTCGCCAAGGTTGAGCGCCTGGAGGGTGGGCAGGCCGTGCAAGGCGATTTGCGGAGAAGAATGCGCGGCTACCTCTTCATCCTCGGTGCGGCCGTTTCACTGGCCCTGGGGACCCTTGCTGCGGCGGGTGGTGGCCCAGTTGGGGTCGCCCTCGGCGTGGCAGGTGTGGGAGTGGCGCAGGTGTTCTTGACGCAAGGACTCTCCGACGTACGCGCGTGACGCGTCTCGGTGCGCCTGGGTGCTGACCTGATTGCTGGTGGGCGCGTTGTGGCGCACGTTCCGCCTAAATTCCTGGACGCCGACGATGAGTCGGGCCTCTGAGTCGCCTGGTTCTCCGCGTCGCAGATTGTTCCGAATTCCACCACCCCAGGCCCCCGCTCCCCACGGAGCGGGGGCTTCGTCATACCCGGAGGGACCCATGAAGCACATCGGCCGGATCCGCCACGGCCGCTGGCAGTGCAACATTTGCCGGGCGGCCTGGGCCACGGTGGAGGGCGCCAAGAGAGCGAAGAAGCCGTGTCCGGAAATTCCGCTGCCCCACGGCCTGTACCGGCGCGAGCACATCGTCTACCCCACCTGGTCGAAGGAGGAGCCCGAAGAGGGGCGCGAGCCAGTTGACGCGCTGTGCGACGACGGTGGCTGCCCCTGTATGACGCACGCCTGCGACTGCGACGTCTGCACGGCGAAGATCGACGCGCCGGGGCTCAACGTCCTGCGTGACGACCATGAGTGCAGCGGTGGCGGCCTACTGACATACCTGGAACGCGGAGAGATAGTCAAGACTGTCCCGTGCTGAGGAGGTGGGTACGAGCCTGTACCCGGGCGAGGCAGGCGACAGGGATGAGATCCGTAGAGCCCAGTCCAGCGGGCCATTGCTCTGCTTGTCCCGCCAAGTCTCGGGTTCGAATCCCGAAGGCGGCTCCATCGTGTGCTCAGCGCCGGATCGCGAAGACCTCGACATCTGCGTTCATCGCCCGCAGCCGACGGGCCGACTGAAGGAGTGAGACCTGAGCGAACGCGAAGAGGGAGTCGACGGTGATGTCCTTCCCGTCCTTGAGGAGGATGGCGAGGACGACCTTCAGCGTGCCGAAGTCGCTCAGGAGACGGTGGTCGGGAGTACGGTCCGCAACCTGCCGGAGGAAGTCCTTGCGGATGGCTTCGTCACTGCGCAGGGTTTCGACGGCGGTCACGGCCTGGGCGAAGAGGTGGTTCAGTGGCGCGGTGCCAGCGCTGCTGCTGGCCTTCTTGACACAGATCAGCTGGTTGTCCGGGCCCAGGACATCGCAGATCTCCAGCCCGCCGCCGTTGAACTTGTCGGTGACGACGTTCTTCTTGTCGAAGAGAAGGTAGCCGTGTTGATCGGCTGCTCGCTTGTTGTACCAGTCCTCGTCGTGAGAGTCCTGCTGCTTGCTGTTCGGTGCGCCCTTTGGCCACGTCGGCAGTTGCACACTTGACGGCTTGTCGAGCAACTGCCGCAGCTCGTCCTCGAGCGTCTCAAGGAATCTGGCACCCACCTCGTACCACTTCCCATGGCCGTAGCGGAAGATTTCAAGTCCAGTGAGACGGTCGTGACGTTATGAGGTTTGTGGTGCGGGTTCCCTGCGCTTGGCGGGGTCGTTGATCCATGCCGTCTTCGGGATCTCGGGTGGTCTGGGACGGCGGCCGAAGCGTTCGGGGTGGCGCGCGTAGGCCTCGGCGAGGGTGACGGACCGCTGGTCGCGGATCTCCTCCGCCGTGCCGAAGTGGACGCTGGCGGGCGTGTGAAGTCCGATACCCGAGTGCCTGTGCTCGTGGTTGTAGTACGAGATGAAGGCGTCGAACCATTCGCGGGCATGGGCCAGGGAGTCGAACCGCTCGGGGTAGTCGGACATGTACTTGGTGGTCTTGAACTGGGCCTCGCTGTAAGGGTTGTCGTTGGAGACCTTCGGACGCGAGTGACTCCGGGTGACGCCGAGGTCGATCAGCAGCTGGGAGACCTTCTTGGAGGTCATCGAGGTGCCCCGGTCGGCGTGCACGGTCTCGGGGACGATGCCGTTGCGCGCGATGGTCTCGCGGATCAACTCCTCCGCCCGCTCGGCTGATTCGGCCAGTTCGACGGTGTGGCCGACGATGTAGCGGCTGAAGATGTCGATGATCACGTAGGCGTGGTACCAGATGCCCTTCCTGGGGCCGGCAGCTTTGGTGATGTCCCAGGTGAAGACTTGCGAGGGGCCGTCGGCGACCAGTTCGGGCACCGTTTTGGCCGGGTGGGTGGCCTGGCGGCGGCGCTCACCGGACTGCCCCCGCTCACGCAGGATCCGGTACATCGTGGAGACCGAGCAGTGGTAGCGCCCGGTGTCCAGCTCACGGGCCCAGATCTGCGCGGGCGCCAGTTCGGCGTACTCGGGGCTGTTCATCAACTCCAGTACCGCAGTGCGCTCTTCGGCTGTCAGGGCCGATGGCTGGACCTGGGGCGACCTGGGCTTGCGTGCGGGCGTCGGCTGAAGCCTGCGGTAGTGGGTGGCCCGGGAGCGGCCGGTCAGCCGGCATGCGGCCGTGGTGCCGAGCTCGTGTTCGACGGCGGTGAACGCCTCGTCCACGACGGGGTCCGCGGCGTGCTTCAGTCCGCGCTCTCGGAGATCATTTCCAAGAGCGCCGACGCTTTTCCCAGGACCTCCAACGCTGCCTTGTTCCGGGCGAGCTCCCTCTCCAGCCGTTCCACCTGCCGGCGCAGCTTCTCGTTCTCGACCTCGGTGGCGGACTTCTTCGGGCGGGCCGGGCTGGTGCGGTGGTCGACCAGGTTCTCCAGGGCCCCGGCATCGCGCGCGGCCCGCCACTCGGTGACGTGCGAGTGGTACAGGCGCTCGCGGCGCAGAACCGCACCCTTCTCGTTCTTGGGCGCGGCGTCGTACTCGGCGACGATCCGCAGCTTGTACTCGGGACTGAACGTGCGGCGCTTCGGCCTGGGAGCCGGGTCGGCAGCGGACGGATTGGTGCTGGTCATCAGGGATGGAACTCCTACTCGGGCCCTCTCAGGCTAACCCGACAAAGCGGGACGTCTCACCCAAGGCTGACAGAGAGGGTAGAAGTACCGCGTCGTTCCGACAGGGACGTCCGCGATGAGCCACTCCTTGCCGCTGGTCGCCGCGCCGGCTGGCGTCTTAAGGTCGTCGTCGCTGAACATGACGACGCGCACCTGGCTGAGCGCCTTCATGCGATCACCTTCGGCCTTGTCCGAGACGAACTGGAGGAGGACGGGGAGGTCGAGGTCGAAGACATCTTCGCTTCGGCTACCCAGGGTGATGCGGAATGCCTGCGCAGAGCCGAAGCCCTCTTGGCAGGCTTCGGGAACTCCCAAGGTCAGCCGGGGGTGGCTGGTATCAGCCAGCATGGCCTCCAGGGCGGTCCGAGCGTCCACCGCCTTGCGGCTTCGGTTGTCCAAGGTGTGCAGTCGGTCCACGAAGCGCAGTTCCGGTAGTGGGTCCGCTCGGGCGCACACCTCTTCGATCGCGCGTAAGTCGCTGAGGAACTCCTCTGGAGTGGTGGCCAGCGGCAGCTTGATGGTCGACTCCGAGCACTCGACCCGGACGTGCTTGGAGGTCCCGGAAGGCAGCGATGTCAACGCAATGCCGCTGACCGTTCCGCAGATGCGGCGGACGACCGCGCCGAATCGGTCGAGCCCGAAGCCGTCGATGCGCTCGCCACGGGCGACGGAGTACTCATCAACACGCCCTCGGCCGTCCATGATCTGATTGCGGACCTTGATGATGCCGTCCTCGTCCAGGCATCGGGTAGCGAACTCCAGCCCGAACTCGTCGTCCCGGTAATAGGGGTCGAGCATGTGCTGGCCGACGCCGTAGCTCAGGGCATACAGGCCGCGCTCGGTCCGCATCAGGACGAGGCCGGCGGCGGAGTGGTTGCGCTCCTTGACCTCCAGGCCGGTGATCCGTTCAACGGCCGGGCACCAGTCGGCCCGGTCCCGGGGGATCCCCCCGTTCACCAGTAGTCCGGTGACGCCCTCTCGGGAGAAATCGCGGACCTGGTAGCCCGGGCGGCTGAGGTAGCGGGGGCGCACGAGGGCCCGGAGGTCTACCGGCCGCCCATCGGGAACGGTGAGTCGGTGCAGGGTGGACTTCCGGGTTCCGGTGTTCTGCTGCTTGGCATCCACGTCGCGCTCCTTGTCTCTTGCCTTCGGCGGACATGAGCTGCACTGCCTCTTGCGCGCTGACCGGCCGAATGGCAGCAGCAGTGCGTCGATAATGAAGGTAGCCAAAGTCTGTTGGCGCTGTCAACAAGATGTAACTTCAAGAATGGCTGGCCATGGTGTACGGTGACGTCATGCTTGAAGACGACGTCCCCGACCCCACGGCCACCGCTGCGGAGATCGCACGGTTGGCCGGGGTGACGCGCGCCGCAGTCTCCAACTGGCGCAGGCGTCGCCCGGACTTCCCGGCGCCTGTCGGCGGCACGGCGGCCAGCCCGTTGTTCTCGCTCGTTGAGGTGCAGCGGTGGCTGGACGGACAGCGCGAAGGGCGGGAGGTCAACAGCGAGGTCCGGTTGTGGCAGGCGCTTCGCACCGCCTTCGGGGTCGACATGGTTGGAGCGCTGGCGGCCGTTGGCGAGCATCTCCTTGGGGAGGGCATCGGGCTGAAGGACGGCTCTGCGCGCGAGGCGATGGAGGGACTGCTCGCGGAGCGGACTCCTGCCGAGGCGATGGACGGACTTGTCGCCCGTCTGTTGGATTCCACCGCCCGCGCCGCGTTGGACGGATCTTCGACGCTGCAACTCGCCCGAGCTGTGGGGGAGCTTGCGGGCGAGACCACCGGCACCGTCTTCGATCCGGCGTGCGGTATCGGATCCCTCCTGGTCGCGGTGGGTGGCGGCAAGGTGCGCAGCAGGCTGGGCCAGGACATGCAAGCGGATGCGGTTCGTCTGGCCCGGGTGCGTGTGGGCCTGTCCGCCGCCTCGAGGGCGACACCACCTCGGTTGGCGGAGGGCGACTCGCTTCGGGCTGACGCCTTTCCGGACCTTCGCGCGGACCTGGTCGTGTGCGAGCCGCCAACTGCCGTGGCCGACTGGGGTCGCGAGCAGTTGCTCGTCGATCCGCGCTGGGAGGCTGGGGTGCCCTCGCGTGGAGAGAGTGAGCTCGCTTGGCTCCAGCACTGCTACCACCACACAGCCCCTGGGGGGAGGGCCGTGGTCGTTTTGCCGGCGTCGGTCGCCCACCGCCGATCCGGTCGGCGGATTCGCGCGGAACTGGTGCGTCGCGGTTGCGTCACCGCGGTGGTGGCTCTGCCGCCGGGCCTCGCGGCTAGCCATGCTCTCCCGCTGCACGTGTGGATGCTGAGCCGGCCTTCCGCCCCCGGAAACGGCGCGACGACGGTGCGAATGGTGGACCTCGGCGCCAGCAGCTCCGACGGACCGTGGCAGCCGAAGCCGCACCAGGAGGTCTGGGTGCCGCTGATCGATCTGCTCGACGATGACGTGGACCTCACACCCGGCCGCTATGTCCGCGAGCCAGAACCCGACTACGCGGCAGAGTACGTCGCGCTGCGAGGCGAACTCGATCTACAACTGCGCAGACTGCGGAACCTGCTACCGGAGCTGTCGGCCCGGAGCGATGCCGGCGACCTGGATGAGGGTGTACCAGTGGCGGTGAGCGACCTGTTGACCGCTGGTCTAGTCACTCTCGACGGCGAGCAACTCACCTCCACCAGTGACCAGCTGGACCCGGACTATGTGCGGGGCTTCGCAGCCAGTCCGGCGAACACCCGCCGCAGCACCTCGTCCTCGGGTACGTTCCGAGCGGACCTTCGCTCAGCGCGCTTGCCGCGTATGGACATTGAGGCGCAACAGCGCTACGGAAACGCCTTTCGCTTGTTGGGCACGTTCCAGCGCGAACTCACCGAACTTGCCAAGATAGGAGACCGAGCCGCGCGGCTCGCCTGCGACGGCCTCACCAGCGGCGCGCTCGACCCAGGGCCCGCGCTTGACTCGGGCGGCATCAGGCAGCAGATCACGACGACCGACGGAGACGACGCAGTGCGGCGGGAAGAGGGCAGGACGCTTTGAGTAAGAACCAGGAACTGGCTGACTTCATCTGGTCGGTGGCCGACCTGCTGCGGGGAGATTACAAGCGCTCCGAGTACGGCAAGGTCATCCTGCCGCTGACTGTGCTGCGCCGGCTGGACTGCGTCATGGAGCCGACCCGGCAGGCTGTGTGGGACCGGGCCGCCTCCTACACCGGAGAGAACAAGGACGGACTGCTGCTGGCTGCGTCCAAGCTCAAGTTCTACAACCTCTCCGAGCAGACCTTCGACACCATCAGCAGCGACGCGGCCAACGTGGCGAAGAACCTCAGGGACTACATCCGCGGCTTCTCAGTCGAGGCCACCGAGATCATCAACCGCTACGAGTTCCACCTCCAGATCGACCGGCTGGACAACGCTGACCTGCTCTACCAGGTGGTGCGGAAGTTCGCCGGCCTGGACCTGAGCTTCGAAGCCGTGGACAACCACGACATGGGCTACGTCTTCGAGGAGCTGATCCGAAAGTTCGCCGACGCCTCCAACGAGACTGCCGGTGAGCACTTCACCCCCCGCGAGGTCATCGAGCTGATGGTCGAACTGCTGCTCGCCCCAGACGACGACCGGCTGAACGGAGAGGGCCAGGTCGTCAACATCCTCGACCCGGCCTGCGGCACCGGAGGCATGCTCTCGGCGGCCGAGGAACACATCCGCAAGCTGAACCCGAGAGTGCGCGTCAACCTGTTCGGACAGGAGCTCAACGCCGAGTCGTACGCCATCTGCCGCTCCGACATGCTGCTAAAGGGCCACACCGCCAAGAACATCCGCTTCGGCAACTCCTTCAGCCAGGACGGCCACGAGGGCGAGACTTTCAACTACATGCTGGCCAACCCACCCTTCGGCGTGGAGTGGAAGAAGGTCGAGAAGGTCGTCCGTCAGGAGAACGAGGACCGGGGATACGACGGCCGCTTCGGCGCCGGCCTACCCCGGATCAACGACGGCTCGCTGCTGTTCCTGCAGCACATGATGAGCAAGATGCAGCCGCTGAAGAGGGACGCGGCCGGCGACGAGGTTGGCGGCACCCGGCTGGCCATCGTCTTCAACGGCTCCCCGCTCTTCACCGGTGGTGCGGGGTCCGGCGAGTCGGAGATCCGCAGGTGGATCATCGAGCACGACTACCTGGAGGCGATCGTCGCCCTCCCGGACCAGATCTTCTACAACACCGGCATCTCCACGTACTTCTGGATCGTCACCAACCGCAAGCCTACCGACCGCAAGGGCCACGTGATCTTGCTTGATGCCCGCGACCAGTGGTCCAAGATGCGCAAGTCGCTCGGCGAGAAGCGTAAGGAGATTACCCGTGCCCAGATCGGACACATCTGCGGCATCTACCGCGACGCGCTTAGCATCGTCAGTGACGAGGCCCATCCGGACCACAGGCGAGTGAAGGTCTTCGCCAACCGGGACTTCGGCTACCAGCGCATCACTGTCGACCGGCCGCTCAAGCTCCGCTTTGAGCTGACCGAGAACAGCCTCACCCAGCTCGGCGCGTCAGCTGCCGTGAAGAAGTCAGTCGGCGGCGAGGCGGTGGTCGAGATGCTGCTCGCCGCGCTTAAGCCGCTGCTCGGATCGCAGTGGTCCACCAAAGCTGAGGCATGGGACGCGCTGCGCACGGCCATGGTGGAAGAGGGCGTGCTGTGGCCCGCCGTCGCAACGTTCCAGAAGGCCATGCGGGACGCACTGGGCGTGACAGACCCCGAGGGTGAAGTCCAACTCATCAAGGGTAAACCCGAGGCTGACGCCGACCTGCGCGACAACGAGAACGTCCCGCTGAGCGAGGACATCGACGAATATTTTGCCCGCGAGGTGTTGCCTCATGTCCCGGACGCCTGGATCGCGGAGACCCGTAACCCGAAGACGAAGGAGGTGGAGCGGTTCAAGACGGGGTACGAGATCCCGTTCACCCGTCACTTCTACGTCTATACCCCGCCGAGGCCGCTGCCGGAGATCGACGCGGAACTCAAGTCGCTGGAGGCCGAGATTCAGGCGCTGCTCGGGGAGGTGACCGGCTGATGAACCCAGCTCAGACTAAGATTCGATACGCGCTGCGCCCCCGAGAGGTGACTGGCTGTACGCATCTGCAAGTCCTATCGGTCTACCGAGATCACGGAGTCATTCCGAAGAATTCGCGAGATGACAACAATAACAAGACTCCTCTAGATCTATCGCGATACCAAGAGGTCCGTCCCGGCGATCTTGTGATCAATAAGATGAAGGCTTGGCAGGGATCTCTTGGCGTTTCCCGGCATCATGGGATCGTGAGTCCAGACTACCTGGTTTGCACAATTGATCGATCCGTCCATCCCGGATTTCTTCACCACTTGCTGAGGTCTGCACTCCTCATTTCTGAGTTTGGTCGCCGGTCTAAGGGAATTAGGCCAGCGCAGTGGCGCCTCTATTGGGAGGATTTTGCCGAGATCTCCATTCCGCTGCCCTCGCTCGACGAGCAACGGCGCATCGCTGACTTCCTCGACGGAGAAACCTCTCTCATCGACAAACTGGTGGATCTCCGTTCTCGTCAGCGGGATGCGATCCGCACTCGGCAGGCCGTGTATGCCGAGAAGGCTCTCGGACAGTGTTCGTCAGGGGAATGGACTAAGGTCAAGTATCTCGTTCGGGCGCGACCGCGCTATGGAGTGCTTGTCCCTGTTTTCGAGGATGATGGAGTTCCTTTTATTCGCGTCAATGACCTGCTGGACCTTTCGGGGCGGGCAAGTGGATTGCTGCGAATCCCAGTAAGTCTCTCAAGTCAATACGCGAGAACAATCACCATGCCGGGCGACATTCTCCTTAGCGTGGTTGGAACCCTGGGTAGAGCGGCTATCGTGCCGGATGAACTTGCCGGCGCCAACGTTGCTAGGGCCGTTTGTTCGATTCGCTTGAAACCGAATGTCGATGCGAGTCTTTTCACCGCCTGGATTGCTACGGGTGAATTTGACCGTCAGGCAGTTCTTGCTACTGGGTCGGACTCTGCCCAGCCCACGCTTGGGATGGAAGATCTGTCGAATTTTTCTGTTCGGTGGCCCACGGATCCCAATGAGCAAGAGAGGGTCGCCGGTCAGGTGGAAGAGGGGCGGCAGGGCCATACGGAATTGGTCCGACGCACAGACCGTCAACTTGCGCTCCTCGCTGAGCGCCGCCAGGCACTGATTACCGCCGCCGTCACGGGACGGCTCGACGTCACCACTGCCGAGCGCTCTGCGCACGGTCACGCTCTCTGAGGGGGATTCAGATGAACGATGCGCGCGTCTACACCGAGAAGGCATTTGAGAACGCCGTCGAGGCGGCGCTGCTGCGCAGCGGTTGGCAGCGCGGGCTCGCGAACACCTACGACCGTGCGCTGGGGATCGACACCTCGGAGCTTGCCGTGTTCCTCGGGGCGTCGCAGAACGACGCTTGGCTGGCGCTCCAGGCCGCCTATGGCGAGGAGGAGGAGCAGGCCATCGGCCGGTTCGCGAAGCGGGTGGCGCGGGAGATCGATTCGCGAGGGCTGCTGGATGTCCTGCGGCGGGGCGTGAACGACCGGAACGTAAAGATCCAGCTCGCGTACTTCCGTCCCGCGCACACTCTCGCTAGCGATGCCTTGGACGAGTACGACGCCAACCAGCTCACGTTCGTGCGCCAGTTCCACTACTCGGCCTCGCGCCCGTCCGACACCCTCGACATGGCGTTCTTCCTCAACGGACTGCCGGTCGCCTCCGTGGAGTTGAAGAACGGGCTGACCGGCCAGACCGTCGAGGAGGCCAAGCGGCAGTACCGGCGGGACCGAGACCCGAAGGAGTTGTTCTTCGCGAAGCGCAGTCTGGTGCACTTCGCGGTCGATCCGACGCTGGCATTTCTGACGACCCGCCTGGCCGGGGACGCGACCCGCTTTCTGCCCTTCAACACCGGCTCCGGTGGCCCCGGTCAGATTGGCGGGGCGGGCAATGTCCCGGCACCTACAGACGGGTCGTATCCCACCTCTTACCTCTTCGACGGGGTATGGGCGCGGGACAACTGGCTGGAACTGCTGCAGCGCTTCCTGCACGTGGAGGACGCCGCAGCGAAGGCCGGCAGGGCGCCCTCGCACAAGCCCGGCAGTGCGCACACGCAACCGTTGATCTTCCCGCGGTTCCACCAGTGGGACGCAGTGCGCAAGCTCATCGCACACGCGGCCCGCCACGGCTCGGGGGAGAACTACCTGATCCAGCACTCCGCCGGTTCGGGCAAGTCCAACACCATCGCCTGGCTGGCGCACCACCTGTCGAGCTTGCACACCTCCCACGACCTTGGGCTGATCGCGCCGACCGCACTCGCCTCAGGCTTGGGGGCGAACAAGCTGGTCTTCGACAAGGTCATCGTGATCACTGACCGGCGGGTGCTGGACAAGCAGCTCCAGGACACCATCTACCAGTTCGACCACAAGGCCGGCGTGGTCGTACGGATCGACGAGAACTCCCAGCAGCTCGCGGACGCGCTGACCGGGCCGACGGCCCGGATCGTGATCACCACGGTGCAGAAGTTCCCCTTCGTCCTGGACAAGGTCGCGGGGCTGGGTGGACAGCGCTACGCGGTGATCATCGACGAGGCGCACTCCTCACAGGGCGGGGAGAGCGCAGCGGCGCTGAAGAAGGCGCTGGGCCGTCTTGGCTCCGACGCGGTGGATGAAGACGGTGACCCGCTGACGGCCGCGGCCCTGGCTCGCGGCAAGCAGCCGAACCTTTCCTTCTTCGCGTTCACTGCCACGCCCAAGGCCAAGACGATCGACCTGTTCGGCACCCCTTACCCCAACGCCGGCTCGGGGGAGCAGGAGAAGGGACCATTCCACGTCTACTCGATGCGGCAGGCCATCGAGGAGGGCTTCATCCTCGACGTGCTCGGCAACTACATCACCTACGCCACCTACTTCAAGCTGCAGGAGGCCGCCGCCGACGCGGCCGAGCAGCAGGTGGATCCGCGTAAGGCCCGCTCCAAGCTGGTGAGGGCTGCGCTGATGTCGGAAGCGTCGATGGCCTCCCGCGCGAAAATCATCGTTGACCACTTCCGCTTGCATTCGAGCCCGCGCCTCGGCGGTCGGGCCAAGGCGATGGTGGTCACCTCCGGCCGTGACCACGCCGTGCGGCTGTACCAGGCTATGCGCGCCTACATCGATCAGCGCGGCTTCACTGACTGCGGCACCCTTGTTGCGTTCTCCGGGGCACTGACCCTCGACGGGATCGAGTACACCGAACCCAAGCTCAACGGCTTCCCCGAACGTGAACTGCCCGCCCGATTCGGCTACACCCGCGCTGACGACCCGAACCCGCCCTCCGTCCCCAAGCCCGAACACCGGATCCTCGTCGTCGCCGAGAAGTACCAGACCGGCTTCGACCAGCCGCTGCTGACTACCATGTACGTGGACAAGATCCTGGTGAAGCTGGCCGCGGTGCAGACGCTGTCCCGACTCAACCGCACTCACCCCCTCAAGACCACCGAGGATCTGTTCATCCTCGACTTCGCCAACCGCCCCGAGGACATCCAACAGGCGTTCCAGCAGTACTACGAGGCGTCGATCAGCGAGCCCACCGACCCCAACCTGCTGTTCGACCGCGAACGCGAGGTCATGGCCTACCAGCTCCTGGTGCAAGCAGAGATGGACGCGTTCGTCACGGCGTACTTCGCCGCCTTCCAGGGCGGAACAGCGACCGACACGGCCATCATGAAGGCCCACGCCCGGCTCTACGGCTACCTCCAGCCGGCCCTGGACCGCTTCAACGCCCTCAACGCCACCGAGCCCGACACTGCGGCCGAGTTCCGCCGCGCCCTGGAGTCCTACACCAAGGCGTACGGCTGGCTCTCCCACGTGATCGGCTTCGAGAACCTGGAGCTGGAACGGCTCTACCAGTACGGGCGCTTCCTGCTGCGTCGTCTGCCCGCACCCGTGCGCAGTGCCGGCGCGGACATCGGTGCCGCAGTCCCGAGCCACATGCGCATCACGCAGACCGGTACCCCCGAACTGCGCCTGGAGGCAGCCGGCGCACAGCTCCTGCCAGGCTTGGTGCCCGAAGCCGGCGGAGCAGTGGCCGAGGCGGAGGAGATGTCGCTGGCCGAGGTGATTCAGTCCGTCAACGCGGAATACGGAACCGGGTTGTCCACCACCGACCAGATCCTGCTCGGCCAGCTGGTGGTCGCCGTCAGCGAAGACCCCGAACTGCGGGCCATCGCGCTGCACCAGGATCAGGACGTCTTCGGCGGGGAGCTCGAGAAGGACCTCGACCGGATCGTCATCGACCAGGCGGCCTCCAACGACGCGCTCATGGTCCGATACTTCGACGACGCCAACGTCAACCGCCTGTTCAAGCAGGTCGCGACCCAGCAGGCTTACCAGCTCATCCGTCGCCCGGTCCGGCGCGAAGCCGAGCGCCGGGCCACTGAACAGCGGGCCGCCGAACTGAAGTCCACCGGAAGCCGTCGCGCGGAGCCACCAACCGCATAGCCTTTACTTGACAATACGTCACGTAATAGGCCCGGTGGAGTGGTTGCGCTCCGCCCATGCAGAGAGGCACCGCGCATGGTGCACGGCACGCCGCCCTCCGAGCCAGGAGTACCGGCCCGCATCATCGCGGGCCGGTACCGGCTGCACTCCCCCATCGGTGCGGGCGGCATGGGTGAGGTCTGGCAGGCGTACGATGAACGCCTGGACCGCCGGGTGGCGGTGAAGATGATGCTGGCCGAAAGCCCGCTTCCGCCCGGATTCCAGGGCGCGGCCTTCGAAGAGACCCTGCAGACCCGCCGCGCCCGTTTCCTGCGCGAGGTCCAGATCACCGCCGGCATCGAACACCTTGGTGTTCCCGCTGTCTTCGACACAGGCACTGATGAGGCCAGCGGACGCCTGTTCGTGGTCATGCAGCTCCTCCAGGGCCGAGAACTGCAGACCTTCATCGACGAAACCGACTACGAACACGAGACGGTCCCCGTCTCCTGGGCCGCGGCCGTCGGCGCCCAGATCGCCTCCGTCCTCGACACCGTGCACCACCACGACGTCGTCCACCGCGACATCAAGCCCTCCAACCTGATGATCACCCCTGGAGGGGTAGTCAAGGTCCTCGACTTCGGCGTCGCCGCCCTGCGCGGAGTCGGCACCCTGCCCCGGCTCACCCAGGTCGGCATGACCGTGGGAACCCCGCCCTACATGTCACCCGAGCAGAGCCTAGCGAACGCCGTAGGCCCCGCCGCCGACGTCTACGCCCTCGCCTGCGTACTCCACGAACTCCTGACCGGGAAGCCACCCTTCACCCCCGACGACAGTCGCTCTCACATGTGGCACCACGTCCACACCCCAGCCCCGCCGATCCGCACCCTGCGCCCGGACGTGCCGGTCGACATCGAGGCTCTGCTCTTGGCGATGCTCACCAAGGAATCCGAGCAGCGCATGGGCGCGATGGAGGTCTATGACGCTCTCTTGCCCCTCGTTCATGTCAACGCCCAAACCCTCGCTGCGACCGGCGATGGTGTCCTCGACCCTCGACTGCCGTTCCTCCGCCCCTTTGGTGGTCGGCCGCGCACTGCCGGCGTCGTTGCCTCCTACACGCCCACCGTGGTTGTTCCCTCGCCACTCGCGGTTCCTGCCGCAGCGGTGCAGGAAGGCGCCGTCGCATTGGCCGAGCAAGAGGCAGACGCGATTTCGGACCGTGCGGCTCGGCTGGCTCAGGAAGGCCAGTTCACCCAGGCCGTCGACGTTCTGGATAGCGCCATCGCAAGGGCCACGGATCCAGAGCTCAGGGAAGGCATGCAGTTCAGCCTCGCCCAAGTGAAGTTCCTGGCCGGAAGCCACCGCGAGGCCCTCGCCCTGTTCGAGCCCCTCGCCCACGAATACACGAACCGCTATGACGGTGACGACGAGCAAGCACAGCTGTGTTGGTACTACACCGCGCAGTGCCGGATGGAACTTGGTGAAGCGAGCGCCGCCATTCGGGCCTTCGACCATGTCGCGGAGAACACGCCTGCTTCCGACGACGAGGACGCCGTCAACCGCCACCTGGATACCCTCGCCCGGCTCATGAGTCTGTATGCAGCGACGGAAAACCTCCCCCAGGCACTGGACATCGGCGACCGACTCCGAACGGAGACCTCCCACCTGCGGGGAAGCGATTGGCCAGGGCTAGCGCAGATCGACGCCTATCTCCACCGCCTTCGCCGAGACCTGGGCTAATTGCTAGGAGAGGAGCTATGCAACAGGTTCGCTGATCGGTGCTAGACGGGTACACCGGGGGCGTGGAAGCCAGTGCGGAGGCTGCCCCGGTCTCATCATCGTCGCTTGAAGACCCGTGCGCGTCGGGCCGGGTCTGAAGAGATCAGAGATGGACGAGGACCATGCCGGCGAGGCGCTCAGCCCCGACGGGTGGCCCGGCTCCGTTCATGACGGGCTCGACGTACTTAGGAAGCCTCCGCCGGAGGCCGCATAGGACGTCGGCGTAGTACGGCGCGGAGAAATATGCACGGTCCGCAGGCACGGTGCGGAAGACCGCATCCCGGTTCAGGATCATAGGTAGCTCGCGTTCCATGACCTGATCGAAGACCCCGCTCCCCATTTTCGAGACGATATCGAAGATGGCCTTGGCGATCTCTCGAGGGCCGTATTGCCGGTCCTCCAAGAACTTTCGGAGCTCGCCTCGGAGTTGGTACAGGTTCGAGTCCTTGATCTCGGGGGTGAAGACGTTCCGGTC
Source organism: Kitasatospora sp. NBC_01287 (assembly GCF_026340565.1). Taxonomy (NCBI): domain Bacteria; kingdom Bacillati; phylum Actinomycetota; class Actinomycetes; order Kitasatosporales; family Streptomycetaceae; genus Kitasatospora; species Kitasatospora sp. NBC_01287. The sequence goes on from NZ_JAPEPB010000002.1 coordinate 179,681, forward strand.
GATGGCGTCTTCAAGTGGGAGCCCGATAGAGAAAGCCTTCAGACCCGCTTGACGTGGGGCGCACACAGCCAGCTGCTGGGCCGCTAGGGCGGGAAGCAGAAGGATGCTGGCGCGCTCGCAACGTAGGCAGGATGGGTCGACCTGAGGAACCCCCTCCTGCCGGGAGGCGCAGGCCGGGCAGTGGCGGGCCCCGCCCCGGTATGTCAGATCGCCGCAGTAGAGAGCGTAGACGGCTGGCACATTGAAGCGGTCGGCGGTCCTGAGGAGATCAGCCATCTGCTTGCTCGTGTTGTCGGGGTGCTTGAAATCGACGGTGAATCCCGTTTTGATGGGCTTCAGCTTCTTGGCTTGGACGAGAAGGCCGAAGCATTCGCCAGTCAGGTCGACGAACCACCAAAGCCAGTCCGCACCGACCTGACCTTCGTGTGTCCGCGCGAATTCAACATAGCGGACCTCTGGGTGTGCCTTCATCAGTAGCTGAACGGTGGTTTCTTCCTCGCCCCACTCGCGGTCCTGCAGGGCGCTTTCCCGGACATGGTCCTCGACGGCCAGGCGGCCCCGGGTGAAAGCGGCGAGGACGTCGGCATGGCTCGGCACGGGGATGGTGATCCTTCCGGTGGCAGCTGAGCCGGCCGTGCGGGGCGACGGCGTGACAGGCTTGAAGTGAGGGTAGGTCAGTTGTCCACCACTAGAGTAGGCATTCCTCCGTGGCTGAGGGTAGTGTCCCCTGAAATGGTGGAGCGGTCCGTGCCAATAGTCGTGCGGTGGGGAGTAGTTCGTGCTGGCTCGGTAGGACACCGGTAATGAGCCGCCACAGGCACCACCTGGACAGGCCAGCCCCAGAACCGGACGATTGACCTGCGTCGGTCGTTACGGCCGACGACGGCTATCGGCAGCGAGTGTGGGCCACAGGATGGCGGGAAGGGTCTGGGCGAAGTAGTCGCCTTAGAGCGTTGTGGTGAACCGCTCTGTAGCTCGATGAGCTGCGGTTTCCTCAGCACGGTGGTGTGTGGATGGCTTCTTCAGGGCAGCCAGCTGACGGTTGGTTGGGTCGGTGGTGGAGGTGTCGTTCGTGCCGTCGGTGATTGCGTTGCTGGAGCGTCGTGAGGCGCGGGCCCGGGAAGAGTTGGATGCCTGGCAGGAGCTGCTGCGCGAGGCCCAGGAGCAGGTGGCTGTCCATCAGGAGCGGTTGGAGTGTGCGCGGATCGGCCGGGAGGAGGTGCTGCGTGCGCTGGCGGAGGAGGCCGAGGCCGTGATGGTGCAGCCGCTGACTGCGGTGACGCCCACCGCTCGCGCGCTGGCGCCGGTGACGGCACCGCAAGTGCCGCCGCAGCCGCCGCACGAGGCGGGGGACGGCGTGCCGGAGCCGGCAGTGCCCGCGGTGCCTTCGGTCCTGCGGACGGGTTACGATCCGCGGCCGCCTGCGTGGCAGCCGGGCCTGGGCGTGGAGGTGCTGGCCGGGGCCTATCGGCAGGTCTTCGATGTGGTCGCGGGTGCGGGTGCCCCGGTGGCGGTCAAGGCGTTGACTGTCGCGCTGGGGCGGGACGCAGAGCGGCTGAAGGAGATCGAGAAGGTCCGTCACCGGGCCTATGCGCTGCAGGCCAGGGGCTGGCTGGGGCGGGTGCCGGGCGGGTTGTTCATCCCCGCGCCGGGCCCGGCGCGGGGAGCCGGTGCGGGCGGAACTCGGGCCAGTGCAGGCGCTGGCGGGCCATCCGCCGGCCGAGGGTGATCGAGGCGGCCCACCACACCATCTGCACGTGGTGGTCGTCGCGGCGCTCGTGGTCGCGGTTCAGGCGCCGCGAGCGCGAGAGCCAGCCGAGCGTGCGCTCCACCACCCACCTGCGCGCCAGTACCCTGAACCCCTTGGTTCCGTCGGTGCGCTTGACCACCTCCACTCTCACCCCGTGCGCGGCGAAGGCGTCGGCCAGTTCCTGGCCCTGGTAGGCGGAGTCCGTCCACACGAGTTCGAGCAGCCGTCCGGGCTCGGCCATGAATGCCTCGAGCAACTCCGGGGCGGCCTTGGAGTCGTGCACGTTGGCCGCGGTGACGGTGACCTCCAGCAGCAGTCCGCCGGTGTCGGTCAGGACGTGGCGCTTGCGCCCGTCGCGCAGCTTGCCGCCGTCGAAGCCGCGTGAGGTGGCCGGACAGGTCTCCGAGCCGTCCACGGACTGAGAGTCGATGATGCCCGCGCTCGGCTCCGTCGCCTTGCCCTGCTTCTTGCGCTCGGTGCGGCGCAAGCGCTGGTAGAGCTCGCGGATGTAGCCGTGGCGGCGCCAGCGGCGGAAGAAGTCGTACACCGCCCGCCAGAAGGGGTAGTCCGCAGGCAGATTGCGCCACTTGACGCCATTGTCGACCAGATAGCGCACCGCGTCGATCACCCCCCGGTGGCAGTGCGCCTCAGGGCGTCCGCCCTTCCCCTCCAGCCAGGCGGGCATCGGCATCGCGCCGCGGATCACCGCCCATTCGGCGTCCGTCATGTCGCTGTCGTAGCGCGGCGCGCGGTGCCCCTCCCCGATCGCCCCGTACAGGTGCACGTAGCAGTCACACCCCGGAGTGAGCGCAGTGGACTCGCCGGCACCGGGAGTGCTGAACTGGTTGGGCAACGGGCCTCCTCGGGCGAAAGCGGTCTCGACAACCAGCTCTCTACCAAGGGGCCCGTTGCTTCACGCCCAAGCGGTCACGGGCACCTGCGTGCGAACGCTCACCCTCCCCACCTGCAAACCTCGAACGCCGCACGGTTCACCACAACGCTCTTACTGAGGGCGGTCGGGTGGCGGGAACTCCAGCAGGCAGCCGTCGAGGCGCACCAACATGCGCTGGACTGAGCCGTCGGGCAGGTGGACGTGGCGGTACAGGAACGGGTGTTGGGCGCCGTGCAGTGTGACCACTCCGTCCTCGAAAACGGCCCGACCGCTCGCTATCGCCCGCAGACTGAGGTCGGTGCCCGCCGAGTGGGCGTCCCTGTCCCGGCTGCTTGGGCGCCGGTGCCGCCCAGCCACGGGTCAGGCTCCGACCAGGGCGCGGGGGTCGGCGTCGGCGTCCCAACCGTGCGTGGAGAAGCCGCGCCCTCCGTGCAGGTAGGCGACGAGCGCCTTGTGCGAGGTGGGGAACATCGGGGTGGGCAGAGCATCGACCGGTGCCCACGCGACGGACACGTGCTTGTCCGGCTCGGTGTTCGTCAGCTCGCCCTGCCAGGTCGTCGTGGCGAAGACGGACAGCAGGAACGGGCCCCGGCCGTCCCACCCTGCCTTGACCTGGATCGTGTGCACCAGGCTCAGCTTCTGCGGATCAACAATCAGACCGGTCTCCTCCAGGACCTCGCGTGCCGCCGCCTCATCCAGCCGTTCACCCTCCTCCGCCTTTCCTCCCGGGATCGTGAACGCTGGCGTCTTGGCCCAACTGTCGTTCGCGTAGTGGATGACGGCGACCCGTCCGGTGGCCTGGTCGTGAACGATGGTGCTGACGGCCTGACGAAGAGTCATCACGATGGTGTTCCCAACTTCCTTGGTGGAGATCAGAACTGGACGGACTGCTCGTACAACAGGGCAAACGGTAGGGGCGGTTGCGGATCCCTTCGTGTCGGCTTTCGAGATGACGATCCTGGCAGTCGAGGGCCTGGGCGGTAGCAAGTCGGCTCGGGAGTCACCCGATCGTGGCAACATCAGTTCGAGGCCGGCCTGCGGCCGAGCGGCGGGCCGAGGCCGTCGGTGCGGCGCCAGTCGGTCAGATGAGCCGGAGAGCACAGGTGATGAAGTCGCGTGCGGCGGGCGCTCCCTGAGCGCTGTCACGCAGCAGGTCGAAAGCGCGCTGGAAGAGGGTGACGCCGTCCGGGCCGGTGATCGTGTGCGGGCCGGCGTAGCCCTCGGTCTCGACCCGGCTCCCGTCGTAGATCGTGAATCCGCCGCCCGGGTAGACGCGCAGTCGGGCGCGAGCGGGGATGACGGTGACGGTCAGACCAGGGCGGTCGAGCACCTCGAGCAGGTGCCGCAGCTGGGCACGCATCACCGCGGGCTCGATGGCGGTCAGCAGCGCCTGCTCCCCCAGCAGGACGTCGTGAGTGCGGTATGCCTCACCCAGGTACCGGGCGCGGGCGAGGCGGGCGTCGAGGCCGGCCTCGATGTCATCGGGCAGCTGGTGCAAGTCGGCGACGCTGCGCAGGACCGCGCGGGCGTACTCGGGGATCTGGCAGGCGCCCCAGATAAGGTCGGGACAGTAGACGGCCTGGTGCCTGGCTCCGCTGGTCAGGTCTAGGTACGCCTGCTGGGTGGGGCCGGTACCGCGTTGCAGCAGATGATCCTTGCTGGCCGGGGCGAGGGGCGGTTCAGGGCACACGGGTGGCTCCCGTTGATGGTGGGCGCTGGGGACTCAGCTGTCGGGCAGAGTTGGGCCGGAGTCGGGTCGATCTCAGGGACGGGCACCGGGCCGAACCGTGTCGCAAGCACGACGGCATGGCAGCAGCGCTCGGCACCGAGCGTCTGAAAGATCGCGCGAGTATGGGACTTCAACTACAGGTCGCGAGGGACGGGGGCATCGGGCGCGGCGAGGGCGAACAGCAGCCGGGGGCCGAGCCCCACAGTGTGGCCGCTGCCCATAAGCAGGACGGTGTCGCGGGGGCCAGCGAGTTTGGCGAGCAGGTGCTCGACGCCGGCTGCGGGGAGGTCTTCGCCGGGCAGGTCGGGGGTGTGGAGGTGGTTGTCCAGGCCGCCGATGGTGGCAGCGCGCGCGATGGCGCCGGTTCCGGTGGGCAGGTCGGGGTTGTCGGCCCGGCGCCGGTCGTACAGCGGCAGCAGCACCAGTTCGTCGACGGCGGCGAGCTCGGCGCCGATGTCCTTGGCCTGGGCGAGCGTGCGCGACCAATGGGAGGGTTCGAAGACGGCGACGAGCCGGCCCGTCGTCAGGGAGCGGGCGGCCTTGAGGTCGTCAGCGATCTCGACCGGGTGCCGGGCGAGGGAGTCCATCACGGTGACGCCCTCTTGGCGCCCCAGGACGGTCAGGGACCGCTCGATGCCGCGGTACTGCTCCAGGCCACGCCCCAGGTCGCCGGGGTCGGCGTCGAGGGCGAGGGCGGCAGCCATCGCCAACGCTGCGGCCGTGGCCGCGTGGCGCCCGGGCAGCGGCAGGCGCAGCGCGTGTGTCCTGCCCTCCCAGTCGCTCAGCGTCAGGGTGCTACCAGCGCCGTCCGTGGTGAGCTTGGTGATCCGCAGATCGCTGCCGCGGACCTGACCGACGCTCACCACCCGCGGGCCCGGCTGGTGCTCGGCCAGGCGCTGGGCGAGTTGGGCGCAGCCGCTGTCCCAGGTCGGCAGCACCACGATCTGGCTGCGGCGGGCCAGTGCCTCCAGTTCCTCCAGCGCGGCGTCGTGGTTGTCGAAGTGGGGTGGGTTCGCCGTGACGGCGGTGATCACGGTCAGCGTGGGTGCGCAGCATCCGCCGAGGTCGGCGTCGGGGCCGAGCTCGGTGATCAGCAGGTCGCCGCCGCTGTGGTGCCCGGCAGGCTGTCCGACAGGCGGGGCGAGCAGCGTCCAGGCCGGATTGCGTAGTGCAGGGCGGCGGTGAGTGCCCCGGCGGTGAGCGTGGTGCTGTGGCTGCCGGCCACCACGATCGAGGTCGGGGCGGCGGCGATCAGCAGGCCCAGCGCGTCCGCGTGGTCCAGGACCGGCAGGCCCATGTCCTGGGCGCGCGTCGTTTCGGCGCCGCGGGCCAGCGAGTTCGCCCCCGAGGCGACGAGGGCGGACATGTCGGCGCGCACGTGGCCGCGATCGTGTCCGGGCAGGACACCGATCCCGAGAGCGGCCAGATGGTCGGGGACGTCCTGGGGGTGGGCGCAGCCGGTGGGGCGGGCGCCGCGCTCGGCCAGCACTTGAGCCAGGCCCGGCATACCCGGATCTGCGATCCCGATCAGGTGCGGGGCTGCCAGCAGTGCGGGACCGGTGTAGTCGAGGGGGTCCATGGTCAGCTCCTTTGCTGCGGGAACGCGATGGCTTCTGCGCTGGCAGCGGTTGCGTGGGCGTGTTGGACGAGGGCGGTCAGGGAGCTCATCGCGGTGCCGTGCTGCGTTATGTCGGCCGTGATGAGGGGGATGCGCGGGTCGTTCAGGTGCAGGGCCCGGCGGACGGTTGCCTTGGTGCCGGGCCACGCGGGGCCGGGCTCGTTGATGACCGCGGCCAGTGGGATGCGGCGCCGGTGGAGGTATTCGGTCGTGGCCAGGGAGGAGGCCGGATTGTGGGGGTCGGCGACGACGAGTGCGGCGTCGGCGGCGCACAGCAGCTCTTCCCAGCGGAACCACAGCCGCTCCTCGTCAGGGACGGCGAAGAGCGTCACAGCTGCCCGCTCCAGGGCGATGCGGCCCAGGCTGAGCGTCACCGTGGCATCGGGGTCCTCGCTCAGGCCGCTGCCGGGGGCGGTGACGCTCAGCAGCTCCGTGACCGGTCGCAGCGGGTTATCGCTCAGGGCGGTGGCCAAGGTGTGCGCGGTGCCGGGCGGGCCGGCCACGAGGACCGCCAGGGACGGGCGCGGGTCGAGCAGCAGGCACTCGCCGCTGGGTGGGGACGGGTGGAGGGATGGCACCGGGTGTCTTCCTGAGTCGTCGGTCGGAAAGGGGGTGACAGCGCCAGGTCGTCATGCCTGGTCGAAGCCGCGCTGAACTTCCAGGTCGCTGACGTGCTGCTCGTGGAAGCGAAGCTCGGCGTCGGCGGCCAGCGCGTAGTGGGCGATGACCTTCTCGCCGAACAGCTCGACGGCCAGGGCGCTGTGTTCGAACGCGTCAACGGCTTCACCGAGCGACAGCGGCACGCACGGGGCGGCGGTCTGCCGGTAGGCGTCACCGGACACCGGCGCCGGCGGCGCCAGGTGCTCCTCGATCCCCCAGCGGGCGGCTGCCGCGGCCGCGGCCACCAGCAGGTAGGGGTTGGCGTCCGCGCCGGGCAGCCGCACCTCCAGGTGAAGGCCCGGGCCGTGCCCGACCACCCGCACCGCACACGTGCGGTTGTCGCGGCCCCAGGCGAACCTCGTCGGCGCGAACGAGTACGGCCGGTAGCGCTTGTAGGAGTTGACGTACGGCGCGAGGAGAGGCATCAGATCCGGGAACGCGCCGAGCAGGCCGGCCACCACGTGCTGACCGAGCGGCGACAGCTCCTCGGGGCGGTCCGGGTGGGCGAGCACCGGCCGGTCCTCCCGCCACAGCGACAGGTGCAGATGGAGCCCGGCACCTGTCGAGTCGTCGGGCGCAGCCATGAACGTCGCGGCCATGTGCTGCCGGGCGGCGAGCGCGCGAGCGGCCTCCTTGAACAGCACGTGCTGCTCGCACGCCGCCGTCGCATCCCCGTACGGGAAGGTGACCTCCAGCTGGCCAGGGGCGCCTTCGGCCTTGACGGCCTCCACCGGCAGCCCGGCGCCTTCCAGCGCGGAGGTCAGACGCGCGAGGTACTGGGCCACCTTCTCCGGCAGGTCGAAGGCGTAGTCCCGCCCCGGGCCGGTCACTGGCAGCAGGGTGCGCACCCTCGCACCCTGCTGCGCCGCCTGGTCCTCGTCCGAGGCGTGGTAGACGACGAACTCGCTCTCCAATCCGACCCTGATCTCCAGGCCCTGGCCGGCCAGCGCCGCGAGCTGCTCGCGCAGCACCGTGCCCGGCGCGACCGGCAGGCGCTGCCCGGTGGCATCCAGTGGATCGGCGAGCACCAGCGCGGTGTGCGGCACCCATGGCACTACCCGCGCCGTGCGGGCGTCAGGGGCCAGACGCACATCCGGGTAGCCGTCGCGCCACCAGCTCTCGGCCGCCACCATGCCCAGGTCAGTGGCCAGCAGGTACCCGCAGCCTTCCATGTGCATCGTGTCGTCCAGCAGCCGCTCCACGACGCCCGCCGTCGGGAAGGTCTTGCCGCGCAGCCGGCCCTGCAGGTCGATGGTCGCGATCCGTACCTGCCGGACCTCGTCGATCCGCACCGCCTCACGGAACTGGGTCGGCGTCAGCAGGCCGCGAAACTGGGCACCCGTGCCCAGCGTGGGCATCGGTGCGGTGGTCATCATACGACCTCGGCTTCAAGCTCGGCCATCGCCCGGTCGGCGACCGGGATGCTGTAGCGCGGGCCAGCCACCCGGTAGCTGACCTCCGCGCCGACCAGAACCACCACCAAGGCGATGCCGGCGTAGTTGAAGGAGTCGACGGTCACCGGGGATACCTGCGGCAGGCAGAACAGCAGCGTCACGCAGGCGACCCACACCACGGCCACGACACCGATCGGCTTGCTCCAGCGGCCCAGGCTCCACGGACCGGGCCGAAAGCGCCGCCCCGCACGCAGACGCAGGAACACCGGGATCGCGATCGCCGGCGTGATCCCGACGACGTTGATCGAGGTGACCGCCGCGTAGGCGGACGGCGAGTACAGCACCGGCAGGGTGAGCACCAGAGCCACGCCTACCGAGAGCCAGACCGCGGCCACCGGCGTCGCGGTCCTCGGCGAGACCTTGCGCCACCAGGCGGAACCCGGCAGCGCCCCGTCGCGCGAGAAGGCGAACGCCATCCTGCTGGCAGCGGCGACCTCGGCGGCGCCGCAGAACAGCTGGGCGCCGATCACGATCAGCAGCAGGAGCTTGGCGCCGGTCGAGCCGACCGCGTCCAGGAAGATCTGCGCGGGCGGCACCCCGGTCTCGGTGCCGACGGTCCCGGCGTAGTCCTGGATGGCGAAGGTCAGGCCGGCCAGCAGGACCAGGCCCGCGATCCAGGACACCCAGATCGAGCGGACGATCCCGCGGGGAGCTGCCACCGACGCCCCGGTGGTCTCCTCCGACAGGTGCGCGCTCGCGTCGTAGCCGGAGAACGTGTACTGCGCCATCAGAAGACCGACGGCCGCGACGTACATCGAGCTGTGCCAGCCGGTGCCGTTGGCGAAGTGGGTGAAGACGAAGGCGGCGGACTGGTGGTGGGCCGGTACCAGGGCCAGGACGGCCACGATCACCGCCACCCCCGCCAGGTGCCAGATGACCGAGACGCCGTTCAGGACGCTGACTAGCCGCACCCCGCGCAGGTTCACCAGTGCGTGCACCAGCAAGATCAGCGCGAAAATGACGAACAGCTTCCCGGGCGTCGGGGTGAACGAGAACTGCATCTGGAGCAGGGCGCCTGTGAACTGGGCCGCACCGTAGTCGATTCCGGCGATCGCACCGAGCAACCCGAGGAGGTTGAGCCAGCCGGTGTACCAGCCCCACTTGGGCCCGCCGAGCGTGTGTGCCTGGTAGTAGAGGGCGCCCGATGTCGGGTAGGCCGAGGTGACTTCGGCGAATGCCAGGCCCAGGAGCAGCACCATGAAGCCGACCCCGACCCAGCCCCACAGCATCACCGCCGGGCCGCCGGTGGTCAGGCCGAAGCCGTAGAGCGTCATGCAGCCGGACAGGATCGAGATCACCGAGAAGGACACCGCGAAGTTCCCGAAGGCGCCCATGCGGCGCACCAGGACCGGGGTGTACCCGAGGGACTGCAGATGGGAGTCGTCATCGCCGGCGCCGGGCGGAGCAGCGCGGTGTGTGCGGGACACAATTCCTCCAACGAGGTTTCAGGAAAAGGGAATCGGGCGGTGCGGTACTTCGGGCGCTTGGGGTTCAGGTGCGGGAGACGGCCCTGGCGGCCTGGCCGCGGGCGTCCAGGAGAAGGGCGTGACCACCTCTGGGGTTCGCCACGCTCTCCCAGGGCTGCCGGGAGCCCAGCGGCCCCAGGACCTCGAACACCCGGGCTGCCTGTGGCTTCTTGTTGCCGGCCCACAGCGCGTGGGCGAGGTGGCTCAGGTCCGGCACCGACCGTGCCTCGCTCGCCCGGCCGAGGAACCAGTGCTCCCACACCGACTCGGTGTCCCGGATGCCCGCCTCCTGCATCCACGGATTGACCAGAGCCTCCCGTCTCGGGGCGGTGCGGTACCGCTCCACGCGCAGGTAGAGCGGCAGGAGCCGCAGGGGCGAGCCCGCCGGGGCGTGGCCCAGCAGCCAGTGGACGAAGTCCTGTCCGTACCCGCGACCGCCGCAGTGCAGCCACCAGCGCAGCATCCGGTGATGGCCCTCACGGCTGTACGGGTCGCGTCGCTGGAGCTGCGCGAGTAACCACCACGGGCCGGCGGGCAGTAGCGCATCCGGAGGGTCGCCGCCGTGCTCCTTGAGCAACTGGCCCGGGTCGAGGACGGCCAGCTCCAGCATCGCCACCCACGGAACCGGATCGGCCGGGGCGATCCGTGCCGCCTGCCAGCACGCCTCACGGGCTGTGCCGTGCATCGCGCCGGCCTCGGGGCGGCCCGCTTGTGCTGCGGCTAGCGCCCGCAGCACCGCCACCCGCGCCCGCAGCACCACTAGGTCGGTGTTGTCCGGGTCCTCGCGCGCCCAGTGCTCCAGCACGTCCGATCGTGCCGCCGCGCTGGCCAGCACCTGGCTGCGCGCGGTCCGCAGCGGCCAGTCGGTACCGGTGCGGGCCAGCAGCTCGCGGGTGAACATCCACCGCCCCGCCTGAAGGTCTGTCACCGCGCCACGTAACTCGGCGTCCAGGCCGGCCGGGTGGAAGATCACCTCATCGTCCATTCGCACCGCCATCACGCCACCCCGCCCGCACCCGCAGCCGGCACGCTGAGCCGGGCGATCGCCCCATACCGCGACACGGCGGCGTCGCCCAGCTCGGCGAGCGCTCGCTCATCCAGGTACCACTGGTTGACTGCCACCAGGCCGGGGGCCGCGAGTAGCATGCGGTCCATGAAGGCCGCAATCTGCTCCAGTGACCGGGGGTAGATCTTGATTCCGTGGGAGCGGTAGATCTCGGTGATCGTCTGCCAGGACGACGGCGCGAAGTCCGCTGTGGCGTGGAGGAGCACCAGCCACGAGCCGCGCGGAAGTCCCTTCATCAGCTCGGCGACCAGAAGTCGCGGGTCCTCCTCGTCCGAGATGAACTCCAACGCGGACTCGAGCACCAGCGCCACCGGCTGCCCGGCCGCCAGCAGCGAGCGCACCGCACCGGAGTCCAGGAGCTGCTGCGGATCGCGAAGGTGTCCACGGACCACCGCCAGACGGCCTGGCAGCTGGCAGGTCAGCTTGGCCCGCAGGTGGCTCAGCACGATCGGGTCGTGATCCACGTACACCACCCGCCCTCGCGGGTCCTCCGCCTGGACCACCTCGTGCAGATGAGGCAGAGACGGCAGCCCGGCTCCCAGGACCAGCACCTCCCGAATATGCTCTTCCCGCACCAGGCGGCACAACGCGCGTTCCACGAACCGCCGACGAGCCCGCACACTCTCCGCGAACCCGGGTACCGCGGCGCTCAGTTGCTCCGCCGCGGTGCGGTCACCGCGAAGGCCGTCCTTCCCACCGAGCAGCTGGTGGTCGATCCGGCCCGGCAGCGCCCGGTCCAGCGGGGCGCCGGGCTCCCAGTCGTGCAGGTAGGCCGGCGCCAGAACGGCGGTGTGAGCAGCATCGGTGGTGACCAGCCGCCGTCTGGCCTGAGGTGGTGACTGCGGTTCCTGGAGGGTGGCCATGGTGTCCTCGGCGATATCTGGGGGCTGCGGGGTTACTGATTGGTGCACCCGCACGCCGCGAAGGGGGTAACGCGGCGTGCGGGTGGTAGAGGGTGGGCCGCGCCGGTGGGACGACGAGCGCGGCCCGTTCTTCCCTGCTGTGGCGCCGAGTTGGTGGGACGCAACCGCAGCAGCGAAGAGCTTGGGGCCGTCCAACGACATCGGGTCAATGCTGTCGGCCGGACGATGGACGGGGTCACTACGGAGAGGGACGATTGGGGGACGTCCCGGGACGTTCGGCTTCGCAATTGGCTGGCCCGGCATGGCAGCCGACCGCGGCCGTCCGGCTCGTCGGCCACCTACTGTCCTGTTTCCTGCCGTATCGCCACCACTTCGCGCGCCGATCATCTGCTGAACTGTCAAGGCCGTCGGGTATCACTGCCATGTCATTTGGCTGATAACGGCTACACAGAACCGATGTGAGGCTGTATCAGTGAAGAGATGGACTGGCTCTCTTCTCTGAACAAGCCATCGGATCCCAGGGCGTCGCACGAATGGAAGGTGTCACTGAATGACAGCCACCAGGACGCTGCTGTGGGTTCTCGCAGAGCAACGCCACTGGAGCTACTCGGACTTCGACCGGGCGTTCTCGGCTGCGGCCAAGCAACTGGGGAGGCGGCTGGCGGACTCGAAGTTCGACAGCCTCACGGTCTCGGAGCCGACCTATCGCCGGTGGACGGGTGGCCGGGTCGAGAAGCCGAGCGGCCACTCGGCTCAGGTGTTGGAGCACATGTTCCAGGTCCCGGTGGCCGATCTGCTAGCTCCGGCGGCCGACGGCAGCCTCACCTCACCACCCGTGTACGACCTCGAAAGCGATCTCACGATGACGTCACGCGACGCCTCCGACCACGCCTTCTCCCTTGCCTCCCAATCACTGCCTGGTATGTCGCTGGACCAGCTCCGTGACGACCTCGTCACCCTGGCGCGAACGTACGACCAGAAGCCTCCCTTCGACGCGTTCCGCGATCTCAAGGTGCTGCGGGAAAGCGCAGCGAGCATGCTGGACCGAACCCAGATCCCCACCCAGCGCCAGGAGCTGCTGATCATCGCCGGCCAGGTATCGGCGCTGTTGGCGATGTCCGCCTTCGACCTCGGCTCCCTGGGGGCTGCGACGCGGCTCGCTCGCTCGGCGGCAACGTACGGCGAAGCCGCCCGCTACGGGCCGCTCAGGGCATTCGCCGACGGGACGCTGGCTATCCTCGCCTACTGGGACGGCCGCCCTGCCGAGGCCCTGCAACACGTCAGGCAGGCGCAGTTGCACCCAGGGCTCGGGGCAGCGGCCCGGGCACGGCTCTTCGCGATCGAGGCGCGAGCCTACGGTCATCTCGGGGACTCCGCCCGCGCGGCCCGAGCGATTCGCGCAAGCTTCGACGACTGCAACGACGACAGGGATGACCTCCACGACGGCATCGGCGGCGAGTTCCACCACGACGCCGCCCGTCTCGCTCGATCGCACGGAACCACGTGCCTTCTCCTGCGCGACGGCGTCGGCGCCGAGGAGCACACCGCTCGTGTGCTGGATCTGCAGGCCGCGCTCCCGCCGGGAAGACGGACTCCCCGGATCGAGGCCGAGGCCCGAACGGACCGCGCAGCGGCTCTGCTCATCGCCGGCGACCTGGAGGGCGCGCGGGAGATGATCATGCCGATCGCGCAGCTGCCGCCGGATCGCCGGATCGCCGGATTGGTCGAACGCGTTCACCAAGTCCGAAATCTGCTCACCACCGAGCCCCTTCGTACCGCCACCGCTGCCGTCGCGCTCGGAGAGGACCTGGAGGAGTACGTCAGGGCATCCGTGCCCAAGCAGGTCGGCCCGGGTGCGAACCGTCTCACGCTCGGGGGCTGATGTCGGGCTGGAGGGCGCTCGTCCGGTAGAGCCGAGCGGGCGCCCTCACCTCACGGTCGAGGCGAAATGGCCGACAGGATCGCCGCCTCCTTCACAGGGTCGATGCCGTGGGCAGCGGCCCGCGGGTGCGGCACCGGAAGGTGCCCCGATTGAAGCCAGGCCCAGGTGTCGGTGACCGTCTCGGCCAAGGGCCGGCAGACCAACCCGGCCTCGTAGGCGCTCCCCGAGTCAATCAGCCACACCCCTTCGTGGGTGCGCCACAGCGGGAGTTCTGTCCACTGCTCCACGCCGTGGTCCAGTAGGACTTCATCGCCAACCCATTCGAGCTGCCCGCTGCTCGCAGTGACGTCGAGGCATGTCTGCAGGAGCTGGCCCATGGTGTCCCGGCCGATCGGGCCGGTCGCGTTGTGCACTCCGCCTCCGGGGCGATTCGCGAGGTCGAGGGCGAACTCGGCCACGTCGCGAACGTCGACCGGTTGGATGCCCTTGGTCGGCTTGCCGGGCGCCAGGATCCGGCCACCGCGTTCAGCTCGGTTCAGCCACCAGGGAAGTCGGCCGACGTACTCGCCCGGCCCGAGAATGACCCCGGGCCTCACGATCCAGCTTCGGTGCTCGCCGAAGGCGGCGAGCACCGCGCGCTCGGCTCCGGCCTTCTGCCGGCCGTAGTGGAGGTTCGGGCCCAGCCACCCCGGGGGGTTGCGGCCGTAGTCCTCGTCAGCGTCCGGTGGCCCGTCCAGGAGCTCGTCCCCGACGCTCAGAGGGTGGTCCGGCCAGCCGGCGTACACCGACGCCGTCGAGATGTAGGCATACCGCTCAGCCACAGGCTCCAACGTCTGCGCGCCGGCCAGCACGGTGCGGGGCGGCTGTTCGCCCGCTGATGTGTCGATGACCGCGTCCCAGGGCCCATGGGACGCCAACCGAGCCAGGTCTCCTGGATCGGTTCGATCACCGTGGATTGCCTCCACGCCAGGAAGATCCCGGCCTGACCGGCCGCGGTTGAACGTTGTGACTGCCCAGCCGCGGTCGAGGGCGCCCCGTACGACCGCTCTGCCGAGGAACCACGTCCCGCCAATGATCAGAATCTTCATGGCCCAGATCTTGCCGAATCCGGCAGCGGTGTCGCTACTCATGACGGACATTCAGGGCGGGAATCACTGCAGGTGCCCCAGGCGCGGGGGCGCAAACGAGGGCCGGTGACACTGCGCCGATACGTAGATGATCGGGCGACCGAGAACGTGAGTGGTCGCTGATCTGGCGGCGATATCTCGTCACCCGAGATCCTAAGGGACCGAACGAGTGGTGACGCTGAGAGATCACTCGGTCGCTCTCGAAGGTCAGAATCGTTCGCCTTCTGAGACCGGATCGTCCCGGGACGTCTCCGGGACGTCCCAAGACGAGGTCGTGCCGTCCCGGCAGCGAGCGCCAGCATCAACGGACCGTCAGGTGACGGTTACTGATCAGAATCTCCATCAGGGCCCAGCGCCAGCCGGACCTGTTCTGAACCGAGCTGGCCGCCGGCAGCTGGACGCGCGCTCACTCAAGACTTCCCGCTGGAACCCCGGCGGGAGTACCCGATGTGGAAGGAGCACAACAGTGCCCGAGAATCCGCCGACCCCGGCCAGGCGCGGCCTTCTGGTCGCCGTAGAAGTGCTGGCCAGCGTCCACGACCGGCACGACGGCGACCGATCCGACCCCGGGACGGGCAGTTCGGGTGACGGCCCCTGGCCCGACGGCGATGGCCTGAATAACCCCGCCTAACAGGCTGGCGCTCTGGGGCGGAGGACCCGGCAGACCCAACTCGCTGGGCTCCTCCGCCCACTCTCGCACTACTAACCCGAAGGAGAGGGACCGTGAAGCACCGTCTGGTGAGTGCAGTTGAGGAAGCTCTGGGGTGGGAGGGCCCCGGGCTGCTCGGGAAGCAGTTTGCTCGGGGCGGCCTCGGCGACATCGAACTGGTGGGGCGGATGCTGACCCCCCAGGGGCTTCTCGACATGGTGATGCGCCGCAGCCTGGCGAACCCTCAGTTCCGCTGCTTCCGCGGCGGCGAGGAGCTGCACCCCAAGACCTACCTCAGTCCGCAGATCTCGCTCAGGGGCCAGAGCATTCCGATGGCGGACATGCGGCGGCTGGGCAGCCTCCTGCGCGAGGGCGCGACGATCGTCCTGGACCAGGCGAACGTCTTCGACCCGACGATGGAGGTGGCGTGTCGAGCCATGCAGTGGTGGTCCCGGGAGAACGTCCAGGTCAATATCTACCTAACCACCAACGACGCCGCAGGCTTCGACCTGCACTGGGATGACCACGATGTCCTGATCATCCAATTGGCCGGCGAGAAGGACTGGGAGGTGCGCGGAGCCTCACGCCAAGTTCCGCTGTACCGCGACGCCGACCGGAACAACACGCCCAGCGATGAGGTCGTCTGGGCCGGCACGATGAAGACCGGCGACGTCATGCACATTCCGCGCGGCTACTGGCACCAGGCGTCCCGTGTCGGCCGCGGCCAAGGCCAGAGCATGCACATGACGCTCGGCTTCGCGAAGAGGACCGGAGTGAACTGGCTTTCCTGGATGGCTGATTGGTCCCGCGAGTCCGAACTCTTCCGTCGTGACCTCGACCGGTGGGGCACCCTCGAAGAACGAGAGGGCCAGCAGCGGGAACTTGCCGCTGCTGCCGCCCGCATCGTCGCCTCGCGGAGTCCAGAAGACTACCTGGCTGCCCGCGAACGGGAGGCCATCGCACCCCGGCACGTGCCGCTCCTGGAGGTCTTCGGGCCGTTGGAAGCCGCGGTGTGCATCACCGACTTCCCGCCCGCGATCGAGGAGAACGGCAAGACGGTCGACGTTCGCGCGGCCGGGAAGAAGCTGACCTTCGCCGCCAAGGCCCTGCCTGCTCTGCGCGTGCTTCTCAGTGGGCAGCCCGTGAGGCTGGACGAGGCAGCACGCCTCGTGGGCAACGAAGTTGAGGACGTGGCGAAGATCCTTACGGAGGAAGAACTGTGCGCGAGCCTCACCCCCGAGTTGTTCTCGGGCTACACCGGTCTCGTTACGAACGCCAGCTGCTGACGAGCGCCCTGGAACTGGGCATCACAGCGATCGATACGAGCTTCAACTACCGCGATTTCGGGGCGCACAGGAGGCTAACGGAGATCGGCGGCGACCTCCTCCCGCACCTCACGTTGTCGACCAAGGTCGGATTCTTCCCGGGGACCGGCAGAGCAGAGCACTCTCTCGACCCCGGCCGACTACGGCTCGCCCTGGAGCAGACGAATCGGGACCTTCGGCGAGTTCCGGACCTCGTCTTCCTGCACAACCCGGAACGCTCACTACGGGAAGCCCCGGACGGCCGAGACATGCTGGCCCAGGCATGTGCCACCCTCGATGACGCCACGGCTCAGGGGTTGTGCAGATCTTGGGGCATCTCGTCCTGGGATCCGTCCTCGCTTCCCAATCTGATCGACCCGACGGCCCCGAAGCCGTCTGTCCTCATGGTCCGTGCTGGCCTGCTGGTCGGGATCAGGACGCTGGATACCGCCGACGACCTCGCCACCCGGTGGGGCTTGCCGGCCGATTCGATGTGGGGCATGAGCCCCTTTGGGGGCGACGCCACAGACCCCGTCTGGGAGAAGCTCGATCCTCGTGTCTTCCTCCGGAACCCTCGGAGTTCACTGTCCCGTCCGCAGGCAGCGTTCCGGGCCGCCTACCACCTCCCCCGCGTCGGCAGTGTGGCCGTCGGCTCGGACGATTCCGATCATCTTCGGGAGCTGCTCGCCGCCCTGGACTGCCCGGTGGATGACCAGGTGGTGTCCGAGTATCGGGACCTCCTGCTCGGCCGGGCGAGCCGTCAACCGGCTTGAAGTTCCTCCACGATTCGGGCGGCCTCGCGCCGAGCCGGCTCTACCCGAGGATCCTCCGGATGGGCGTCAGGTCCGATGATCTTCGAGCAGACGAACAGCGTCATCAGCTTGCCGTCCCGACTCTCCAGCTCGTGGCGACGCTCTCGGCGTACACGGTCGGCCAGTGCCGGGACAGCGAGCGAACTGGCCCACAGAGAGGCCGAGTCCAGCCCTCGCGGTGCGTTCCCCCAGTCCTCCCAGTCGAACAAGCAGAAACGCGGGCCGGTGACGTTCGCCCAGTTCAGGTCCGCATGGGCAGGCACCCACTGCGTGACGGCGGTCTCGATTGCCCCGGGGAAGGCGGCGAGGATGGCCTCGGTGACGACGGCCTGGGTGATGGTCACGGTGTCCGGGGTGGCAACGCGCGTCGTGCGCTGCCCAGCCAGCGCATCCAGCGAGGAGTTCAGTGCTTGCCACCAGGAATCAGGAAGCTCAGGGTCGGCGGCAACTACGCTGCTGCCGACCGGTTTTCCCGGTAGGAGGCTGGTCTCGTCGGCCCGCCACACCGCCGCGTGGGACTCATCCCACCAGGCCATTCCCGCGCACCAGATGGGCTTGGCGATTCCCGTCAACGCCTGCGCACATTCGGTGCCGTTCCAGCCCTGGCCGTCGATCCTGTCGAGTCGGCGCCGTTCGATCCGGACCCACGTGTCGCGATGCGTCCGCGCCCCGACAGAGCGACGCTTCCGCACCACCGTTCCCCGCTCCAGGCGCGCCTGAAGAGCCTGCTCAACACGGTCAAGAACTTCGTCAACCGGCTCAACCCGCAAGTCGACAGAGGCGGAGGACATCGGGAGCGTCATGCGAGCGACCGTAGCACTGGAGCCGGAGGTGACGCCGTCCGCGAAGGGGCCGTCCGCTGCAGCATCGAAGACCCGCCTGGAGGGCGAGCTGGAGACCGATCTCCTCCCGTGGGGCAAGGAGATCCGGTTCAGTCTCCACTCCGCTGCCGAGGGCGAAGGCACCTCTGAGGAGTCGTTGGTGATGGCCATGACAGCCAGCTGATCAGTCTGTCGAACAATGGTCCGAGTGTCATGGTGTGGGCCAGCAGAACGAGAGTTGACGGTCACTCAGAGGTTCTAGACTTGCGGGCTCCCCGGCCCCGCCTCACCCGCCGGTCCCAGGGGCTGGAGCCGCGGTCACGTGAGCTCCAGACGGTGATGCCCAACCATGTGGAGGTTGTTCCGATGCCAGAGAAGGTCACCAAGGAGAAGGTGCTCGTCTACGTCGTGCGCGACGGGCGGCTGCTGGTGTTCCGGCACACCGATTACAGCTACGAGGAGGTCGGCATCCAGGTCCCGGCCGGCAGTATCCGCCCCGGGGAGGCCCCGGAGGCCGCCGCGCTGCGAGAGGCCCGGGAGGAGACCGGCCTGAACGACTTCAAGATCGTGCGCAAGCTCGGCGAGACCGAGTACGACATCAGCCCGTACCGCTTCGAGATCCAGCACCGGCACGTCTTCCACCTGGAGCTCACCGAGCCCACCCCGGAGCGGTGGATGAGCCAGGAGGACCACGACGGCGAGCAGGAGCCCACCCGCTTCGAGTGCTTCTGGATTCCGCTGGAGGCCGCGCACATCCTCCAGTCCGGCCAGGGCGCCCTGCTGGGACGCCTGTCCGACTAACAGCCTGTTCACGGCAGCAAGGAAGGCAGCCGATGCACCGCACCACCGAACAGCACCATCCGATCGACCAGCTCTACCGGAGCCTGGAGTCCGAGGACACCCGCACGGCGGTTTCGGTGATCGTCAAGCTGCGCGGGGAGACCTGTGACATCGACTGCCCCCACTGCTACGAGAAGCGCAAGGAGGTGCCCGGCGGAGCCCGGATCAGCCCCGACCAGATCGGACAGCTGGCCCGGCTCTTCCGGCACCGTCCCCTCGCCGTCGAGCTCCATGGTGGGGAGCCGCTGACCGCCGGCCGCGAGGTGATCGCCGAGATCCTGCGCGAACTCGCCGCTCAGCCGCAGGTCGTGCGGGTGTCGATGCAGACCAACGGCGTCCAGCTCGACGGGCAGTGGCTCGACCTGTTCGACGAGCTCTGCCCCGGCCTTCAGATCGGCGTCTCCCTCGACGGCGACGCCCAGGGCAACTCCTGGCGCCTCGGCTACGACGGCGAGCCCGTTTACCCGCGCGTCGCGGCGGCCCTGGAGCTGCTGGCCGAGCGGGGCCGCAAGGTCGGCGTCATCACCACCGTGACCCCGGCCGTGCTGGGCCGGGCCGAGGAGGTCCTGGACCACCTCGCCGCGTTCGCGGCGGTCAACGCGGTCAGCTTCGTGCCCTGTTTCGACACCACCATCCGCCGCTCCACCGCGATCAGGGCCCGGCGCGTCCCGGCCAGCCGCCTGCTCCAGCAGGCCGCCCTCGCGGGCGACGAGGGCCCGGCGTGGGCGATCCACCCCGACGAGTACGCCGAGTTCGTGCTGGCCGCCACCGCCCACTGGATCAGCGCCGGACACTTCACCCGCCTCAAGCTGGAGCCGGCCGTCTCCGCGATCCGGCGCCTGCGCGGCTTAGGCAGCGGCTTCTGCCACTTTTCCGACCTCAAGTGCGACCACGTCTTCACCCTCTACCCCGATAACCGGTTCGGCAGCTGCGACGAACTGCCTTGGCCCCAGGCCCGCCTGACCCAGCTCGACGAGATCACCGGCCAGCACGAGCTGGCCAGCCTTCAGCAGGGCTCCCTCCTGCTGAACCAGGGCAAGTCACTGATGGCCAAGTGCGCGAGCTGCGACTACCGCAGCACCTGCGGCGGCGGCTGCATCGCCACCCGCTGGCGCCAGGACCCGGCTGCGGACGGCGACGCCTACTGCGACTACCGGATGCGCATGATCGACGGCATCGCCGCCCTCCTTGCCCAGCCCGCCCACGCCGAAGGCGCCTGGTGCCAGACCCTTCGCTGGCACCCCCGTACCCCGAACAGCATGCGCGATGTGAACGCCTTCACCACCCGCTGGGACAACCCCGCAGCCACCCGCGCCGAGGTCAGGCTGCACGCCAGCGAGCACGGCAACATCAACACCGTCGGCCTGCCCGGCGTCCACGAGGCCGACGACCTCGACCCCGCCCACTCGAAGTGGTGCGAGGCGATCGAACCCCGGGTCTGGCCCCTGGTCGACGCCCTTACCACCGGCTGGGGCCTGATCACCTACGACAGCTGCCAGGGCCACCCCTACAGCGGCCTGGACCTGACCCCCGCCGAACTGCGGGTCGGCCTTCTGTTGCGCGACCGCGAAGAGTACGCTCGCGCCGCCGCGGCCCTGTGCCGCGCGGCCACCGCCACCGTGCTGCCCGACGGCATCGAGGTCCGCGTCGCCCGCTCCGAGCTGACCTGCGAAAGCACCCACGCCACCACCCCGGTCCTCGACCTCAGCCTCCACCCGGACCACCAGCAGGACTGGAACGCCTACTTCGCCCACCTGGACACCGCCGCCCGCGCTTTGGCCGACGCGCTGACCGCCGAGCACCCGATGGGCACCAGGTGCTCCTGCCCGCTACCGGCCCCGGCTGCCAAGGACCGGGCGGTGGCAGGGTGATGCCCGGCGACGAGGTGACCGTCCACCAACTGCTCGGACGGATCTCCTACTTCCACGCCCTGTTCATCGAACCCGCCCTCGCCGTGGCCCCGGCCGACACCAGCAGTCAGCCGTGCTGCAACCACCGCACCCCGCCGGGGGCCGTACGACCGGACGCGGACGGGCTGCTGGCCGGCACCGCGTGGGCGGTCCTCCACGAGATCGCCACCGCCCTCGGCGCCCACACCGGACAGTGCCCGTCGCACGGGCCGGACTGCTGTGCGACGTGCCGCGTCGCAGGCTCCGCCGCCGCCATCGCCGAAGCGTGGCTGGCCACCGAACACCGCGCCTACCGGCGGCCCGAGCCCAACGGCCGCACCCGGCAGGCGTGCCGCGAGGCCGCCGCCACCCGTCTGACCCGCATCTTCGTCCACCAGCACCACGCACCCTGCCCCGCGGCCCAGGGGGGCGAGACGGCGGGCGCCTGGCTGCTGCCCGCCGCGGACGAGCTGCCGCTGACCGGCGAACTGCTCGCCCTGTGGCGCGACCCGCTGGCCGGTGGCGGCAGCCCGGTCGTCAGCTGGCTCAACCACTGCACCGACCTTGACGACATCCGCCGCGTCCTCGAAGCAAGGAGGCCCACCCCGTGATCCACATAGCCGAGACCGTCGGCGTCGCCAGCATCGAGAACTTCCTCGCCCCCTCCGAGCGGCTCCACCTCGCCACCCTGATGCACGACCTCCTGGCCGGCGATGACGCCACCTGCTTCGGCGACGAGCGCCAGACCTCCATCCACGAGATCCCCGGCCACAGCCACGAGCAGGCGATGGCCGTCTACGAGCCCGCCGGACGCGTCGAGATCCCCGGCATCCCCGCCGCTGCGGAGAAGGTCCTCCAGGACGCCTTCGAGCGCGCCCGCCCGGCCCTGGCCCGGGTCATGCCCTCCATCACCGTGTGCCGCCCGTGGACGTACGTCGAGTACGGGCCGGGCCAGCACATCACCAGCCACCTCGACGGCATCGCCCCTGACCCGTTCGCCTGGCCCCGCCAGATCGCCGGCATCAGCGTCGTCATCACCCAGGCCGACGCCGGAGGCGACTTCTACGTCGAGACCGCCTCCAGCGACCGGCTCTGGTACCGCCAAGCCCCCGACGCGGCGGTGAATGGCTACATGGAGGGCATGTGGCTGGCCCACGACGGCGCGGACAACTCCGCGACCTGGTTCCAGCAGATGCCCCGCACCCGCTGGTCGGTCGATCCCGCTCCGGGCACCGCGCTGCTGTACGGCTCTCAGCTCGCCCACGGCACCCTCCCGGTCGCCGCCGGGCGGTGCGCGAAGTTCATCAGCTGGCTCGCCGCCGAGGACCCAAGGAGCTGACACCCGTGCTCATGGCCCTGGAAGGACTACCCGGCGCCGGAAAGAGCACCCTGCGAGACCGCCTCCTTGCCGACGCCGGAACCCAAGGCATCCCGCTCGACCACACCGGCCAGTTCTCCTGGCTCTCCCTCGCCGCCACCCGCACCCTGGTGCGGCTGCGGGCCGGAGCGCCGGCCGACGACCCCGAAGAAGCCGTCGAAGCGGCCTGCTGGGACCTCACCCTCCACGCCCGGTTCAACCTCACCCCCGCTCTCTCCCAGGGCCCGGTCCTCGCCGACCGGCTCAGTCTCTCCACGGCCTGTCTGCTCGCACTGGTCCACCAGCGCCCGGTCGCCGAGTACGTCAAGCGCCTCGCGGAGCAACAGCGGGCCCGCCCGGAGCTGACCGTCCTGCTGACCACCGACCCCGCGCTGTGCCAGGCCCGGCTCGCCGGCCGCGAGACCGCCCCGCGCTTCACCGACCGCCCCGAGGCCACCACCCGCCTCGCCGACCTCTACCCGCAGGCCGCCACCGCCTGGACCCGCTGCACCGGCCTCGAGGTCTGGCAGCGGCCCTGCACCACCAAGGCCGACCTCGACCAGCTGGCCGCCGACAGCCTCGCCCACCTGAACGGCTCCACCCGCCCATCCGCGACCTGAGGAAGCGAGCTGATGAACCTTCACCCCCTCCACCCCGCCGCCTGGGTCCTCGACCAGCTCAGCACGGACGGCTGGCAGGTGAGCGACCTGCTCGCGTTCACCCGCGCCAGCACCCTGGTCACCGCCCACCGCCCCGGCCAGCAGCCCGTCGTGCTGAAGGCCGGCTTCGGCAGCAACCACGTCCTGGCCGAACTCCCCGCCGACCAGCGGCCCGCCGCCTACGGCTTCTACTGGTACGCGCAGATGACCGACGCCGAACGGGCCCTGGCCCGGGAGGACTTCCGCCACGAGGCCGACCTCACCCGGGCCGCCGTCGGCGCCGACCACGTCGTCCCCCTGCTCGACCAGGGCCGCGGCGAGCGGTTCGACTGGTACACCATGCCGCTCTGCGACGGCGGGAACTTCCGCACCTTCATGGCCTCCTGCAAGGACACCGACGAGGGCCTGGACATCCTCGCCGACGTCGCCGACGGCCTGCTCACCCTGCACAAGCGCGGCATCGTCCACCGGGACGTCTACCAGGAAAACATCCTCATCCACCAGGGCCGCGGGCTAATCACCGACCTCGGCGCCGCCCGCCGCCTGGCCACCGAGCGCGGACCCGAGCACCGGAGCCCCGAGGTCCACTGGCCGCCCGAGTACATCACCGGCTACCACCAAGCCACCGCCGCCGCCGACGTGTTCAGCCTCGCCGTCCTGATCTACCGCTACCTGTGCGCGGACATCCCCCGCCTCGGCGGCCACGCCAACCTCACCCTCATCCCCGCGGTGCTGCGGACCCTGGTCGTCGCCGCGCTCGCCGACCAGCCCGGCGACCGCCCCGGCATGAGCGACCTCGCTTCCGCACTCCGCGCCGCCGCCCGCACCACCCAGCACTGACCGGGGAGGCCACCGTGCCCAGGGCGAGATCACCGCCCGGTGCCCGAGAACCGACGCGAAGGGCATCACGCACAACCATCCGGACCAACCAGAAGGGAACCACCGCCATGGACCGCATCTCCGAGTTCCTGGACGCCGTCGAGGACCTGCGAGGCGAGGACGAGGACGTCCGCACCACCGCCCACACCTCCAGCGTCTCCGCCGAGGGCTGGCCGACCGCCGAGCCCGCCACCGCCTGAACACCCGTAACCGTCCGGCGCGCTGAACGCCGACGGTAACGACCCGGGGCCGGACCCGACCGCGGCGGGCCCGGCCCCGGGCCACCCCTCACCCGAACAGGAGCCCACACGTGGACAACCCCGGCCTCTTCGACTTCCCGCCGACCACCCGCCTGCACCGCGAGCGCACCCGCAAGATCCACACGATCCTCAGCCCCGACACCCAGCCCCCGCCCTCGGCCGTGGGCTCCGCCGCCGACTACTGCCTCGCCCACCACACTCTCGAAGGCGCCGAGAGCGCCGCCCGCTCCGGCGAGCGGGCCACCTTCGACTGGTACACCGCCAACCCGCGCGCCGACATCGCCACCCCCACCACCATCGGCCCACGCGTCGTCGTCGCCCCCGACCTCACCGACCTGCCCCGCTCCCCGATCTCCGAGACCCCGTACTACGTGCTCGGCCCAGGCACCGAACCCGCACCGCTCGGCCTTCGGACCCTGGCGGCCGACGCGTTCGCCACCGCCGCCGACACCGGCTTCGGCACCCTGCTGACCGCCCACGCCGTCGTGGTGGTCCTGCTACGGACCAAGCAGCTCGACGACACCCTCGACAGCTGGACCATCACCCGCCTGCCCGGCACCGTCTTCCTCGACCACGTCGGCGACCCCGTCGTCCTGGCCCGCGACCTCATCCACGAAGCCGGCCACAACTGGCTGAACGACGCCCTCACTGCCACCGGCTGCAAGATCGACGACCAGGTGGCCTTCCACTCCCCGTGGAAGCAGAGCATGCGGCCCGCCTTCGGGTTCCTCCACGCCTGCTGGGCCTTCCCCCTCACCATGCTCTACACCGCCCGCGTCCTGGAGCACACCGAAGGCGACGTGCAGCGCTTCCTGACCGCCTACCTCGACCAGCAGCGCGGTCACCTCGCCACCACCGCCGCCGACCACCCGCGCGCGCTCGAACTGGTCGGCGACGAGGCCCTGCGCGAGCGGCTGGCCGCCGTCCACCGCCAGGCGCTCACCCTGTGAGCGCCGAACGCCCGAGCGCCCCGGGCCTCACCCTGCTTGTCCACCTCCCTGGCCAGGAACCCGCCTGCTGGCACACCGGTCTGGCCAGCGTCGAGCACCACGTCCCGATCGGGCCCGGCACCGCCTTCAACACCGGCTCCGTCGCCAAGCAGATCACCGCCCACCTGGTCCTACTCGCGACCCGCGACAACCTGGTCCAACTCCACCAGCCGGCCGCCGACCTGCTGCCCCGCCTGAAGCTCACCGACGTGACCATCGCCGACCTGATCACCCACACCTCCGGCCTGCGCGACGCCGAATCCCTGCTCTCCCTCGCCGGACTGCGCGACCTCGACCACTACACCGCCGACGACCTGCGAACCCTCGCCTACCGCCAACGCGAACGCGCCGTCCCCGAAGGACAGTTCCTCTACAGCAACACCAACTACCTCCTGCTCGCCGAACTCCTCGCAACCGTCCACTGCACCACGCTGGCCGACCTCGCCCGCCATCGGATCTTTGACCCGCTCGGCATGCACGCCACCCTCTTCAGAGCCGACCCCCGCCAAGTCGTCCCCGGCGCCGCAGCCGCCTACCGGCCCACCCGGGACGGCTGGCAGCACACCCAGACCCCCGTCGCCCTGCCCGGCCCCGGCACCCTCTTCACCACCACTGGTGACCTCGACCGCTGGCTCGGCCACCTCCACCAGATGTGGCAGCACGACAACAACCCGCTGCCCTGGGAGGAAGTGCTCGGCTACCGGACAGCCGACCACCAGCCGTACCTGTACGGGCCCGGCCTCTACGCCGACCCTCGCCCCGGACACACCGCCGTCTTCCACTACGGCCATGAGCACGGCTTCTCCGCCGCCACCCATCTCACCCGCGACGGGCTGCGGATCGTCTGCCTGGCCAACACCACCGACCTGGCCGCCGACCACGCCACCACCGCCGTGCTCCGCGAACTCGCCGAGCACCCCGGCCAGGACCTGGAAGAGCTGATACCCCTGGCGGCCGGGCACACGCGACGGCTGGCCAAAACCGCCGCCGACGGCCGCGAGGACGACGACGGACGGCTCCGCCGCGAACTCGGCCACTTCACTTGTGACCAGGTGCCGGGAGCCCTGCGGCTCACCCGCACCGGCGACACGCTCCACCTGTGGCGCCGCGGTACGCAGGACCGCCTGGCCCAGGCCGGGTCCACCACCTGGGCGGGCAACGGCTACACCCTCACCCTGACCGGCGACACGGATGACATCGACGGCTTCACCCTCGACCTCGACCGGGCGCCCGGTCTGGCCTACGTCCGCCTGCGGCCGCCCTGACGACGACGCAGCCCGCAGCCGATCGCCCCGGCCACGGGCCGCAGCGAGATCCCCGCCGTGTCCACACCCCGACCACCACTGTGTGGTCACCGACCGGAGAACCTCCAAGTGCTCGACGTAGACGTGCTCGTGATCCCTGGCATCGCCGAGTTCGCCCAGGGCGGCCTTCCCACGCCCGCGCAACCCGACGACGGAAACCCCTGGGTCGACGGGGTCTGTTGGCTATATTGCGGTCAGCAGTGGACCCGCGTCCTGTGGATCGGTCCGGCCACCGTTACGGGAATGCACGCGCCGATGTTCGCCTGCGGCCCGTGCATCGCCGGACTCCAGGAGCGGGTCTGGAAGTCCGTGTTCCTCGGCGACGAACTGGCCGAGCCTATCCCGGAGGCCGGGCAAGCCAGTGCCGAACCGGCGCCGGCCGCGGAGACCGATCAACCGCGCCGGGGCAGGCACCGCCGCCCCGGGTTTCTTCGGCGGGCGTGAGTGCTCTGCAGGCGGTGTCGGCCGTCGTCAGAGGGCTGCCGCTTCGCCGCGGGGACGTCCTCGATGAGGTTCCACAGCAGTCCGGAACCGGCTGCCCAGGTCTCCCACAACTCGCGGTCGAGGAGGTGGCTCTTGTGGCCCTGAACGGCGGTTGCGCCGAACAAATCGCTCAGGCTAGCGTGCACAACCCGAAGGCCACCTCGCTCAGGGTGACGTGCGAACCTCGCTGTCTGGCTCCTTCGACGTAGTCCTCGATCTGTGCACCAGCTTCGGGTATCTCGAGCCGCCCCGTCCCGCACCACGGCATGAATCGTCCGCCAGGTCCGGCTACATCGACCGCGCCATACGCCTCGACTGAAAGGTCATGATCGTGAGCATGCTTGTGCCCGGGTGGGCGGAACGGATCGCGGAACAGGAACTGGCGGCGAGCCTGCCCCGGCGGTGGGCGCATTCCCAGGGGGTGGCTCGGCAGGCTGAGCGCCTTGCCCCGGCTCTCGGGCCGGACGCCGCACTTCTGGCCGGGGCGGCGGTGCTGCACGATGTCGGTTACGCGCCTCGGCTCGCCACCACGGGCTTCCACCCGTTGGACGGTGCCCGGTTCCTGCGCGACTCCCACGGCGTGGACGACCGTCTGACCCGGCTGGTCGCCAACCACTCGTTCGCGCTGCTGGAGGCCGAGGAGCGCGGGCTGCGGCCTCTCCTGGAGCTGGAGTTCCCGTTGTCCGAGGACCAGGTGCTGGTGGACTCGCTGGTCTACTGCGACATGACCACGACGCCCGACGGCTCGCCGACCACCTCGCGGCAGCGTGTCGCGGAGATCGTCGGCCGCTACGGCGGTGACAGCATCGTGGGGCGGTTCATCCGCCGGGCCGAGCCGCTGATCCGCGCTGCCGTGGCCCGTACGGAGGAGCGTGCGGCCGCTGCGGGGGTTCAGCCGAGGTAGGGGTACTGGCCGCGGAGGTAGTGGCCGATCTGCTGGCGCATGCTCGGGTGGATGTCGTAGTCGTCCAGGTCGCCCGGCCGCACCCAGAGCACGCCGTCGGCCTCGTCGTTGATCGTGGGCGTGCCACCGACCGGTCGGCCGATATAGACGACTTCGAACTGCTGGCGGGCTTCGCCGTTGCTGCTGTAGACGACGATGTGTGCGGGGTTGGAGTACACCCCGAGGAAGCCGGTGATCTCCGCCTTGATTCCGGTCTCCTCCTGGCACTCCCGCACGGCGCAGTCGGCGGCGGACTCGCCGATGTCCTGCTTGCCGCCTGGCAGTGCCCACTGCCCGGTGTCGCGCCGGCGCTGCAGAAGGATCGCGCCGTCCTCGTTTTGAACGAGCAGGTTGCTCGCGGGTACCAACGAGTTGGCCGCCGGTGCCGCCGGATCGCCGTAGTACTCAGTCCTGCCGGGCATGCGACTGGGCCCCCTCTGCGTCGTCGGTCCACGGCCGGGCGGAGTCCCAGACCGCGTCGAAGCTCGAAGCGTAGCCGTCGAACCAGCCCAACCCGCTGTCCTTCTGAAGGTGCAGCAGCGGGTTGGCGGACGCCGGCTGCCCCCAGACGTGCGGGTTGACCAGCAGGTCGTTGTCGTAGCGGAACAGCGAGTTGTACAGGGTGGTGTCGTGCAGGCGGATCTCGCAGCCGGGCGTGCCCAGAAGGGGCCGGTAGTAGGTGAGCGAGGCGCGGACCTTCGCGGCAAGCGCGTCCCCGATGCCCTCCTCCCGTCCGCGGATCGCCACGGCGCGGCCCTGCGGGTCACCGAAGCACAGCCGGACCTTCACCCCGGCCGCCGCGCGCTGGGCAAGCATCGTCGCGATCCGCGGGTTCGACTGGGCGAAGAACGTCCCCGAGAACACCAGCACGTCGATCTGCGTCACGCTCTCCAGGAGAAGGGAGAGCCAAATCTCCCGTGGGACGCTGGCCCGGTCGGGGTATGTGGCTACGAGGCCAGCCCCATTCCCAGGTGATTGCCCCACTACGTGCCGGGTCTCCGGCCAGATAAAGGACTCGTCCACCTTCAGGTGGTGCGCGACGCTCCACCGGTGACGCGCATGGGGCACTCGACCGCCTAACCAGCGGGTCACAGTCTTGGGGTCCACCTCGCAGACCGTCGCGAGTTCCTCAGGAGGGACACCGCGCTGGGCAAGTGCGGAGCGCAATCGCTCGTTCACAGTGGTTCCCTGTCAAGTCAATGTGTTCAGATTCCGCGGCGGCTCAACGGGGTTGATTGGCTCGAAGCCGCTCCGACGACGATCACGGATTGCTAGTCTCCGACTACAGACCAGGGTGTCTGGTACATCGGAACTGACTAGGAGACAGCAATGTCGTCGCCGCAGGCCTCCAGGAACTCGAACGATGCGATCTCCCTTGCCCAGACCACCGAGGGCGCCCTGAAAGAGGTCACCAACAACCTTCAGAGGATCCGATCGGCCAACGTGCAGTCCTGGGTCGGCACGGGAACCAACGATCCGCTTACGTCCCCTGAGGTCGTCACGATCCTCGGTGATGACACACTCGCCGACGTCGCCGAGAAGACCGGGGCCGACAGCGGAGCGCTCGCGGACTACCTGGCCGAGCAACTGCCGGTGCTGATCGACCAGATCTCCCCGGACGGCCAGGTCACCACGGACCCCGAGGTCCTCGACCAGGCGCTTACTAAGTTCGAGAGCAACGCCCCATTCACGGTGCCCACCGCCCGGATCGGGATGGCCGCCGTGCGACCCGCCGAATTCATCATCCTGCAGTTCACGCAGGAAGTGGCCCAGGGCTAGCAGCCAGCTGCATCCCGCGCTGGTGCCACCCCACCGGTCGTTGTGAGTGGCCTGGGACGAGAGCTTCAAGGGCGCGGTCAGCGATCTTGCTCAGCGAGCGGCGGCCGGCGACCTGTTGATGCGCCGGGCACGGCTGGCGGACGGCCCAGCCTGTTCGATCTGCTGCGACAGGTGGAGTTCACCTACCCAGAGGTCGCCAGTGGAGCTTGCTGGATATCTCGCGCACACGGCGCGCTGGAGGTAGTCGCGGCACTTCGGCCCCGCCTGCGGGCGGGCCTGGCTCAGCGCCTTCGAGTCCGGGCGGCACCGTACAGGAACCCGGAACCGGGCGGGGTTGTGGCGGCAGTACCGGGAGCAGCCACAGGACGGGGGGCGGGGGCGGCCGACGGCGGCCGCCCCCGCGGTGTGTCTCAGCCTCGGTAGAGGCAGTACAGGCGGTTGGGGGTTCCTGTGTTGAACTGCTCGGCCAAGGCCGGGGCGTCGGCGCTGGTGACGTCGGGGATCTCGGTGAACGCGCTCCATGTTGTGGAGCCGTTGGGGCGTGTGGACCAGTAGAGCTTCTCGGAGGCGCCTGAGGCGCGGACGACGCAGACCGTTTGCGACCCGTACGTGCCCAGGGCCGGCGCGGCGGTGGTGGTGCCGGGGAGTTGGACCGGTTCCTTCCAGATGGTCCTGAAGGAGTCGTAGTCGGCCGACCGGATCTGGTTGCTGCCCCTGACGCGGTACACGCAGACCAAGCCCTTGGTCTCTTTGACCAGAGCGGGATCGGCTGCGGCGGTCGAGGCGCCCAGTGCTCCCACGCCCACCCACGTGGTTCCTTGGAGCAGTCCCGTGTAGAGGGTGTCGTTGCGGCCCAGGACCACACAGGCCAGGTCGGGGCCGTCGGCGGCAAGGGCGGGTGCTCCGAATGCGCTGCCCGCGGCCAGGCCCGCCCAGGTGACCGGCTGGGGGGTGGTCCACGTCCCGTCGACGAGCCTGCTGTGGTGCAGGGTGTTGTTCTGGTTGAAGACGCAGTGCAGGACGCCGCCGCGGGCGACAGCCAGGGCCGGCCGGTGGAGGGTGGTACCGGCGGGGCCCGGCGTGAACGGGCTCTAGGTCGCGCCGGTCAGGCGGGCGTACCACAGACTGCCGCTGCCGCCGAAACCGTTAACCATGCAGTGCAGCATGTCGCCGGGGCCGGCTGCCAGGGCCGGGCCGCCGGACAGGGAGCCACTGGGGAGCGTGGCCGGCGGCCCCCACAGGGGCGCGCCCGTGCCGACGGGCGCGCTCATCACGCGGGGCCGGGAGTTGATGGCGCTGACACACTGGGCGTTGAGGGTGTAGTAACCCTCCTTGCCGCCGTCGAACGAGAACCTCCAGATGGGGTCACGGTCGTTGGCCCACGTCCCCAACGCGGGGCGGTCAAAGACCATGGTGTGCTCGCACACCTTGTCGTCGTGGTTGGTGAACAACTTGATCAGCCCGGCAAAGGCCAGGATGATCATGTTGGCGATCTCGAGGTAGTCCATCATGTCGTGGTAGTCCGGCAAGGGCAGATAGCCCGCGACGTCCTTCATCGTCTGGGACAGGTACTGCAGGAACCCCGAGATATCCTGCAGGACCTCTTTCATCTTCTCGTACCAGGCGTCAGGACTGTGGTCCTGCTCCCAGCAGGTGATGTCGACGCTGAGGAACCTGTCGACCATGCCGTTGAACAACACGGTGCCGGCGTCCATCGTCACCGTCTGGTCCCGCTTGACGTTCTCGTAGACGCGGGTGATGTCGTGCCTCTTGTTGCCCAGATCCGCGGCGGCGGCCGTGCTCCAGTAGATCTCGTCGGAGGCGCTCCACTCGTCGGACAGCTGGTTGCACCTGAACGACTTCAACTCAACCAGGACGTTCTCCGGTTGGGGAGCGGCCGCCCGTTCCCGGGCCGCGGCCGTGGAGTCCGTCACCAGGGTGAGGCCGTAGCCGTACGCCGCGGCGGCAGCAGCGAACTCCCGGCTGCTCACCTCGGCCTCCCGGTCGAAGGAGGCCAGGTCGACGACGTTGACGTTGGGCTGGTCCGGCATGTCGGCGCGCAGGCCAGGCAGGTCCTTCGCCAGGTCCGCCAACGCGTAGCCCTGGTCGATGCCGCGCGTGGTCAACGTGTCGGGGAACAGCGCCGAGGCGTGCTCGACCGATTCCGGCTCCCGCCAGACACGGCCGAACTCGCGGACCTCGTCCTCGGAGAGCACCACGCGTAGGAACGCGAGCATCCGCTCCTCGAGGTCGGTCAACGGCAGTCCCGCATCCAGACGGGCCGCGCCGCGCAGCATCACCCCGTACAACAGGTTCGCCGCACGCGGCGGCGCGGGCCGCGCCTGCGCACGGGCGGACCCGAACGGGCGACCCTGCAACTGCGCACGCAACCGCTCCAGACTCTCGCTCCGCGAAACCTCGACGATGTCGGACATCGGCCCTCCAACGGCTCACAGGGAAACACCACGCCGGACGGCGCGCCCCCATCCTCCCCGCCGGACACCGACGGCAACAGATCATTTACAGTCAGTATCAGAAGCCCTGGACAGCCTCCTGCCGGACAGCAGGACAAGGGGGTGGTGATCAAGGGTGAGCACCGGGCGGTTGGATACCGGTCCGCCCTGTTACCCAGCCAGAAGCGAGCGTTCTGCACCGGCCATTGACGTTTACATGACAGATGAATCCGGTAGGACCTGACGGGCAGTCACCCTGCCTTCCCCTCTGACGAAGGAGCCGCAATGCCCCCGATCTCGACTCGTCGCCGAATGGCCGTGCTGCTGGCGAGCACCGCCCTGAGCGCGGCCGCGGCCACCGGATCCAGCGCCGCGGCCACCGTCCACACCGCCGTGCCGCGCATCGCCGCTGCCGACGGGTGCGACGGCCACAGCCACGGTGACCTGTACCCGGACGAGTCCGATGCCGGAGCGTTCTACCAGTGCTCCTGGGGAAACGCCTATCACTTCAAGTGTCCGTCGATCCTGCACTTCAACGACACGATCAAGGTCTGTGACTGGCCCGAGAACGCTGGCAATCCCTATCCGATCGCCGACCAGTTCTCCGACACTGCCGGGCCCGCCGCCTCCGGCGCGGCCCCCAACACCGTCCGCGCCACCCGCACCACCCGCCCGGCTGCCGGTATCGACCTGGGCGGGCAGATCAACTACAGCATCGCGATCACCAGCCCGCAGCCGCACACCGCTGCCCACATCCAGTTCAGCTACCCGGCCGGCCTGTCCTGGGTCGGCGGGCAGGACTGCTTCCACTACACGCCCGGCCAGGTGGACTGCATGGTCTACCCAGCCGCGAACGGCTTCCCCGCCTCCACCTTCACCCTCCAGGCCGGCCTGCTGGACCTCGGCTCGCAGACCGTGACCGCCCACGTCGTGGCCACCGACCCGCCCGCCGCCACCCCGATCCCCGACACCAGCCTGACGTGCACCGCCGTGACCGGCAGCGTCGTCATCTGCTGACCCCCGATCACCGACGCCGCCGGCTCGCAGACCGCACCGCGGTAGAGCCGGCGGTATAGGTGGCACGCCACCCGGACAGACGGAGCGTCGGTCGAGCGAGGGGTCAGACCCCCGTCCGGTGCCACCTACATCCTCACCGTCAGGCGGAGGCCGCGGCGAGGAGCCAGTTCCTCGGGCAGTCGATCGGGGAGTTGAAGAAGGTGAAGGCCGCGATGTGAAGATCGTCGAGGGTGATGGATCCGTCGCGGTCGCGGTCGAGCCATGCGAACTCGTCCGCGGCGGGGGTGTTGCGAGCCTTCAGGTACTGCTCGAACTCGGCCTTGCTGACCGTGCCAGTCCTGTCAGCGTCCATGAGCGTGAAGGCCCCGGCCGTGAATTTGCGGAGGTACTCGGGGAGCGTGTCCGGGCTCCGCCCGACCATCGCCCTCTCCACGTGGTTGAGCATCTCCTCCCTGGACACCTTGCCGTCCTTGTTCGCGTCGGCGGCCTCGATGATCCCCGTGATCAACACGCTCCGCCCCGCGGCAGCGCCCGTCAGGTCACTGGCGTTGATGTAGCCACTTCTGTCGACGTCGAGCCGGTCGAACAGTTCGAGGGTCCTAACCTTGTAATCGCTCATGGTCGTCAGCCTTCTGTGCAGACAGTGCGGTCGCTTTCGCCGGGGAATCTATGCCCGTGACCGTCGACGAGCCCGCACTTCTTGTCATGTTCACCCGATCGGGTGAACGGTGCGCGCGCTGCACGGGCCGGGACGCGGTGGACGAAGACGCCGAGCCCGGTGACCGGTAGCCCTGGCCCGCCGAGGAGGCAGTACCCCTTCTCCGCGTTGAACCACTTCGATGTGGCGCGCCGCGAGGAGTTCGTCCAGCTCCAAGACCACAACGATGCTCATCGCCTCAGGGCGCGACCGCTGGTAGGTGGGCGCACCCCGGAATCCTGGCGGTCAGTGAAGGCCGGGGCGGCGGTCAGCAAGGGCTACCGCGAGCGCGACGTCCAGCAGGCCCTTGCCCGGGTCATGGACCCGTGGTGGGCCGGTCTGCGGTAGGGCTCGCCGGTGGCCAGGAGCAGGCCCACGTCGTAGCGGTTCGCAGGGCGACGGTTCTTCGAGCCGGGTGGGCGGCTCGGAGGCTCCTGTGTGTTGTGGGACGGGCGTTCAGCGAGGCTGCACGAAGTCTTCGCAGGCGCCGCCCCGGCAGCGGGCCATAAAGGCTCTTGACGAGGCGTCAGGCCGATCCACGCCCGCTCGGAAGTTCTTCGTGCGGGGCCGCGGCGAGGCCTCAACGGTGGGGCGGGCGCATGGGGACCAGGTTGGTGGGCGACGTGCTGTGTGCGTTGCGGGCCTCCTCGGTGAGGGCGGCGCTGGCAAGGGTGAGGTGGGTGACCAGGGCCCGGAGGTCCCGGATGTCCTTGTTCTGTTCCGTGATCGTCTTCTTCAGCTCAGTGACGGTTTTACGCAGGCGCTTCTCGGTCTCAGGTGTCTGGTGGCGTTCGTTGCGGACGCGTTCGTAGAACTCGTTCTTCAGGTCGGCGTGGCGCTTCAGCCGTGCCATGCGGTTGACGTCGGCCTCGACGGCGAGGGACACGACGGTCAGTGCGCCATCGGACCGGATGGGCCTCTCATCCAGCAGTCGGTCGATGGCGGCGCGGATGCGGTTCCGCTCGTCGCCGGACTGGCTGGTCACGTGTCACTCCCGGGGGTGAAGGCGTTGTGGTCGTGGGTGTCCGCGGCGGCGCGCAGCCGCTCGGCGGTGCGGTGCAGGCGGTCGCGCACGCCGGGCGGGGCGTGGGCGGCGACCTGGTCGATGCTGCGGGCTCGCTCCCGTAGGCCGTATGCGTGGGTGTCGGTGCGGACGGCGTTGCTGCAGCCCGGCACGCAGGCGTTGAGGGTGGGGGCGGTGTCGCGGGGGGTGCGCGCACACAGTGCCGTGTCGCGCCGGTAGACGCAGATCAGGTAGGCGTCGGGGTTGTCGTGGAGCACGGCGCCGTCGCGGGCCAGGAACCGGGCGGCGAATGTGGGTTTGACCAGGCGTCCCTCGAAGTGCGGGGTGTCGTGGGCGGCCAGAAGTGCCTGTCGGGCGGCCACCCCGGAGATCCTCTCGCCGGCGAGGATGCGGTCCCGCAGCCCGGCGGCCGTCTCGGCGGCACTCAGCGCGGTCTCGATGTCCAGGACGCTGTGCAGGCCGTTGCGTGAACGCGAGCCATATCCGTTAGCGGTGCGGGTGTCGAGCATCGTGCGTAGGTGGCCGTACTGGATGGCGAGAGCGACCAGGCCGCCGGGGCGGCGGGCGATGTGCCAGGCCAGGGTGCGGCGCAGGCGGGCCGGGGCCACCGCGCCGTGCGGATCGGCGGGGATGGCCTGGTCGGTCAGGCCGTGCGCGGCGGCGGTCAGGTTCGCCCACGCGGTGAAGTCCTCGATCCGCCGGCGCAGCGAGGTGGGTTTGAGGGAGCCGGTGTAGGAGCGGGATCCCGCGAAGTCGTGGGTGCGTGCGTCGAACAGCAGCGCGCCGTTGGGGACGATGCGTTCCAGGACGCGGATGGCTCGCACGACTGGGGTGATGGCCACCCAAGGCAGGTCGCGCTCGGCGCCGCCGGAGACGTGGTAGCCGTCCTGGTCGACGACGGTCTTGTAGTGCCGGCTGCGGATCAGGTGCCGGCCGGTGCGGCCGTCGGCGTCGGGCTGTGGATCGGGGCAGCATCCCGAGCGCATGCCCAGGGCCTCCTCGACGCGCATGCCGGTCAGGTACAGGCAGGTGAGCGCGGCGGCGGTGCCCAGGTGCCGCATCAGCGCGGCGGCCTGGTGGAAGTCCAGGTGCTCGCACCAGGGACGGCCCGCGATTCGGCCGGTCACCGCGGTGCCCAGCACGCACGGCCCCGGACGCTCGGCGGCCAGGCGAGGCAGGTCGTAGCGGGCGGCGGCCCGGTGCACCTGCTGCACGCTCGCGCCGGTCGTGGCCGCTACGAACGAGGCGGCGAAGCGGGTGGCGCCGCAGTTGCGGGTCGCGGGCACCGGGGCTCCGTCGCGCACCAGCGCCAGCAGGTACCGCTCCAGAGCGGCCTTGCCCTGCGCGTTCGCGCGGCCAGCCGCGGCCGCGGCTGACAGGCGGCGGGCCTCGGCCCAGGCGTTGAGGATGTCCTCGGACAGGTCCTCGACCATCCGGATCGCCCAGACCAGCAACGGCCCCATGACCTCGGCGGTGACCGGTTCGCGGCTGT
The DNA here is from genome assembly GCF_026340565.1 of Kitasatospora sp. NBC_01287. Classification (NCBI taxonomy): domain Bacteria; kingdom Bacillati; phylum Actinomycetota; class Actinomycetes; order Kitasatosporales; family Streptomycetaceae; genus Kitasatospora; species Kitasatospora sp. NBC_01287. Next base: position 215,839 of record NZ_JAPEPB010000002.1, read on the forward strand.
TCTCCCCGCCTGATCCCGCGCCGCCGGCCGCGGGCAGGAAGTCATCGGCTCCCTCCGCGTCCCAGGGGGGCCGCGCGATCCCGCACGGGTGCGCGCTGAGCTGGTCGAACGCCCACAGGCTGGTCAGCTGGACCAGCAACGTCTCCACGCGGGCACGGGACCGGCCCGCGGCCAGCAGCGTGGCGCCGTACTCGCGCCACAGGTCCGCCGTGCAGTGGCCCAGGTCGGTGATGCCGCGCTCGCGAAGCCACCGGGCCAGCCTCATCCACAGGCGTGCGGTGGCCAGCATCCGCCCCGGGGAGACCCGGCCCCGCGCCGCCCGTGCCCGGTTGCGCAGGTGGGTTGGCCGCAGCTCGCCGTTGATCATCGTCCAGGCGATCAGGCGCAGCTGGTCCTGGAACTCCTGCGGGCAGTTCTTCCAGTGCAGGCCCTCGATCGATTTGCTGGGGTTGTCAATGAGCGGACCCAGGCTCCAGCGGGGGTCGCGGTAGGCCGAGGCGGGGTGGGTGTTGCCGGCGGAGATCCAGCGGGCCAGGACGACCGGGCTGTCCGGGCGCGGCATGGGCAACAGGTAGGGATCCACCTCCAGGGCTGTGGTCACGGGTTCAGGTCGCCTTTCAGCAGGAGGTCGACCAAGACGCGGTCGGTGTCGTTGGCGCGTGCCGCGGCGGCCTGCCAGATCGCGGGGCCGACTTTGTCGCGCAGGTGTTCCAGGCGCTGCTGGTGCTGGTCCCAGGTGCTGTGCCAGACGTCATCGGGCAGGACGGAGCGCAGACTGCTCAACTGCTGGTGCAGGTGGGCCAGGCGGGCGTGGTGGCCCGGGTGGACGTGGGCGTTCTCGTTCCCTGTCAAGTCAACGTGTTGAGATCTGAGGTGACCTTGGGGGACGGATTGGCTAGAAGTGCCCCGGGCGAAGATCACGCGTTGCTAGTCTCCGACTACAGATCCGGCGTGGCCGGTCAGACTGACTAGGAGACATTTATGTCGGAGCAGGCATCTAGGAATTCGATCGACGCGCTCTCCCCGAGCCGAGAAATCGACGGGATCTCCCTGAGCATGGTCACCGAGGGCGCGCTGAAGGAGTCCACCAGGATGCTGCAGGAGATGCACAGGCTTGACCTCCCGGGGATTCGATCGGCCAACGTGCAGTCCTGGGTTGGGACGGAGGCCAACGAGCCGCTCACGTCCTCCGAGGTCATCACGATCCTCGGCCAGGACACCCTTGCTGAGGTTGCCGAGAAGACCGGGGCCGACACCGGAGAACTCGCGGACTATGTGGCCGAGCAGCTGCCGGTGCTGATCGACCAGATCTCCCCCGACGGGCAGATCACGAGCGACCCTGAGGTGTTCAACCAGGCGTTCACCGAGTTCGAGAACAACGCCCCGTTCGCGGTGCCCACCGCCCGGATCGGGATGGCCGCGGTGCGACCCGCCGAGTTCATCATCCTGCAGTTCACGCAGGAAGTGGGCCAGGGCTAGAAGCCCTCAGCGTCTCGCTCCAGGTTCCCCTGAGTCGCCCGGATGGGATGTTGTTGGCAATCTCGCTGATCGGCTGTGTTGCCATCCGCCGACTGGGCATGATCGTCCTGGTTCGGTCACTCAGGGCCGGGCCGTGGACACCAGCGAGGGGCAGCACGTGTCGGACAAGAAGACGGGTCTGGTCAAGTGGTTCGACGCAGGGAAGGGCTTCGGCTTCATCTCGCCAGCTGACGGGAGCAAGGACGTGTTCGTCCACTTCTCAGCGATCCAAGGCAACGACTACAAGACCCTGGAGGAGGGCCAGAAAGTCGAGTTCTCGGTCGAGCAGGGCCAGAAGGGACCGAGCGCCGTAAACGTCGTCGCCATCTGAGTTCCACTCGTCCAAGTCCAGCCGGGCGAAGGATCACGTCCGCGAGTCAGCACCGCTCTCACCCCCTGGCGCCGCGAGCCGCAGGTCGCGGAGTCCTCACTGGACCCGCAAGGAGCTCGGCATCGCGGCCTGACATGGTTGTCCCGGCAGCTTTGCAGCAGGGACAACCATGTCAGCGGTCCGGTCGGGACCGCAGGGGGAGCTTGCGGCCGTGCGAGCGCCGGGGTAGGGCACCTTCGGGCTCTAGCTGTACTGACCACGGAGGTTGGTGACAGGGCTCACGGCTGGCAGATCTTGAAATGAGTGAGGGCCTTCTGGCCAGGTGTGGATTGCGACATCTACCCCAGCGCCAGAAAGGCCCTCATGCCACACCGTAACGCACCCCTGACTGAGAGCGTTGTGGTGAACCGTGCGGCGTTCGAGGTTTGCAGGTGGGGAGGGTGAGCGTTCGCACGCAGGTGCCCGTGACCGCTTGGGCGTGAAGCAACGGGCCCCTTGGTAGAGAGCTGGTTGTCGAGACCGCTTTCGCCCGAGGAGGCCCGTTGCCCAACCAGTTCAGCACTCCCGGTGCCGGCGAGTCCACTGCGCTCACTCCGGGGTGTGACTGCTACGTGCACCTGTACGGGGCGATCGGGGAGGGGCACCGCGCGCCGCGCTACGACAGCGACATGACGGACGCCGAATGGGCGGTGATCCGCGGCGCGATGCCGATGCCCGCCTGGCTGGAGGGGAAGGGCGGACGCCCTGAGGCGCACTGCCACCGGGGGGTGATCGACGCGGTGCGCTATCTGGTCGACAATGGCGTCAAGTGGCGCAATCTGCCTGCGGACTACCCCTTCTGGCGGGCGGTGTACGACTTCTTCCGCCGCTGGCGCCGCCACGGCTACATCCGCGAGCTCTACCAGCGCTTGCGCCGCACCGAGCGCAAGAAGCAGGGCAAGGCGACGGAGCCGAGCGCGGGCATCATCGACTCTCAGTCCGTGGACGGCTCGGAGACCTGTCCGGCCACCTCACGCGGCTTCGACGGCGGCAAGCTGCGCGACGGGCGCAAGCGCCACGTCCTGACCGACACCGGCGGACTGCTGCTGGAGGTCACCGTCACCGCGGCCAACGTGCACGACTCCAAGGCCGCCCCGGAGTTGCTCGAGGCATTCATGGCCGAGCCCGGACGGCTGCTCGAACTCGTGTGGACGGACTCCGCCTACCAGGGCCAGGAACTGGCCGACGCCTTCGCCGCGCACGGGGTGAGAGTGGAGGTGGTCAAGCGCACCGACGGAACCAAGGGGTTCAGGGTACTGGCGCGCAGGTGGGTGGTGGAGCGCACGCTCGGCTGGCTCTCGCGCTCGCGGCGCCTGAACCGCGACCACGAGCGCCGCGACGACCACCACGTGCAGATGGTGTGGTGGGCCGCCTCGATCACCCTCGGCCGGCGGATGGCCCGCCAGCGCCTGCACTGGCCCGAGTTCCGCCCGCACCGGCTCCCCGCGCCGGGCCCGGCGCGGGGATGAACAACCCGCCCGGCACCCGCCCCAGCCAGCCCCTGGCCTGCAGCGCATAGGCCCGGTGACGGACCTTCTCGATCTCCTTCAGCCGCTCTGCGTCCCGCCCCAGCGCGACAGTCAACGCCTTGACCGCCACCGGGGCACCCGCACCCGCGACCACATCGAAGACCTGCCGATAGGCCCCGGCCAGCACCTCCACGCCCAGGCCCGGCTGCCACGCAGGCGGCCGCGGATCGTAACCCGTCCGCAGGACCGAAGGCACCGCGGGCACTGCCGGCTCCGGCACGCCGTCCCCCGCCTCGTGCGGCGGCTGCGGCGGCACTTGCGGTGCCGTCACCGGCGCCAGCGCGCGAGCGGTGGGCGTCACCGCAGTCAGCGGCTGCACCATCACGGCCTCGGCCTCCTCCGCCAGCGCACGCAGCACCTCCTCCCGGCCGATCCGCGCACACTCCAACCGCTCCTGATGGACAGCCACCTGCTCCTGGGCCTCGCGCAGCAGCTCCTGCCAGGCATCCAACTCTTCCCGGGCCCGCGCCTCACGACGCTCCAGCAACGCAATCACCGACGGCACGAACGACACCTCCACCACCGACCCAACCAACCGTCAGCTGGCTGCCCTGAAGAAGCCATCCACACACCACCGTGCTGAGGAAACCGCAGCTCATCGAGCTACAGAGCGGTTCACCACAACGCTCTGAGACCGGACGCCTGCGCCTGGCCCGATGCGTGGTCGAGGACGGCTGGCCGCTGCGCCGGGCCGCCGAACGCTTCCAGGTCTCGCCCACCACGGCCAAGCGCTGGGCGGACCGCTACCGGGCCCTGGGCGAGGCCGGCATGGACGACCGGTCCAGCCGCCCGCACCACAGCCCGCGCCGCACCCCGACCCGCACCGAGCGCCGGATCATCAAGGTCCGCGTCCTGCGCCGCTGGGGACCGGCCCGCATCGCCTACCTGCTGGGGCTCAACCCCGCCACCGTCCACCGGGTCCTGACCCGCTACCGCCTCGCCCGCCTCACCCACCTCGACCGCGCCACCGGCCGCGCCATCCGCCGCTACGAACACGACGCACCAGGCGATTTGGTCCACGTCGACATCAAAAAGCTCGGCAACATCCCCGACGGCGGCGGCCACCAGGTGCTCGGCCGCCAGGCCGGCCGCAAGACCCGCTCCGGCACCGGCTACAGCTACCTCCACAACGCCGTCGACGACCACTCCCGCCTCGCCTACAGCGAGATCCTGACCGACGAGCGCAAGGAGACCGCCGCCGCGTTCTGGACCCGAGCCCAGGACTTCTTCGCCCAGGCCGGGATCACCGTCCAGCGCGTGCTGACCGACAACGGCTCCTGCTACAAGTCCCACCCCTGGCGGGACGTCCTGGCCGCCGCCGGGATCACCCACAAACGAACCCGGCCCTACCGGCCACAGACCAACGGCAAGGTCGAACGCTTCAACCGCACCCTGCTCGACGAATGGGCCTACGCCAGGCCCTACCGCACCGAGCAGGAACGACGCGACGCCTACCCCGCCTGGCTCCACACCTACAATCACCACCGCGGACACACCGCGCTCAAGGGCCAATCACCCGCCAGCCGCGTCCCCAACCTCACGGGTCAGAACATCTAGCACGCTTCACGCATCAGCTCCTCGGCGTCCTCGAGATCGGGTTCCCGTTCATCTCGCTAGGGCATGATCGAGATCGGAATCCTCGACGGCTCACAGGGCCGAGTCGAGGCGCCGCGAACCGTACCTAAGACCCGGGAGACATGATGGACAACGCAGAGTTTCGCCAGTTGGCTGACCAGTTGATACTGCACGTTGAACAGAAGCTGGACAGTATCGAGGGCGACGCCGATATCGACTGCGAGAACGACGGCTCCACCATGACGCTGACCTTCAAAAGCGACAAGCAGAACAAGATCGTGATCACCCGTCACGAAGACACACGGCAGATCGGGTTGGCGACGAAGACGAACTCCTACCACTTCGACTACACGAACGGCAGCTGGATCGATGCCCGATCCAAGAAGAGCTTCCTCACGCTGCTCTCGGAGGCGGCCACCGTCCAAGCAGGCCAGGAGATCAACTTCAACTGAGTACGGCTTGACGTCCTAATTCTTCGACAGCCCTGACTCTTGACAGGGGTGGCCGCCGCGGTAATCGACGACCTCGGATGCGGCTGCTACCCCTGCCAAGGCGGCCCGGGCGTCACCCAGGACGGCGTCCGCAACGCCACCACGGCCGCAGGCTCGATCGCTGGCGCAGTGCCGCTTCGGCGGTTCCGGCTTCCGGGTCCGGCCAGCAGCCGGAACGCAGGCCGAGAATCTCCTGGGAGCGGGCGCCGGCGTGCCAGCTGGGGGTCAAGGGTGCCCAGGCGGAGCCCCTGGTGTGGATTCGCATACGGAGTCGCGGAACTGCCCGCTCTGAGCGGGAAGAGGGCGGAGCAAAGCTGGATGCTCTGCCCTCTGCTGGCGTAGGAGCTGGTTCTCGGCGGTGGCCTGGTGCAGGGCACGGACCAGAGCTTCGACATCTGCTTTGAGCTGGGTGATCTCCTCAACATCGGCCGTCCGGAGTTCCTTGAGTCGTCGGATCTGCTTGCGGAGTCGCTGTTCGTTATCCGGGGTGGTGCCGCGGACGCGGACCCTAGAACACTCAGGTGCCCCCGAGCTGTCCGCCCGGACGGCTCGGGGGCACCCGTGTGTCGTGTGGTCGGGCGGTCAGCGAGAACGAGGGACCACCATTCAGCGGTTCGGTCCGGGCCGCAGGGGAATGACGTTCGCGTTGCCGCCGCTGAGGACGTCGCGCAGTTCCTGGTTCTCCAGGGTGAGGCGGGTGTTCTCGGCGAGGAAGCCATCGACGTCGGCCTTGAGCTGGGTGATCTCCTCGTTCTTGTTCGCGATGGTCGTCTTGAGGTCGACGATCTTCTTGCGCAGGCGGGTCTCGACGTCGGAGGTGCCGCCGCGGGCCTGGACGGCTTGGTAGAAGTCGTTCTTCAGGTCGGTGTGACGTTGGGTCAGGGCGTTTCGGGGGACGTCGGCCTCGATGGCCAGGGCGACGATGGTCAGGGCTCCGTTGGAGCGTTCAGGTGTGCCGGCCAGGATGCGGTCCGTCGCGGCGCGGATCCGGTCGCGTTCGTCGGGGGCGGGGCTCACGTGGGACTCTCCCGGAGGGTGAAGCGGGTGCGGTCGTGTTCGTCGGCCAGTTCGCGCAGGCGTGTGGCGGTGGCGTGTCGGCGTTCGGCCAGGGGACCGGGGACGTGGGCGGCTTTGCGGTCGAGGTCGTCGGCGCGCCGGCGGAGCCAGGTGGCGTGCTGGTCGGTGCGGACGGTGTTGCCGCAGCCCGGGACGCACTGGTCGAGGCTGGGCGCGTCGTTGTGCTGGTCGTCCTTCGCGCAGAGGGCCCGGTCGCGTTTGTAGAGGCAGAGCAGCAGTGCGTGGGGGTTGTCGTAGAGGACAGTGCCGTCCTGGGCCAGGTGCCGGCGGGCAGCGGCGTGCTTGCGGACGAAGTCGAGTCCGACCAGGCCGCCCTGGAACACCGGGCCGTTCGCCGCGGCCAGGATCGCCCGGCGGGCGGCGGGCCCGGAGATAGCCTCGCCGTCCTGCATGCGCTCGTGGAGGTCGGCGGCGGTGTCGGCGGTGGCCAGGGCGGTCTCGACGTCGACGTAGGCGTGGATCCCGCTGCGGCTGCGGCTGCCGTAGCGGCCGGACTCGTCGGTGTTCAGGACGGTCCGCATGTGGCCGTACTGGATCGCCAGGGCGACCAGACCGCCGGGCCGGCGCGCGATATGCCAGGCCAACGTCCTCCTGAAACGCGCGGTCCCGATCCGCCCGTGTGGGTCGGGAACGATGGTCTCACCCGGCAGGTCGCGGGTCTTGGCCTCGTTGTTTACCCAGGTCACGAAGTCCTCGATCCGCACGGCGATCGCGTAGTTCCCCAGGGATCCGGTGCGGTGACGGGCGTGGGAAGGATCATGGATGGCCGCGTCGAACAGCAGCTCGTCGTCGGGGACGAAGCGCTCCAGCACGCGGATGGCGTTGACGACGGGAGTGATGGCGACCCAGGGAACCGCACGCTCAGCGCCGCCGGGCAGGTAGTGGCCGGTGTCGGGATCGGTGGCGCTCTTGTAGTGGTGACTGCGGATCAGCAGGTGCGGCTCCTCGTCGTCCTCCTCGTCCGGGCCGGGCGCGACGTCCTCGGGGTGGACACGGAGAACGTGACGGCCCGACTGGCCGTCAGGCCCGGGTTCCGGATCGGGACAGCAGCCCGCGCGCAGGCCGAGAACCTCCTGGGGACGGGCGCCTGTCAAGTACGAGCAGACGATGAAGACGGCCGTGACCAGGTGCTTGAGCAGGGTGTCGGCCTCGGTGTAGTCGATAGTCTCGCGCCAGGGGCGCCCGTTGATCCGGCCGGTGACCGGTACGTCGAGCGGACACAAGCCTGGGCTGGCCGTCACAATCGCTGACAGATCCAGCCTGTTGCAGGCGTGAGCGACCTGCCGGAGAGAGGCACCGGTCACGGCCGCGACGTAGGCGCGGGGCAGGGTGGGCTTGCCGTTGTGGAAGGTGGCGGGCAACGGGTCGCCGCCAGCGACCCGCTGGGTCAGGTAGGCGTTGAGAGCGAGCCGACCGGCAGGGGTCGACTGCTGGGTGTGGGCGGCCTGGTGCAGGCGACGGGCTTCGGCGTGGGCGGCGAGGATGTCGTCGGCCAGGTCCTCGACGAAGCGGATCGCCCAGATCAGCAGCGGGCCCATGGTCTCCTCGGCCAGCACCTCCCGCGCGTTCTCCCCGCCGGTCGAGGTCTCGGCGGGCAGATAATCGTCCACTCCGTCCTCATCCCACGGGGGGCGTGGAATCCCGGCGGGCCGGGCGGTGAGCTGGTCGAACGCCCACAACCGCGTCACCGCCAGCAGCTGCTTGCGCACGTTGGCGCGGCCGCTGCCGGCGTCGCGCAGGTGCAGCCCGTACTCGTGCAGGACCGCCCGGTCGCAGGCGGCCAGCGTGACGATGCCCCGCTTCTCCAGCCAGTGCGCCATCAGCATCCATGCCCGCACGGTTCTCTGTGCCGAATCGGGGGCGATGCGAGTCCGCATTCTGGCCGCGCGCTCGCGCACGAAGCTGTTGCGAAGTTCCCCGTTCAGGAACGTCCATGCGATCAGCCGCAGCGGCTCGCGAAAGCACTCCACGCAGGACTCCCAGTCGATCTTGAACAGATACGTGCTGGGGTTGTCGATGAGCGGGGCCAGCGACCACACCATGTCGCCGAAACAGCTGCTGAGGTGCGCGTGGCGGGCGATGACCAGGTGGGCGGGGATGACCGGGGTGTCTAGTTCGGGCAGCGGCAGGAGATAGGGATCGGCCTCGGGAGCGAGGATGGCGGTCACGGGTTGAGGTCTCCACTCAGCAGGTCGTCGACAATCTCCCGGTCGGCGGCGGCGATCCGGCCCCGAGCCTTGTCCCAGGCCCCGGCGCCGATCTTGCCTCTCAGATCCTCCAAGCGGGCGTGGGCGTCACTCCAGTCCCGGTCCCAGACGGGCGCGGGTAGGACCGAGCGGGCGTTCGCCAGCGCCTGGTGCAAATGGACCAGACGCGGGTGGTGATCAGCATGAATTCGCGCGCTTTCGCAGCCTAGACATGTGAGATAGGACGCTCCGCAGCCCCCGTCCGGTAGCGGCGCGGGGCCTTGCTCGGTGCTGGAGCAGTCGGCGGTGGCGGTCTCCTGGTATCCGGGGCCGCGCTCCTGGCTGAGCTGGGCGGCCAGGCTGACCGTCTTTCGGGCGTGCTCCAGCGCGGCTGCCGCACCGGCGGCGACGACGGGGGCGGCCTGCCGTTGGACGCGCTGGTCGGGCAGCACGTATCGGCGTTCGTGGGTGTCGAGGGTGTGCTGGGACGGTTCCCCGCGGTCCACCACGACCGTGCGCCGTCCGCGCTGGAACGGCGAGCCCGTGCCCGTCCGCTTCTTCCACCCGGCCGCATCCTCGTCGTTGAGACCCAGGCGGATGGGACCGACGGCAGTGCGGCGTGCCGGGTTCTCGATCACCCGCTGGGGACAGTGGGCGCGCCAGGCCAGGAGACGGTCGGTGCCGGGGGCAAGGTTGTGAGCCAAGGCGCGGGCGAAGCGGGTGGCCTGCAGGGCCTGGGTAATCAGACGGCCTGGGGAGTCGGCACCGGCATCAGTGGCACTCTCGGTCTCGGAGCGGCCGCCCTTGTGCTTGCGGACCGGGATCCGGTAAGTGGGCCGGCCGTCGGGGCCGGCGTCGGGGGCGGCCTTCGGTGTGGGCATCACGTTGATCACCGAGAGATTCCAGCCGAACTCGGTCATCAGCAGCACCCCCAGGGCGGTTGCCTCCATCCGGTCCAGGAATAGCCGCTTCCACGTCACCTCGGCGGAGCGTCCGCCCACCGCGCGGCGGTAGCGAATCTTCACTTCCCCGCGCTTGTAGCGGGGGATGTCGCCGGTACGGGCGATCAGGTCCAGGGCCTCACCCAGGGCCCAGTCCTCGGTGCCGGGCGCGAAGGCACCGCGGTGCCAGGAATCCAGGTGGTCGGAGTGCTGCTCGATCCGCAGCAGCGCGGCTCGGAACACGCGCCGGGCCTCCAGCCGGATCCGGTCGAACTCCGCGGGCGCGTAGGACTCCACCTTGCTCGGCAGGTCCGGGACGCGGCGGGCGAGTTCCTCGAAAACCGGACCCGCCTGCAGGCGGGGATCATCGCGCAGCAGACTGGCGACGCTCCGGAATACCTCGCGCCCGCCGGACGTGTGCTTCTGCTGTTCCCACCAGGCTTTCACCGCGGCGGCGGTGAGCTCGTCCAGGTCCTCCGGTGGCCGGGCGCGCTGGGAGGCGAACGTCGCGAACGCATGCAGGTACCGGAAGCTCCCCTTGGAGGTTTCGTGGGAGCCCCAGCCGTGGGTGCGGGCGGCGAACAGGACAGCCAGGGACCGCTGCAACGGTGCGGGCGCCGGCAGCGTGGCAAAGTCGTAGTCCCGTGTATGGCCGTCGCGGTCGCGGTGGCGCACCATCAGGCCGGTCAGCGGATCCAGGACTGGCGGGGCGGTGTAATCGGTCGGCGGCAGGACCGCCTTCCTGCCCCTGCCGCGGCCTTCGCTATGGCCGTTCCTCTCCTCGGTGTCCATCGTGGTCACGACGCGACCCCCGCCTGGCGGGGCGTCAGACGATCCTCGATGTCCTGGATGCCATCCCCTTCCCGAGCCACCCTCGTGAACAGCCCGTCCAGATCCGGCAACGGCGCCGACAAGGGCTCATCGGCCTCCGCCAGCAGGGCTTCCAGCTGCAGGTGCCGCACCGGCGCGAGATACGTCTCGACCGTGACCTGCCGGGTCGCATGGCCCAACAGCCCCTGCACCAGGTGCCACGGATCGCCGTAGAGAAGGGCGAAATCCCGGCGTTCCTTCGGACTCAGCCCAAAGCGCCTGTCCAGCAGCGAGTTCAGCACCACCAGCATGAACAGAGCCATGCTGTGACGCGCTCCGTGCACGGTGGCGTAGGGCGAGTAGACCCTGTGCGGGTCGCGCCGTTGATCGGCCAGCGGTTCCAACGCCGCCCGGCAGCGCTGGTTCGCAGTGCGGAACACCGCCTCCCACGAGTGCGGCTGGAACGGCAGCCCAGCCTCGTTCAGCCACAGCCACAACGGCTCCGGACCGTCGGGACCCTCGGTGAACAGCATCGCCCGCTCCCGCCAGGTCAACGAGTCCAGCAACCCCTCGAAGAGGACGCCGTCCCGGTCCCTCCAACGAACCTTGCGCTTGGGCCCCTGGGTCACCTCGGTGACCAGCCGCACATTCGTCAGCTCGTCGTAGCGGCCACGGGCCTGGGCCTTGCGCACTGCCCAGGCCCGCGAGGACTCCACGTACGACTCGATGTCGCGCACCGCCTCGGTCGAGCAGTAGAACGTCCGCGATGCCTTCGAGCGTGTAACCGCCCCCGACACCCGCCCGCGGCAGTAGCGGCTGTTGCCCAGCCGCGTGCCGGGGACCTCGAATGTCAGCAGCGAACCGCCTTCCTGGCGCCGCAGCCCTGAGGACACCGCCAGCCGCACGAACGCGGTGTTCCGATCCTCCAGCCGCCCCAGCCAGTCCGGCTCTACGTCCCCGTCCCGGGTGTGACCGCGCAGGCCGATGTCCGTCCACAGCCGCCACGTACGCGGCGTCAGCCAGTGCATGTCCGACACCATCGGCTTCTTCAGCCCGTCCGGAACCTCCCGCGTGCCACCCCGGGTGTCGGTAACCTGGCGCATCGTCACCGGACTCGCCGACACGTACCCCTGGTCCTTGGCCCACTTGTACAGGGCCGTGAACGCCGCCAGCTCCCGGTTCCACTTCGAGTTGCCCACCCGCGCCGGGTTCGACGGCGCGTCCAGCCGCCACGTCCCGTAATCCTTCAGATCCTTCTCGCTCGCATCCGTCCAGTGCCGGCCCCGCGCGGACAGAGAGGTCAGAAGCAGAACAATGTCCGTTGCGTAATTCCGCCGCGTCTCCCGCTCATATCCCCGGAAGACCGAGGACTGCCCGAAACGGCACAGCAGCGGATCGATCCGGAAACCCGGCCCAACGAATACCGCATCCCCCTCCTGCATCTCCCAATCCGCCGCCCCGACTCCTGGTGGACCCGACATCGTCAGCCAGTCCCGACCCACCCAGAACACTCGCCACCGCGACACCCGGCACTCCTCCTGTAGCGCTTCAACACGCTGACGCTATAGGGAATTGGTGCAGGCCAGGCAGAGCAGGAACGAGGCCGCGCAGCCGCCGCTCGGCGCGGGCCAGGGGCTGGCGTCGGGGTCCGCGCAGTCCGCGGTCGCGGTCTTCTGGTGTGCGGGGTCCGCGCGCTGCGTCAGGTGGGCGGCGAGGGTCACCTCGCGGGCCTGGTCCAGGGCGTCGGTGGCGCCGGCCGCGATCACTTCCACGGCCTCGTGCTGGATCCGCTGGTCGGGCAGCACGTAGCTGCGTTCCTGGGTGCGGTGCGTGTGCTGCAGGGGTTGGCCCTGCTCGGTCACCGCGGTCCGTCGCGAGCGTCGGAAGGGCTGCCCGGCGATGCCGTTCCGCACCGACCATGCTTGCGAATCGCCGTCGGTCAGGCCGAACGCGAGGGGGCCCACGGGGCGGGGCCGGTCCGGATGGTGGTGCTCGCGCCCCAGGTGGGCGCTGCGGCAGACCATGAGGTGGTCGGTGCCGGGGGCGAGCTGTTCGGCCAGGGCGCGCGCGGTGCGGGTCGCGGCCAGGGTCCTGGGTGATCAGCCGGCCCGGGGAGTGCGGCCCGGAGTCGGTGTGGAACTCGCGGGAGAACCAGTGGCCCGCCCCGGCCCGGCGCTTCTCAATCCGGACCTCGTAGGTCACCGCCTCCCCCGCGGCCAGAGCCGGGGAGGCGCGGGGCACGGGCAGGTGGTCGTAGACCGACAGGTTCCACCCGAACTCCGCGGTCAGCAGCACCCCCAGGCTGGTCAGCTCCGACCGCGACAAGAACAGCCGCCCCCACGTGCGGTCCCGTGACGTTCCGCCCAGCAGCCGGTGGTTGGTGACGTTGCCCCGGCTCCCCGCTTGCGGCGTGCGAGGAACGTCGCCGGTGCGGGCCAGGTGGTCCAGGACCCTTCCCAGACGCCACTCCTGACCGCCCTCGGCCGTCTCCCCAGCCCGCCAACGCTCCAGCAGGCGCTCGTTCTCCTCGATCCGCAGCAGCGCGGTCCGGAAATGGCGCCGCGCGATGAGCCTGATCTCGTCGAACTCCTCAGGTTCGTAGGACCGTGTCGTGCTGTCTGGCCTGGGAATCCGCCGAGCGAGCTCCTCTGCGGCTGGGCCGGCGAGCATCCGCGGATCCAGCCGCAGCAGCCCCCGAATCACCGTCAGAGTCTGCCGCCCACCCGGGGTGCCGACGTTCGCCAGCCGCCAGCGCCGCAGCGCGCCCGTTGTCAGATCCTCCAGATCCGCGGGCGGCGGCTGCAGCGAGGCCGCGAACCGGGAGAAGGCACCCACCATGCCCCACAAGCCCTTCGCGGTCGCACGACTGGTCCAGCCACGGCTGCGGGCCGCGAACACCGCGGCTAGAGAGCGCTGGAACGGCTCGGCCAGCGGCAGCGTCGCGAAGTCGAACACCGTCGCGTATCCGGCCTTGTTCACGAAGGTCACCCGCAGCCCGTCCGCCGCCAGCGGCGGCGCGCAGTGGAAGTCCGTCGGCGGCAGCGACGCGCGACGCCCACGGCCGCTCACCGAACCGCCTCCATCCGCGCGTCGATGTCCTGGATGCCGGCCGTCTCGCTCGCGATCCGCGCGAACACCGTGTCCAGGTCCTGCCCGTGCCCCGCGGGGCCGTCCCCGGCCACCGTCAGGATCGACGTCAGCCGCAGATGCATCACCGGAGCCAAGTAGATCCGCTTCGTCAGCTCGACGTCCGAATGCCCCAACAAGGGTCTGCACCAGGAACCACGGGTCGCCGAACAGCAGGGCGAAGTCCCGCCGCTCCGCGGCCGACAGACCATAGCGCCGCTCCAGCAGCTCGTTGAGCACGACGAGCATGTACAAGGCCATGGAATGCCTGGCAGAGTGCGGTGTGGCATAGGGCGCATACGCCTGGTGAAGGTCCCTCACCCGTTCAACCGGGGGACGCAGGACCTCCTCGCAGCGCAGGTTCGCACCCCGGAACACACCCTCCCAGGAGTGCGGCACCATCGGCAGCCCCTGCTCGGTCAGCCACAGCCACGCCGGCTCCGGGCCCTCGGGCCCCTCCACGAACAGCCACTGCCGCTCCTGCCACGACAACGCGGACAGCGCCCGTTCGCCGCGCACACCGTCACGGTCCACCCAGTGCACCCGCGGCTGCAGGCCCTGGGTCACCCTGGTGACCAGCCGCATCACCGCAAGCCGCTCGTATCGGCCGCACTGCTGGGCCCGGTGGACGGCCCACGCCCGCTCGCAGTCCTCGTACGCCTCCACCTGCCGCACCGCGTCCACCGACGCGTAGAACGTGCGGTCCCGCTTCGAGCGGGTCAGCGCCCCTGGGACTCGGCCATGGCAGTACCGGCCCCGCCGCAACGGCACCCGCGGCACCTCGAACGTCAGCAGTGCTCCGCCCTCCTGCCGCCGCAGCCCTGAACTGACCAGCAGACCCACGAACGCTGCGTTGCGCGTCTCGGTCCGCCCCACCCACCCCGGCGCCACCACTCCCTCGCGGGTGCGGCCCCGCAGGCCGATGTCCGTCCACAGCCGCCACGTGCGGGGCGTCAGCCACGACACCCGGTCCCTCCCGCTGTCCGGAGCTCGATCCCGGGCCAGCCCCACATCCACCGGCAGCGGCGTCACCCCAGCCCATCGGAACAGCAGCGTGAACGCCGCCGCCTCCCGGTTCCATTTCGATCCGCTGATCCGTGCCGGGTTCTGCGGCGCATCACACCGCCAGGCCCGGTAATCTCGCAGATCCTGCGGGCTGGCCTGCTCCCACCGCACATTCCGCGACCACAGGAAGTCCAGCAGCAGCCGGATGTCAGTCACGTAGTTCCGCTTCGTCTCGCGCTCCAACACCTGGAACCGTGACCGCCGGACGAAGTCCAGCAGACCCACGTCCACCCGGCAATCCGGGGCCAGGAAGACGGGATCGCCCGGCCGTAACCCCATCTGCGTCACCCGACCCGCCAGGTCCGATACCCCGGACACATTCGATCCCGGCAGGGCCTCCCAGCCCCACGGCTCCGGAACCCACTCCACGCGCCACCTGTCCACCGGTGTCCCTTCAGATCCCTTGAACAGATCCGATTTTGAGGGAAGACCGCATATCCAATCGGACTCCGTCAGGACCCGCAAGGACGTCCTGGGACGTGCGGCAGGCGACGCGCGCCCGATGCGCTGCCTAGGCTGGCCGGATGGCGCTCATCGTCCTGTGGGACATCGACCACACGCTCATCGACAACGCGGGTGTGAGCAAGGAGATATACGGCGCAGCGTTCGCGGCTGTGGCTCGGCGTCAGCCCTCAGGTCCCGCCGTGACGGACGGGCGGACCGATCGGCTGATCATGCGAGAGATGTTCGACCGGGACGGACTGGTGCAGCCGGATTGGGACATCGTGCAGGCAGCACTCGAGGCCGCCGGCCGCGAACGGTCCGAGGAACTGCGACAGCGCGGCCGTGCGCTGCCCGGTGCCCGGGATGTCCTGACCGCAGTTGGGAAGGAGCCTGGGATCATCTCGTCCGTGCTGACCGGCAATATCGCGGCGAATGCCCGGTTGAAGCTCGCCGCGTTCGGACTCGACGGTCTGGTGGACCTGGAGGTCGGCGCGTACGGCGCTGACCGTCTTGAGCGGGCAGCGCTCGTCCATGTGGCCTGCGACCGCATCCGCGCTGCGTACACCGTTCCAGGGAGGACGGTTGTGACGCTAGTCGGCGATACCCCGCGGGATGTTGAGGCAGCGCTAACGAACGGGGTTGAAATTGTCGCCGTCGCTACAGGGGTCAACTCCGCCGCAGAACTGCGCCGAGCTGGTGCCAGTGCGGTGCTACCGGATCTGACCGATACCGCTGCTCTGATGAGCCACTTCAAGTATCTCGCGGCCGAGGGGGGCTGAGGCATGGTCTGCTTGCTCCCTGTCCATGCGGCGGCGGTCCACCGAACGGCAGCGAGGAACCCACAGATGCCGGAGATCGTGAAGCGCAGCGCGAGGGCGGTCCTGCTTGATGGGGACCAGCTGGTACTGATCAAGCGGACGACGACAGCAGCGTCAAGGCCGCCTTGCACCGGGATCTCTTCGAGGAACTGGGTGCAACCGTGCACCCGCCGCAACTGGTGCTCTTGGTGACTGACGAGTTGGAGACCTGTCAACGGCCATCGCGCTCGCCCCACTGGCGGCCAGAGATTCGCCCCACCTGCGGTCTTCAGGACCGCCCCGGTGGCGGCCAGATAATCTCCCCGCCTGAATGAGGTGCTGGTCAGCTGAAGGGCTTCACTCCCTTGCCGGTGGTGGCCTGGGTGAGCCGGTAGCTGTCACCCTGGGTGACGACGATGTGGGCGTGGTGCATGAGCCGGTCGACCGTAGCGGTGGCCAGGGTCTTGGGCATGATCTCGTCGAACCCATCTGGGGCTGGCACTTGTTCCCTGCGGGGAGTCTGCCCTGTCACCTGGCCGTATCCCTCTCCTGCTGTCCTCGTTGAATCTCATGGCGGCATGTGGCTTTTCCAGGTGCTGCCTTGATGGTTCAGGAGCGAGGAAGGTGTGCCAATGGGCGAGGCGAGACTGCAGGTCATCGCGGGCGGCGCCGTCCCGCAGGAACCATTGACCACGGACCCGTGGCGCTTCCAGACCATCTGTGTCGACGCGTTCGTCGCCTCGTGGCGGGCCCGAGGGTTCAGCCCGGTGACCATCGACAACGACATCGGTCTGCTGGAACGGACCCTCACGGCGCTTGGCCGCCCCGCGTGGGAGGTCACGCCCGAGGACATCGACCGCGTTGTCGGCGATCTCGCGGTCCAGGGCCGCAAAACGTCGACCCGGCGCGAGTACGTGCAGATCTTCAAGGGCTTCCACCGGTTCCTGCAGGCCCGGAAGGCAGCCGAGATCGAGGCTGCCTTTGGTGTCCGACTGGTCTGCCCGGTCGATGAGTTCAACGCCTCCCGGCATGTCGGCGACGACTCCCCGGCCCTGCTGCCGCCCCCGACGCCCGAGCGGGTCACCGAGTTCTTCGACTTCATGAAGCGGCGGATCGCCACCGCCCGGAAGTACGGACCCGCAGCCCGGGACTATGCGATGTTCCGGACGCTGTATCACGCCGGCCTCCGCTCGGAGGAGGCCTCGCTGCTGGACCTGCCGGACCTGCACTTCACCCGCGGCCCGTTCGGCAAACTCCATGTCCGCTTCGGCAAGGGAGCCCACACCTCCGGCCCGCGGCCGCGGTGGGTGCCCATGCTCGACGGCCTGGACCTGGTGCTGAGATGGTTCCTGGAGGACGTGCGGCCCAAGTTCCCCGACTCGCCTGTCCTGTTCGCGGACGAGTCCGGCGGCAGTCTGCACCGCGGGACCATCCGCAACCGGCTGCGGTATCTGATGGAACTCGAAGGACGCCCGGCCGCCGAGCGATTCAGCCCCCATGCCCTGCGGCGGGCGTGCGCGACCCACAACTACGAACGCGGCGTCGACCTCGTGGCCATCCAGCAGCTACTCGGTCACTGGACGGTCAGTTCGACCATGCGATACGTCCGGCCCTCCGCAACGTTCATCGAGGACGCCTATCAGCGGGCCGTCGCCAGCACCTTGGCCGAGCTTACCGGGAAGGACTCCACGGCATGAAGATCCAATGGCGGCTGAGGATGGCCGCGGCCCAGCGCGAGGTATGGACGGGCACCGAACTGCGGCGGCTGCTGGCCGAGAGGGCCGGCCTGGAGCTGTCCTCGGCTTCGGTGTCGGCGCTGTTCACCAAGGAGCCCTCGCAGGTGAAGATGACCACGCTGGCAGCACTGTGCACCGCACTGGAGTGCACCCCCAACGACCTGATCGAGGTCGACACCACCCCAGTCGAGCGGCCGATCGCGCCGCCTCGACCGGTCGCCGACCTGCCGCAGGCCGCCTCCGCCCGTGGCCGGTCGATGCCGCCCCTGTGACGGCAGGTATTGATGGGTAAGAAGCAACGCGACTGCGTCACCTGCGGCGCCCCGGTCGGGTTCCTCGACCGCGAGCACTGCTGCCGCTGCGAGCGAAAGATGAGGGAAGAGGCTGCCAAGGCGACTTGTCCGTCCTGCGGTCTTGCCCGGGTGCTGCAGCAGGACACCGGCCGGTGCATCCTGTGCTCGCGCGTCTGCGGGCAGTGCGGGCATCCGGTGCGGTCCGCGGACAGCCCGCTGTGCCGCGACTGCCGTAACAGATCCCGGCGCCTGGCCGCCAAGCAGCCGTGTCCGCGCTGCGGCAAGCCGGGTCTTCTGCGCGCGGCGACCGGCTGGTGCGGGCCGTGCTCCCATCCAGGATCACCGAAGAAGCCGCCGCAGGTCTGCCGCGAGTGCGGGCAGCTGCGGCGGCATGAGGGACTGGGACTGTGCTCGGCCTGCTGGCAGAAGCACCCCGGCCGGCCGTTCATCCGCGCCGAACACCTCCGCGAGCATCTCTCCGAACCGCCATCCTGGCTGGGCGACTTCGTCGCCCACATCGCCGCGCGGCACTGCGTCTCGCGGGCCTGTGGCTTCGTCACCGACCTGGGACGGCTCTTGCAGGACGAGCACTCCAACTCGCCCCAGGCCCTGCTGGAACGATCACGAAGGCCAGGAAGGTCGATGGGTTCCTTCGCCCGCGCGCTGGAGGACTTCTTCACCCGCAACGGCCTGGCACTGCCCACTGACCAGGCAGACAAGCTGGCCGCAGGCCGCCGGCGGCGCCGCATCGAGGCCGTGCCGGGCTCGATGCGGCCGGCCGTGTCGGCGTTCGACACCTCCCGCATGCGAGCCCAGGACCGGGCCCGCCGAGCCGGCACCCGCCCCCGCAGCGACCACACGCTGGAAACCGCCCTGGCCACCATGCGCGACCTGGCACTCTTCCTGGCCACCAAGCAGAACAAGGACGACTGGGCTCTCGTCGATGTGCACGACATCGAAGCCTTCCTCGCAACGCTGCCCAAGGCCCGCAAGCGCCGACTGACGGTGCTGCGGCAGTTCTTCCGATTCGCCCGCGCCCACAAACTGGTGCTGGTCGATCCGACCCTCACCCTCACTGTCAAGGAAGCGAACGGCTTCCGCGGCCGGACCCTCACCCTCGACCAGCAGCGTCAGCTCTTCCAACGCTGGACGACCGACGAGCGCGTGCACCCGCACGAGGCCCTGGTGGGCGTGCTCGCCCTGCTGCACGGCGCATCCAGCGCAGAGGCCCGGATGCTGCAGGTCGGCGACATCGACGAGGTCGCCCAAACAGTCCGGCTCGGCAAACGGCCCCATCCCGTCCCCCTCGACCCGGCCTCCTGGACCGTGCTGCAGCGGTGCCTGGCCCACCGAGTGGCCTGGCGGACCGACAACCCCCACGTCATGGTCACCAAAGGAACGAAGGCCGGGCAGAGCCCGGCCTCAACTGCCTATCTCTCCCATGTACTTGACGACTGCGGCTTCCCGCCACGGATGATCCGCAGCACCCGCCTGGTCGACCTGGTGAACACGATGGACCCCAAGCTCGTCGCCGCCGCCTTCGGCATGGATCCCCAGGCCACCCTCATCTACCTCGCCGACCACGTCGATCCCGGACGGCTGCCGGGCCCGTAAACAGGCCACCCCAGTGATCCAATCGGTGAAATACTCGGTGATCATGAGTGACTGGTTCCTGCAGCAAGAGCACGGCGTCCGATTCGATTGGGGCCCCACCGGTGCCCAGCAGCTGGCCGAGAACGCCGCCTGCCTGGTAGTGGTCGACGTGCTGTCGTTCACGACATCGGTGACCGTCGCCGTCGAGGCTGGGACCCAGGTCTTTCCCTATGCCTGGCGCGATGAGACGGCGTCCGCCTTTGCCCAGGCGAGGACGGCGGTGCTGGCCGCTGGGCGGCGGGCCGCCACCTCGACCTCGCCGTGGTCCCTGTCGCCGGCGGCACTGCGGCAAGCCCCGTTCACACCCCGACTCGTGCTGCCCTCACCCAACGGATCCGCCATCGCCGCGGCGGCAGGCGATTCGACGGTGGTGGCGGGCTGTCTGCGTAATGCCACAGCTGTTGGACGATGGCTGGCCCGGCACCGCTATGGGACTGCGGAACGTCCCGTGGTGGTGATCGCCGCTGGTGAGCGGTGGCCGGACGGAACCCTGCGACCTGCGCTGGAGGACCTGCTGGGCGCCGGGGCGATCATCGCCGAACTGGGGTCGCAAGGCGTGGGCCCGCTGTCCCCCGAGGCAGCCGCCGCCAGGGCCTGCTTCACGCAGACTTCCGATGTCAGCGCTGCCGTGGCGGCCTGTTCCTCAGGTATCGAACTGATCCGGAGCGGGTTCGCCGACGACGTGGCCGTCGCCACCGAACTCGACGCCAGCACGATCGTGCCCGTCCTCACCGACGGAGCCTTCAGGCACAGCGCCGATGCCGCGAGGCCGCAGCCGAACCTGTGACGTTTCGGCGCTGCCTGGCACAGGTTCGCCGGAACATGTGCGCTTTGGAGGGGTGGAGGTTGCTGCTGACCGCGACCGAGCGCCGTTCGTAGGCCGCGTCGACCAGCCGGTAGAAGCCCTCGGCGGCGTCCGGCGAGACGGGCAGCAGGCCGATGTCGTCCACCAGAATGAGGTCCGAGCGGATGATCCTCGCCAGTGCCCGGGCGATCGAGTCGTCCGCGCGGTGTCGGCGGACGAGGACGCCGAGGTCCTCGATGGTGAACCAGGCGACCGTCATGCCGGACTCGACCGCGGCCTGGCCGAGCGCCTCGGTGAAGTGGCTCTTGCCCGTGCCCGACGGGCCGCAGACACACAGGTTCTCCCGACGGCCCACCCACTCAAGGGACTTGAGCGCGTCCTGGGTGTGCCGGGGGATCGCGGAGGCGGTCTCGTCCCAGTCGCCGAAGGTCTTGCCGCTGGGGAAGCCGGCCCGCTTGCGGCGGGTGTGCAGGTTCGCGCGGTCGCGGCCGGCGGCCTCCTCGGCCAGCAGGACCCTCACCACCTCGGCCGGGTCCCAGCGTTGGGCCTTGGCGGTGGGGATGATGTCGGTCAGCGAGCGGCGGATGTGCGGGAGCTTGAGCCGCTTGGTCAGTTCGATGGCCTCGGCCAGCGGGTCGCCGTTGGTGCCGTGGACGGTTCGGAGCGGGGTGGCCATCAGGACGGGTCGCTTTCGTCGTGGTCGAGCAGGGTGTTGAGGCCGAAGGAGGACCAGGCGGAGGTGCCCGGCTGGAGCGAGTGCTCCTCGCTGCGGCGGGTGGGTTCGGCCTGTCCGTGGACGGCCTGGTAGTCGAGGATCGAGAGCAGGTCCTTGTCCGCGAAGCGGCCGGTGACCGCCGCGGTGCCAAGCGCCCGGTCGACCTCCTCTGCGGAGAAGAGCTTGGCGAGGGCGACGGCCTGGGCCATCTTCGCCTTGATCCGGCGTGTGCCGGCCGCCGCTGCCTCCACCAGCCAGGACGCGGCGCCGGGGCCGAGTGCGAGGAAGGCGACCTCCTCGGCGCTGGTGGCCCTCGGCGTGCGGTCGGCTTCCTTGTTCTCGCGTGGCGGGTAGTGCGCGTCGTCCAGCACGGGCGAGCCCGGCTTGCCGGTCCGGTGCCGGGCGACCTCGCGGGCCGAGCCGCGGTCATCGACGGCGGTGACGACCAGCTCCTCGCCGTGGAAGCGGGCCCAGACCCGGGTGTCGATCAGCTCGTGCGGGACCGAGTAGCGCACCGCCTCCACCGAGATCGTCGCGTCCCAGTTGACCCGGCGGGTCGTGCCGAACGCCGCGGTGAACGGCTGCCTCGGCAGCGGGTGCAGCCGCTGGCGCTCCTCGGCGAGGCGGTCGACGGGCTTGCGTCGGGTCTCGCGGTGGGTGCGGGAGTTGACCTCCTCGCAGAACTCGCGGCAGGCGGCCTCCAGTTCGCCGAAGGTGCGGAACTCCTCACGCAGGTTCACGTCCTTGGGCACCAGGTCGGCCTTCGCGATCCGCACCGTCGCCTCCGAGCCGCCCTTGGACTCCGGGTCGGCCGGCACGCAAGTACGAATGGTCGTGCCGTAGTGCCGGGCGACCTCCACGATCTCCGGGTTGCGGACCGCGATCCCGGCGACGTGGTCGGTGGTCACCGTCTTCTCGTTGTCGGTGAGCACGTAGGCCGGCACTCCGCCGATCCGCCGCAGCGTGGCGTCCAGGCAGGCGGTGACCGTCGGCAGGGTCTTGTCCCAGATCGGGATCACCACCCGGAACCGGGACCAGGCCAGCCACGCGCAGAACAGCGTGGTCTTGCGGCCCTTGATCACCGGCCCGTCGCCGAAGTCGTACTGCAGCCAGAGCCCGGGCTCGGTCACCCATGGCCGGTAGACACGGCGCTGACCGGCCCTGAACTGGGCCTTCGCCTCGGCGACCGTGCGGCGGGTGGTGCGTTCTCCGCCCGTGAAGCCCATCGCGACGATCCGCCGGTGCACCACGTCCGCGCGGATGCGGCCCTGCGAGCGGACCACCAGCTCCTCGATCTTCGGAAGGTAGTCGTCGATCGCCCGGGCGCGGTGCCGGCGCTGGCCCGGCTCGTGTCCGGCCTCGCGCATCTTCACGTACCGGGCCACCGTGTGGTGGTCGCACCCGGCCAACTCGGCCGCAGCACGGTAACTACCTGTGAGGTCGTACGCCTCCAGGATCTCCATGATCTCCCTGCTGTTCTTCACCCGCTCCAGCGTCGCCGAGCGGGACCAATCGGGGCGAGCGGGGAGAAATATCTGGCCATACGCGGGGAATCCCGAGGCCGTAGATTGCGCCGTAAGTGGCCGCCAGCAGGGAGGATGTCATGGCCGCCGTCAGAGACCGGGATCGGCGTCCAGCGCATCCTCGCCGCCCGGCTCAAGGAGATGGACCTTCAGGTGCGAACCAGAACTGAGTTCAGCAAGCCCGAGCGGGGCAGCTACGAGGTCGTGCGCATTCCCTTCACCGCTGAGGCCCTGACCGCCATCGCGCTGATGCCACCGCAGCTGGCCGACTTCGTGGCGGGCAATACCGCGGCGATCCGCTCGGCGAGCGAGTGGCGAGCGGGACGTAGGTAGCGAACTCAGTGTTGATGTGATCCCTCGTGCCACAGCGGCGCCCTTCCACAGCCTGGCTGGCTGCTACCGCCGAATCCGCCCGGTCACGCAACAGCGCGAGGACGGACTCAAGGTAGGAGCGGAAGCGCCTCGAGGCCCCGCATGAGCCGTGTATGTCGCCATTTCAGCTCGGCACTGGGCACGGCGAGCCGGAGCTGGGGAAAGCGACGTGAGATGGCTCGGAAGGTGAGCTCACCCTCGGCACGAGCCAGCGGCGCCCCGAGGCAGCGGTGGATGCCGTGCCCGAATGCAAGGTGCCCGTTGGCGTTCCGGTCGAGGTCGAGTTGGTCCGGCTCGGAGAATCGGGTGGGATCGCGATTCGCGGCCCCGGGCGCGATGAGTACTGGAGAGCCAGCCGGAATCTCCGTGTTGCCGAGGTTGATAGGCCCGGTGGTGAAACGGAAGGTGGCCATGCTGATGGGGGAGTCCAGCCGCAGCAGCTCGTCGACAGCGGCCTCCGCCAGCTGGGGCTCCTGGCGCAGGCGGTGCAGCGAGGCCGGGGCCTGGAGCAGGGCCAGGAGGCCGTTGCCGATCAGGTTGGTGGTTGTCTCGTGTCCGGCCACCAGCAGGAGAACAGCGAGGGATAGGAGTTCGTCCTCGCTGAGCTGGTCCTCGCCGTCGCGGGCTCGGATCAGATCAGTGAGCAGGCTATCGTCGGGTGTTCGACGCTTGGAGGCGATGAGGTCAGCCATATAACCCGCGACGTGATGCGACGCGGAGTCGATCCGCTCAGGCTGCCCGGCCGCGAACAGGTCGTTCGACCAGACGCGCAGCTCTTCACGGTCTGTCTCAGGAACCCCCAGCAGTTGGCAGATCACCGTGACGGGGAGAGGGATGGCGAGGCTCTGGATGGCGTCGATCTGCTCGCCGGGCGTCCACTGGTCGAGCAGTTTGTCGACCAGGCTCGCGATGTACGGGCGGAGCCGTGCGACGGCTGCCGGGGTGAATGCCTTCGTGACGAGGCGCCGGAGTCGGGTGTGTTGCGGCGGATCGGTGGCGAGCATGCTCTGGGACACCGCCGGGTGCAGGCTCCGCCCGGTGTCCTTACCGGCGAAGAAGGCGGTCGTGTCCTTCGACAGCCGCGGGTCGGCGAACGCCGCTCGGGCCTCGGCGTAGCCGGTCACCAGGTAGCCGGGCCGGCCTTGGCCACCGGGCATCTTCATCACCGGTGCGGCGTTCCGAAGGGACGCGAGAGTGGGGTAAGGGTCCTGGAAGAAGGCAGGGTCCTGGAGCGGATTGTTCATGCTCATCCCTTCGCGGTCTCGAGTGTCGGGACCTCGTGTGCTGCCGCTCGGACGACGTCGTTTGCGGCATACGCCCGAGCCACCGAGCGTAGCCAGACCGTCTCGGCTCGCAGATCTCCCGCGCGGGCGGTGGTGCCGGGGGCCTGAGGTGCTCGCTCCGGTGCCGGCTCGCTGCCTGCCTTCAAGGCCCGGATGGCTGCTGCCAGGACAGCCGCCTCAACGATGGCGTCCCCGCCGGTGGTGCCAGCCAGGTTGCGCCGGGCCACCTCCCGCGCGGCGGCCTGGTGTACCGCGAGCGACCGGTAGGGCCGCAGAGAGAGGATGCCGTCGTTGATCTCGACGACGCGGCGGTGAAGCAGGAAGTCGGCCTCGCCGTCCGTCGTGGCGTCGGGTTCAAGGACGATCTCGGGCAGCACTGCGGTGAAGTCTTCCCAGAGCGGGTCGAGATCGGTGATCGACTGGCGCTCCCATCGACGGCGGAGGAAGAGCGTGATCGGCCAGATCGCGACGGGGAGCGTCAAGCCTGCGGTGATGAGCAGGACGCCGATGGCCGGCGCGGTGACGCTGAAGGCGCAGGACACCGGGGTGACCAGGCTCGTACAGCGCGGGCCGCCAGGGACGGCGTCCCAACCGAAGACTGCTGCAACGGCGTTGGTGGCCTTGTAGGCCGTGTAGAGCAGGGCGAAGATGCAACCGACTGCGGTCGTACGTAGACCGAGCCGCTGGCTCGCCCGGGTCGCGGTCCGCGACCTGGTCCAGGTCTGAGTGAGGCAGTCGTAAACCGCGTACCCGAGGTAGGCGATGTACGCGGCGGAGTAGACGTGCAGGGAGGTGGGCGCTTCATCGAGGTGGCCGTGGAGTTCCGCGGAGCTCCACCTGAGGCTGTTCGGGGTGATCGCGAAGGCGACGACCATCGTGATGACGGCTGTGGTGAGGAGCTGGAGACGTCGGCGAACCCGACGGCGCGCCTCGGCGGCATCGTGGTTGAGGTAGAGGAGCACGGAGGCGACGCTGGCTGCGGCGGACAGCGTCGCCGAGTTGCTCACCAGCCGGGAGAAGTCCGGCGTGACGGAGTCCTCCAGTGCACGGATCGCTGGGGCGTAGGCGCTGAAGGCGACCGCGAAGCACGCGAGGAAGGCGGACATGCTCAAGGTGCCGGCGGGACGCTGGCCGGGGCGGCGTCTGAACGCCCAGTAGAGCGACGAGGCCAGCAGCAGGATGGGCATGCCGCCGAAGATGGCGCTGATCATGGTCGGTCCTTCGGAATCAGGCGAAGATCGCGTCCCAGCGTTCGTCAGCGACTGTGGGCCGACGTGCTGGGAGGAGGCGTTCGCGGTAAACGCGCTGGCGGATGAGGGTGGCCATCAGTTCGGCCTCGCGCTCGTCCGTGGTGGTGTAGGCCGTGCGGCCGGACATGCGCTGAACGAGTGTCGGGTTGAGGCCGATGGCCGAGGTGACGTCGTCGCCGAGGGCGAGCGAACCTGGGTGGTCACAGAGGATGTGGCTGATCTCATGGGCCAGGATGTGCATCTGGTGGGCGGCTGATGTCCCCTGTTCGACGAACAGGACGTCCGCAGTGGGCGTCTCGACGCGGATGCCGCAGGGGGCGTCCGCAGCACTGTTCGGCAGGGCGCGGAGGACGATCGGCTTTCCGCGCATGGCGGCGACAGCCTGGCGGAGCTGCTGGGTGCCGAAGCGGTGGGGCAGTTCGAGGCGTGCGAGGCGCTCCTCGCAGGCCGCCCGCAGTTGGCTCTTGTCCATGATCTCCCCTTATAGGGAACGGTCGCTGGGGCGTGTCGGCCGGTGGGTGGCCGAGCAGAGGGGGTCGCGTGCAGCGGGTGGGAGATGGACAGCGAGTCGGCCACAGGGCGGTGCGTACCGACCCGCCGACAGCCGGTGAGGTCGTCGGTCGTGATTGGAACGACGGGCGTGCCTTGTCGCTGTCGGGGCGTCAGTGGCCCATCGCGACACCGCCGTCGACGGGAATCACAGCACCAGCTCCGAAGAGCCCGAAGGGAGGCTCGCCCGAGCGGTAGGTGACTGCGACACGGTCGCCTT
Organism: Kitasatospora sp. NBC_01287; assembly: GCF_026340565.1. Classification (NCBI taxonomy): domain Bacteria; kingdom Bacillati; phylum Actinomycetota; class Actinomycetes; order Kitasatosporales; family Streptomycetaceae; genus Kitasatospora; species Kitasatospora sp. NBC_01287. The sequence goes on from NZ_JAPEPB010000002.1 coordinate 242,167, forward strand.
CCTCGGTCATCTGCCGAGCCACCTCCAAGCCGTTCCCCGGCTTCCGCCGACTACCAGAACCGAACGTCCAGACATTCCCCGCTCCTTCTTGCACAACCAAGTCACAGGCCGGGCAGGAAGCACCACTTCAGACAACGAGCACGTTGTGCGGAACTGCTGCTTCCGGGAACCGGCGCCTGCTCACCATGCCCTGAGGTAGGAGGAAGTCTCACTTCCGGGAACTGGCGGTTCCGCTCACGGAGTGTGGCAGGACAGTGGCTTTGGTTGAATATTGAATGCAGAGCGCGATTTCGCATCGGGTTGAGGCGAGTGCCCTTGTGGCCAGTTGTAGGGCGGAGTGCACGGTGGCCGTTCGACTGATGTTTGAATGCGAGCCATGTTCCCAGTCCGGCCCATGGGCAATGGCTTGTGTACGTTCAGTGATACTGATCTTGGTGTCAAGATTTTCTGACACTTCGTCGCTTTTGGCGTGAGATGAGCCACAAGATCAAATAGGGAAGACGGTGCGGCGCCCCCGTAAAATAGCTCTTTATGAGCACCATGATCGAGGCGGCGCATCCGAGGGAAGTGCAAGTTGAGTCCCTGGGTGACCTGCTCCGGTATTGGCGCGGTCGCCTGGACCCCCAGCGCATCCCTGGCTTGGTTCGCGATGGGCGGCGGAGTTCGGGGCTGTCCCAGAAGGAAGTGGCTCGCCTCACGGGTGTGAGCGATCGGTGGTACCGCGAGCTGGAACTGGGCCGACAGGCGAATTTCTCCGCAGACTTCCTCGACCGTCTGGCGTTCACGCTCCGGCTGTCCGATGCCGAGCGGGGCGTCCTCTACCTGCGGGCTACGGATCGGGCGCCGGCGCCGCGCCGGAGCGCCGATGCACGGGCGATCCAGGCACTGGACGCCCCGATGCAGAAGCTGCTTGACAGTCAGAGCGTTGTGGTGAACCGCTCTGTAGCTCGATGAGCTGCGGTTTCCTCAGCACGGTGGTGTGTGGATGGCTTCTTCAGGGCAGCCAGCTGACGGTTGGTTGGGTCGGTGGTGGAGGTGTCGTTCGTGCCGTCGGTGATTGCGTTGCTGGAGCGTCGTGAGGCGCGGGCCCGGGAAGAGTTGGATGCCTGGCAGGAGCTGCTGCGCGAGGCCCAGGAGCAGGTGGCTGTCCATCAGGAGCGGTTGGAGTGTGCGCGGATCGGCCGGGAGGAGGTGCTGCGTGCGCTGGCGGAGGAGGCCGAGGCCGTGATGGTGCAGCCGCTGACTGCGGTGACGCCCACCGCTCGCGCGCTGGCGCCGGTGACGGCACCGCAAGTGCCGCCGCAGCCGCCGCACGAGGCGGGGGACGGCGTGCCGGAGCCGGCAGTGCCCGCGGTGCCTTCGGTCCTGCGGACGGGTTACGATCCGCGGCCGCCTGCGTGGCAGCCGGGCCTGGGCGTGGAGGTGCTGGCCGGGGCCTATCGGCAGGTCTTCGATGTGGTCGCGGGTGCGGGTGCCCCGGTGGCGGTCAAGGCGTTGACTGTCGCGCTGGGGCGGGACGCAGAGCGGCTGAAGGAGATCGAGAAGGTCCGTCACCGGGCCTATGCGCTGCAGGCCAGGGGCTGGCTGGGGCGGGTGCCGGGCGGGTTGTTCATCCCCGCGCCGGGCCCGGCGCGGGGAGCCGGTGCGGGCGGAACTCGGGCCAGTGCAGGCGCTGGCGGGCCATCCGCCGGCCGAGGGTGATCGAGGCGGCCCACCACACCATCTGCACGTGGTGGTCGTCGCGGCGCTCGTGGTCGCGGTTCAGGCGCCGCGAGCGCGAGAGCCAGCCGAGCGTGCGCTCCACCACCCACCTGCGCGCCAGTACCCTGAACCCCTTGGTTCCGTCGGTGCGCTTGACCACCTCCACTCTCACCCCGTGCGCGGCGAAGGCGTCGGCCAGTTCCTGGCCCTGGTAGGCGGAGTCCGTCCACACGAGTTCGAGCAGCCGTCCGGGCTCGGCCATGAATGCCTCGAGCAACTCCGGGGCGGCCTTGGAGTCGTGCACGTTGGCCGCGGTGACGGTGACCTCCAGCAGCAGTCCGCCGGTGTCGGTCAGGACGTGGCGCTTGCGCCCGTCGCGCAGCTTGCCGCCGTCGAAGCCGCGTGAGGTGGCCGGACAGGTCTCCGAGCCGTCCACGGACTGAGAGTCGATGATGCCCGCGCTCGGCTCCGTCGCCTTGCCCTGCTTCTTGCGCTCGGTGCGGCGCAAGCGCTGGTAGAGCTCGCGGATGTAGCCGTGGCGGCGCCAGCGGCGGAAGAAGTCGTACACCGCCCGCCAGAAGGGGTAGTCCGCAGGTAGATTGCGCCACTTGACGCCATTGTCGACCAGATAGCGCACCGCGTCGATCACCCCCCGGTGGCAGTGCGCCTCAGGGCGTCCGCCCTTCCCCTCCAGCCAGGCGGGCATCGGCATCGCGCCGCGGATCACCGCCCATTCGGCGTCCGTCATGTCGCTGTCGTAGCGCGGCGCGCGGTGCCCCTCCCCGATCGCCCCGTACAGGTGCACGTAGCAGTCACACCCCGGAGTGAGCGCAGTGGACTCGCCGGCACCGGGAGTGCTGAACTGGTTGGGCAACGGGCCTCCTCGGGCGAAAGCGGTCTCGACAACCAGCTCTCTACCAAGGGGCCCGTTGCTTCACGCCCAAGCGGTCACGGGCACCTGCGTGCGAACGCTCACCCTCCCCACCTGCAAACCTCGAACGCCGCACGGTTCACCACAACGCTCTCAGCTCCCGAACCCGGCCTACCTTTCCGACGAAGCCTGGAACATCTTTGGGCACAACCAGCCGCAAGCCGACTGGTTCCCCTGGATCCCCTACGAACCCAATCTCATGCGGTGGGCCTTCCTCTATCCGGAAGCCCGGGAGCAGTTGGTCAACTGGAGAGAGGACTGGGCCAGACCCTTCCTGGCTCAGATCCGCTTCGCTTGCGGTCAGCACCCCGAGAGTGAGCCGCTCAAGCAGCTCCAGCGCGATGTTCTGGCGGGAAACCCCGAGGCGCGCGAGATCTGGGACAGGCTTGAGGTGGTCGAGCATCCCGACGGTCATGAGCGCCGTCTGAGGCTCCCACATCACGGCGATCAAGAGATCGCGGTTCACATCATGGCCCTTGCGCCGCTCAGGAATTCGAACGCACGGTTCATCGTCCTCATGCAGTCGGATTAAAGCGCCACGCAGAAACGGCCGTGGGCGCATTCGAGTCAATAGCTCGAATGCGCCCACGGCCGTTTCTGCGTGGACGCGCGTAGGTCACTCATTCAAATCGAAGCCGGGGAAGTCGTCCCCAGCTGGCAGGCCCTCCAGATGCCGGGCCTGCGCGATGACCGTGTGCACCATCTTGAGGCTTGCCGTCGACAGGCCGGCGGACCGAAGCGCCACCTGGGCGATCTTCTCGTCCCTCATGGCCGCCACCAGCTGGATCTCGGCTTCCGTGTGCTCGGCGACCTCGTCGTCGAAGAAGTAGCCGGCGGGAACGCCGAAGAAGTCAGCCAGGGCCTTGATCGTCGCCATCTTCGGGTTGCCGCGTGTGCCCGTGCGAAGCTGCTGGATCCCGCTTGCGGTGATCGCGCCTTCGCCCGCCGCCTTGATGCCCTGGGCGACTTCGGCGTACGAGTACGGGCCACGGCTGTCGGGGTGGACCTCCCGGAACAGATGGTCCAGCCGCTCGGCGAAGGTCCGCCGCGGTCTCTCGGTCATGCCCACCTCCTGTCGTCCCGACGAGTCTAACCACTGCAGTGTGCGGATTGGTACCTCGGGCGGATTTGATCGACACAGCAGTTGACGAAGCAGCGCAACTGCAGTGTACGTTGTTCCCGCACGCAGTCGCTCAGTAGTTGATATCCGCTGGTGGCGAGGGGTGGAAACCACCCTGGACTGATCGCCCGGATGCCTCGTATGGTGCTGGTCCCGCAGACGGCGGGAGCCGCCGAGGGAGGAGAAGAGGGGCTATGGCCAACGGGCCGCCGTAACCACGAAGCCGGGGCGAAACGCGACCGGCGCCCGGGAGCTACCAACTCCTGGACGCCGGGCCGGCACCCATGAGGGCACCAATTCACAACTCGCGAGCGGCGGGGCTTTTGGACGAGAACCGCCGCATCGCGCTCCTACAAGCAACGGAGTATCGCATGCCCACCGCCGTGAGCGGAACCCTGACCTGCCCGGACAGCGACCGACAGAACCGCCTCGCCGTCCAGCTCGCCGGAATGATCCCCGGTGCGGTCAGCATCCGCGTCAGTCACACGGACCCGGCCAGGCGGTGGCCGGAGGCCCACGCACGGGCGACCGACGCCGCCGGGGAGCCGATAGCGCTGAGTCGTACCACGGCCAAGGTGGCGGCCCGCTGGATCCTGCGGGTCTGGCCGACCGCCGACTGGACCCGGGCGCACACGCTCGACCTCACCACCGGCGCGCTCGCATCCTCTGGCCGGGGGCGCTGACATGTCGCGGATCCGACCGGTCAAGCCGGAGGCGTACCAGTCCGAGACGCTTGCCGAGCTGACCATCTATGCCGAGCGCACCTTCTTCGGCCTGGCCACCGAGTGCGACGACCGAGGCCGTCACAAGGACCACGCGGCGATCATCTACGGCAAGCTCTGGGTGGTGCGCGCCGACCAGAATCCGGTCGACGTCGAAGACCATCTGATGCAGATGGAGCGGTCGGGCCTGATCCACCGGTACACCGGCTGCGACGGCAAGCGGTACCTCCACTACATCACCTGGGACCGCCACCAGAAGATCGACAAGCCGAGCCTGTCCCGGCTGCCCTCCTGCCCGCACTGTGCGCCGGAACGGTGCGGCCCCTGCAAGGGCCCGTGCACCCAGCGGGTCGCCGCTTCCCCCGCGGGTTCCCTCGGCATCGGGGCACCCTCGTCGAACACTCCCCGAGGATTCGGGGAGGGCTCGGCGAACACCCCGGGAGTCCTCGATCGGCCGATCGCGCCCTCGTCGGCGCCTCCCACCCCTGCGCTGCCCGCCCCTGCGGCCGCTCAGGACACCCTGCTCGACCTCGGCCAGGAGCCCGTCGGCGGCTCGAACAAAACCGCAGGTCAGACGGCTTTCGCCGAGGCTTCGGCGAAAGCTCTCCGAGATCTCCCGGAGCCCTCGGCGCCTGGATCTAGGATCTTGGATCCTGGATCTTCTTTCCCTACGGGGCGCGAGGCGCCCGACGAGACCGTCTCGGCCAACCAGCTCGTCGCCGAGTACATCGCCACCTGCGCCGAGCGCCCGCCGGGCAGCGTGATCGCCCACCTCGGCAAGGTCGTCAAGACGCTGCTGGCCGAGGGCATCGCAGCCGAGCACGTCCGCGCCGGGCTGCGGCGGTTCGCCGAGATCCAGGGCCACCCCTCCCGGCTGCCGAGTCTGGTCAACGACGCCATGAACGCACGGGGCGCAGGTTTGGCGCGGCCGGGATTTCGGCCTAACGTGCCCGCTCACCAGGCGTGGACCAACCCGGTCGACGCTGCCACCGCCTACGCCGAGGAGCTGTGATGCGCCGTACCCGTGACCCGCAGACCCTCGCCGAGAGCACCACGGTGCTCGACCGGATGGCCCGGATCCTGGCCTCCCGAGGCATCGACCAGGCCGTGGTCGACGCCCGACCCGAGGACCCCGAGCCGTTCTCGGCGCTGGACGCCCTGTCCGCCGGGATGCTGCCCCGCTACCGGGACGCGGTCGCGACCCACCCGCAGGTCCTGGCCTGGGTGCGACAGGTCGCCGCGCAGGCTGTCGCCCCGAGCACCGGTGCCCGCCGACAGCTCACCACCGGCCCGAGCCTGCTGATGGCCGGGGTGGTCGGGGCTGGGAAGACGCACGAGGCGTACGGCGCGGTGCGGGCGCTGGTGCAGGCCGGCATCGGCGTGCGCTGGCGCGCGACCACCGCCGCCGACCTCTACGCGGAGCTGCGGCCCAGCTCCGACACGGACGGCGAGCGGGTTCTCGCGGCCTACAGCCGGGTGCCGCTGCTGATCCTTGACGACCTCGGTGCCGCCAAGTCGAGCGAGTTCGTCGAGGAGCAGACCTACCGGCTGATCAACCGCCGGTACAACCACATGCTCCCGACCCTGATCACCACGAACCTGCGGATCAGGGACCTCAAGGTGCACCTCGGCGACCGCGTCAGCTCGCGACTCGCCCAGATGACCACCCGGGTCGAGTTCGACGAGGTCGACCGCAGACGCCTCCAGCGCGCCGCCTGACCCGCCGCTGTCCGGCCGCGCCCCCGAGCGCGCCGCCTCGCCCTTCACCGACCCAGCGCACCTCTCCGCCGACGCCGCCCTGCGCGCGGAGAGCGATCGGAGCACCCGCATGACCCGCACGACCAGCCCCGCCCGCTACCGGTCGCTCGGCGACCACACCTGGCAGGACCAGGCCGTCTGCCACCCGAGCGAGTACAACCCCGTCGACCCGGACACCTTCTTCCCCGAGCCCGACGAGACCGACAAGATCACCACCGCCCTGTCGCTGTGCGGACAGTGCCCCGTCCGCCGCGCCTGCCTCGACGCCGCACTCGAAGGCAACGAGACCCACGGCATACGCGGCGGCCTGACCCCGGAGGAACGAGCCCCCCTGCACGACAAGATCGCCAAACGCCTGGACTACGCCCGCGTCAACGCCACCCTCGCGGGACGGGACATCCACCTCACCACGGCCGAGCGCAAGGCCGTCGTCCTCGCCGGATACCGCCAGGGCGTCACCGTCGAACGAGTCGCATGCCTCCTGAAGATCACCGAGGAACACGCGCTGAAGCTCTACCGCAAGACCGGCCGAGCCATCCGCAACCGGCAACTGCAGCAGGCGGCACGGACCAGCCAGCAGCCCGGGACGAACGACGACCATCTGGACCGCGACGACTTCGGGACGGCGGCATGAGCACCGCCACCGCCACCGCACCGACCTCGGCACACATCACCGGCTGGGACCGGGCGGTCGTGATCGCCCTGGGCGCCGCCGGGTGCGCGCTGTCGTACGACGCGCTGCAGCAGATGGCGGTCGCCATCCACGTCCGGGGCCTGCTCACCTTCGTCTTCCCGCTCGTGATCGACGGGTTCATCGCCTACGGGGTGCGAGCCCTGCTGGTGATGCGCGACGCACCGCTGCCAGCACGGGCCTACTGCTGGACACTGTTCGGCGCGGCGACCACCGCGAGCCTGTGGGCGAACGCCCTGCACGCGGTCAGGCTCAACCAGCAGGACGCGACCACCGGTGGTCTGCGGCTGGGCGACACGGTGGTGGCGGTCCTGTCCACCATCGCCCCGCTCGCCCTGGCCGGGGCCGTCCACCTCTACATCCTCATCGCCCGGGGGCCGGTCACCGATGCCGACCGGGACCGCCAGAGTGACCGGAGCCGCCAGGGTCAGCGCGGTCAGGTCACTGACCCGGCTGACCGGGACAAGCCGGTGACCGCGCTGACCGACGGTACGGACAGCGCGCAGCTGACCTCCGGTCACTCCGGTGCCGACCAGCCGGTCAGCGGTTGGGTCACCGCACCGGCTGACCGGCCGATGCTGACCCTGGCCAAGCCGGTCACGCTGACCGCCGGTCAGCCCGCCCCTGCCCGGCCGGTCAGCGGTTGGGTCACCGCACCGGCTGACCGGCCGATGTTGACCCTGGCCACGCCGGTCACGGTCACGGTGACCGACCGCGCTGACCTGGGCGGTCAGCCGGAGAGCGCCTCGGCGGTCAGTGACCGACCGGCCAAGGAGGAGCCGGTCACCGCCCAGCCGGTCAGTGTTCCGGGACTCCCGGGTCAGCCGGTCAGCCCCTCGGTCACCCAGCCGCAGGTCACTGACCCGGCTGACCGGGACAGCGGTGACCGGCGCGCTGACCTGGACACCGAGGAGCTGCTGGAAATCGCCCGCGAGGCGGTCAAGGCGGAGGACAAGCTGACCCGGAGGGTGGTCGCCGGGGCGATCCGCGGTCAGAGGATCCCGCTGTCCAGCGACACCCTGACCCAGCTGATGGCCCAGCTCCGGGAACAGCACGGTCAGCCGGTCACCGTCAGCCGGGACTGACCTCACCACGACGGTCGGGGTGACCGAGCCGGTCACCCCGACCGGTCACCCGCCCACCTCGACGCCCCACCTCACCGAACCGGAGCCCCACCATGCGCACCACGCCTGCCACCTGGGTTGAGGCGGACTCCTGGCTGACCGTTCTGTGCCAGCGCGGCCACCTCCACCGCGTCGAAACCGGCTCCGATGGCACCCGGACGGTCCAACGAGGCCGGCACTCCCGCCCGTGGAGCCTGCACCACCCGGTCCTGGCGATCGACTGGATCGAGGATCTCGTCCGCGACATCCAGCAGCGGGACACGGAGACGAGCCGGTGACCGACGCCGAGCCGACCACAGCCATCCCGGCACCGGACAGTGACCGCGATCAGCCTCCTGGGGGAGCAAGTTATGGGGTAAGGAGTCCTTACCCCGCCCCCGCCCCGAAGGGGGCGCAGGCACCCCGGTCGTCGGCAGACCCAGGGGGGCCTGCCATCGACCGGGGAGTCGGCCCAGGGGTGCCGACCACAGGGGAGGAACCGCCGACGCCGCCGACCGCCGAAGCCGACCGTGCAGCCGCTCGCCGACGCTCTCGCCAGAGCATGCCGCGCACCAACCGCGTCTGCCCCCGATTCAGCGACGCCGAGTGGAGCCTCCTCCAGTACGCCGCCAAGCACGCCGAACTCGCCCCCGGCGGCTACACGGCCGCAGCCGTCATCGCCGCTGCCACCAGCAACGACCCGACTGCCGCAGTCGCCGACTACCGGCGCGGCATCCAGGAACTCATGGAGTCCAACCGCCAGGTGAGCGCTGTCGGCAACAACCTCAACCAGCTCGCGCACTACGTCAACGCCGGCGGGCAGCCGGGCGCTGGGCTTCGACAGCTGCTGGCCCGTGTCGAAGCCTCCCTCGACGCGGTCGACGAGGCGGTGGCCTGGATGGTCCGCCGGTGATCCCCAAGATCCGCATCGGCACCGACCGCAGCTTCCCCCTCGTCAACTACCTCTTCGGACCGGGCAAACACGAGGAGCACACCAACCAGCACCTCGTCGCCTCCTGGAACGACTACGCCCCCGACCCGGGCCCCAACCCCGAATCGCACCAGGTCGCCAAGCTCGCCGACCAGCTCGACCAGCCGGTCAAGGCCCTCGGCGACCGCGCGCCGGCCAAGAAGATCTGGCACTGCTCGGTCCGCACCGCCCCCGAAGACCGCCAACTCGACGACACCGAGTGGGCCGCCATCGCCCGCCGCATCGTCCACGCCACCGGCATCGCCCCCGAAGGCGACACCGCCGCGTGCCGCTGGGTCGCCGTCCGCCACGCCCCCGACCACATCCACATCGCTGCCACCCTGGTCCGCCAGGACGGCCGCCTCGCCAACCTCAGCTTCGACCGGCCCAAGGCCCAGGCCGAAGCCCGCCGCATAGAGAAGGACTACGGCCTGCGGCAACTCACCCCCGGCGACGGCACCGCCGCCCAGACCCCCACCAGCCAAGAACGGTGGAAGGCCGAGCGCACCGGCCGCACCGAGACCCCACGCGAGACCCTGCGCCGAGCCGTCCGCCAAGCCGTCGCCGGAGCCGCCACCGAGCAGGAGTTCCTCACCCGCCTGCGCGAGGCCGGCCTGCGGGTCAAGCTCCGCCACGCCCCCTCCGGCGACGTCCTCGGCTACAACGTCGCCCTGCCCGGCGACCGCAACGCGAACCAGGAGCCCATCTGGTTCTCCGGGTCCAAGCTCGGCCTCGATCTCTCGCTGCCGCGGATCCGCCGCCGCTTGGCCGACGGCCCCGCCAACACCCCGTCACCCCGACCAAGCGAGCCACGCACCGACCGCTCCGCCCCCGCCCGCAGCCGCCGGGAAGCCGCAGCAGTCGCCGAACGCGCCGTCGCCGTCCTGGACGAGGGAGACGACGAGGCCGGCGCCCAACTCGTCGGAGCCGGTGAACTCCTCGACGCGCTCGCCCAGACCTCCCCGGCCACCACCCGCGCCGAACTGCGAGACGCCGCCCGCGCCTTCGAACGCGCCACCCGCAGCCACGTCCGCGCCGAGAACGCCGACATCCGAGCCCTGCGCTCAGCCGCCCGCGGAATAGTCCACGCTGGCGGTGCGCTGGGAAGGGGAGAGGACGGCGGCACCACCGCTATGGTGGTCTCCACTCTCGTCCTGGTCGCCCTGGCCGCCGCCCGCTGGCACTCCGCCCGAGGCCATGCCCAGCAGGCCGCCGCTTCACGCGAGACCGCCGACCACCTGCGCGCCGCCTACCAGCAGGCCGCCACCACACCGATGCGAGCGATACGCGACAACGGCCGCGCGCTGCCCGAGCCCGAACGCCGCCGCCACGAAGCCACCATCCGCGCAGCCATCGGCGAACCGTACGACCAGAGGGGAACCAGCCGCAAGCACGACGCCCTGGCCGCCACACTCGCCGAAGCCGAGAAGGCCGGCCTGGACCCCAAGGCCCTCCTGGAGGAAGCCACCTCCTGGCGCGAACTCGACACCGCCCGCGACACGACCGACGTACTGGTCTGGCGCATCCGCCGCATCGCCCACCTGCCCGCCATCCCCGCACAGCCCGCCGCCACGAAGGCCGGCACCGCCCGGACCAAGCCCGCGCCCGGCCGGGCTGACACCCGCACCGTGCCGACGACCCCAGCTCGACCCGCCACCGACCCCTCGCGTCCGGCACCACGCCGCTGACCCACGGGCCCGACGGACGCTGCACGGTCCGCCGGGCCCGCCCCCGAAACCCCTCGACAGCCGGTTCCACCAGGTGTTACGCATGAGCCGAGCACCGTGAACGGAGACCACGCCAGTGCCCAGAACCGCCGAACAGCCCACCGCCAGCCCGACCACGCCCGCCGTGCAGACCCCGGCTGCCAGCGATCCTCTGCTCCAACTGGAATACGAGACCCAGCCGCCCAGCGGACCGGGCGCCGTCCGCTGCGCTCAGTGCCCGCACGAGCTGGCGATGCGGGGCATCCCGGTGACCTGCTCGGCTTGCCGGGCCCGCCGGGACTGGCTGCTGATCAACCACGGCCGCCGGGTCTGGATCCGTTGCCGGTGCGGAAGTGAGTGGCTCGAGCCGGAGATCACCCGCAAGGACTTCGACGCGATGCTCGTCGCCCCAAGCTGGACGTACTACCCCACGCTGGAGCAGGCGCGAATCGCTCTGGGGTTCGACGGGATCTTCGCCGGGCTCTACCTGGAGTAACGAGCGGTGTTGCATCAGATGCAACATTCGGCGTGACCGGCACAGGTCGCTGGCCTGCTGATTTCTGAGGGGGGCCGACTCCGGGCCGGCCCGCTCTCCCGGTGTCAGGGCCGGGGTTCGTAAGCGATGCAACGATGTTGCGTCAGGTGCAACGTGATCGAGCGGTGGATCTCCCTGTGCAGCGCACCTGATGCTGACGGCAGGCATCGTCTATCTCGACTCTGAGCCTGCCGTCCGGTTCCCGACCACTGAGACAGGGGGCTACATACCGTCCTCTGAGAAGTTTCAGTCGGCCGTCACCGAGCTGACGTGGGTGTGATGACGGCCTGGCCGGTGATGCGGTTGAAGCCGACGGTGTTGACCAGGAAGAACCGGACCCCGCTGTTGGACTGATCCGTGATGGAGTTGACCTTAGTGTTCGTGTCCGGAGATGGACCGGAGCCACTGGTGACGTCCTCCAACACGGGACCGCCACCAGGGGCCGCCAGGGTGACCCGAGTGCCTTGGGCGATCACGCCGTTGTTCTGCGGAACGTCCCCTTGCGCGTGAAGAACGGAAAGCTTCTGCGCGGGGGCGCCGGTATCGAGGGTCGTCGGTCCGCAGCCGTGAGCTTGACCGGCCTGCCAGCACAAGTTCACGAGCCTTTCCCAGATTGGGCGCCCGTCCGCGTATGTCCCGTCCGCCTTGGTCAGCGGCAACACGACGCTGCTCGCGGTCTGCTTCGGCGCACCGAGCGTCAGTGTTCCTCCGGTGGGTGTGAGCGCCACGGTGTACCCGTCGGAATGCGGTGCTCCCAACTGGGTGAGCACTGACATCAACTCTTTCGACTCCGGCGTGGGCCCACCCAGCGCGATGCCGAGGGTGCCCTGGGCGCCGCTGTCGCCGCTCTGGGCCTGGAACGCCTTGGCATCGGCGGCATCCTGGTCGATGACGCCGACCGCGACCGGCGCAGGCGTCGTAATTCCCGTGCCGGGGAAGGTGACAGTCGCATCGGCCACCCGGTAGTTCAGGGTGTTGCCCGCATCGGAACTCCCGTAGTGCACCGAGGAGGTACGCCCGGTGTCACGGACCCCGGAACCTACGGCACTGGCCGCCAGCACCAGGCCGCTGGACCCGGTGTCCAGGTGCACCGGAACCGCCGGCCCCCCGCCGACCGACACCATCACCATCGGGCGATACGGCGAACTGCCCTGGTGGCCCATGGTGATGGGAACCGTCGCCGCGGGGCCTGGTGCCGTCGAACCCCCTGCCGCGGAGGGCGGCGATGCGCTGGCACTGCTACCCGCGACGCTGCCGTTCCCCGCGCACGCCGAGGCCGTCAGTCCCACGATCAGCGCCACCACAGACGAGCAGAGTCGTTTCCTCGAGAACATCAAGTGCTCCCCCTCTTTCGCCGCCGAAACTGCGGCGAGGATTGCAAGGAACCTTGTGGATTCTCTGTGGGTGAAGTGGATCAAGACCCGGGCAGGCAGCAGCCACCCCGTGCCCGGCTCACTGCCGACACCGGGGTTCGTGCGGCCTGCCCACACCACGGACGCTGCGGGGGCGCGCGGACGGTTGCGCAGAGTGTTGATGCAGCCGTGAAGAGTCATCAGGTGGGGTGGAGGCGGTGTAGCGTGCGCCGTGGAGCGGGTCGCCCCGAACGGAAAAGCTTTCGTCCGTGGCGACCTTCTCCAGATCCCGCAGCAGCTCCGGGTCGACGACCATCCCGGCCGCGTGGCGCTGCGCGCGGGCGACCGTGTGGAGTCGACGCCGACCAGGCTGAGATCGACCTGCCCACGGGCTGCGGCAGAGATCTGCCGGAGTGCTCGTGTCGCCGTCACAGCCGGCCGGTGGCCGCCCCCATGGTGTCGCCGGCGCCGACGGTGATGGGGGTCACCGCTTCGGTAGCGGTGTTGATCGCGAACACCGTCCCCTGGGGTGTCCCGTGGCCGTAGGAGCCGACCACGTAGGCGCTCTTTCCGTCGGGGGTGACGGCCACCTCCGAGGGAAGGAAGTACCGGCCCGGCCCGTTGGCAGGTGTGGAGTCGCCGATGGGGATGGTCTTGGTGACCGCGTCGGTGGTGGTGTTGATCACCGACACCTTGCCCTGCGTGGACTTGTTCTTGACGCGGACACCGACCACGTAGGCACGGCTGCCGTTGGGGCTGATCGTCACGCCGCCGGTGCCGGCGCCGGGGATGGTGTGGACGATCTTCCGCTTCGCGAGGCTGATCACGGAGACGGTCCCGCTGTTCCCGGTGACGTAGAGGTGCTTGCCGTCGGGGGTGATCGCCATACCGTTGGCCGGCTCGTCGAGGTGGATGGTGGCGATGACCTGGTCGTTGGTGGTGTTGATCACGGACAGGCTGCCCCCCTTGTCGCCGCTCACGTAGAGGCGCTTGCCGTTGGGACTGATCACCACCTGGTGGGGCTTGCTGACCTGGATGGTGGCGGAGACCTGCTTGGTGGCGGTGTCGATCACCGACACCTTGTCCCCGTGGAAGGGGTTCTGGACGGCCACGTAGGCGTGCTTGCCGTCGGGGGCGATCGCTTCCCCGTAGAGGATGTCGGGAGAGAGTTCGCTGTTGTCGAAGGGGATGTTCGTGGCGCTCGTCTTCGCGATGTTGACCACCGACACGTACTTGAAGGCGTTGGTCACGTAGAGGCTGGCACCGTCAGGGGTGACCGCCACCTGGTCGGCGCCACCGCCGACGGTGGTCGTCGCGATCCCCAGGACGCTGTTGGTCCTCGTGTCGATCACGTACACGTGGCCGTCGAGGCTGGTGACGTAGGCGTAGGTGAGCCGGCGCGGCTTCGGCGGCTGCCCGGCGGCCGTGGCGGTCGTGGGCGTCAGGAGCGCCAGCCCTGACACGACGGCCAGCGCGGCGACCGTTCGCCGTACAGCGGATCGCTGAAAGTGCACGTGGACCTCCGGATTGACGTGATGGTCTCTCGTACCACCCGGTGTACCGCCGCGACTGACCAGCCGTCAGCGGATCAGTACGTCAATCACCCGGAGGAGTGTCAGGACGAGCAGCACGCGAGGAGGGAAGGCACTGGTCCCTCGACCATCACCTTGATCACACTCAAGGGAATACGACACGCGAGGAATAAGCACCCTCCGCCGGTATAGCGAGCAGACAACAACGAAGAGGACCGCCACCGGATCGGTGGCGGTCCTCTTCGTTTCGGTCAGTGCTCTGACTCTGCCGGACCGGCTGGAGCGGGAAGCCTGCCGCTCGCGGTGAGCCGGTGAACGCTGAGCCTGACGGCGGCTGGGCGATGGGCGAGTTCAGCGGCCAAGGCGTCGGTGCCAAGGGCGGGCGCCTGCCGCAGCCGCTGAAGGACGAGCTGGTTGGTCCGGATGTCGGCTGCCCGTGCGAGGCGGTAGGCGCTGAGCGCGCCGCCGCCGGTGGCGAACAGGCCGAGCGCGGCAACCGTGTAGGCGTCGTGGGTCGCGGCGAGGATCGCGATGGCGGCGCCGAGGGCCGCGAGGCAGCAGCACGCTGCGAGCCCGGTGGGCCGGCGGCCGAGGCGGTCGGTCATGGGCAGGGATCGTCCTTCTCTACGGTCTGGCCTTGCTCGACGGTCAGCTCGGTGCGGGGTTCTCGGGGCCGGGCGTGCTGTGGAGGTCGCTGCGGAAGCCCCGGCCGACGGGCTTCCAGTTCTGGAAGGTGGAGGGTCTCCAGCGGGGCCGGTCCGGGATGCTGTCGTCGTCGGGGGCGGGCAGAGCGCTCCGGCTCTTGCGGCTACGGGCCGCCCCGACGCTGATGCCCAGGTGGGCGGCGACCTCGGGATATCCCCAGAGCTGCTGGTCGTCGGCCATCGTGTCCTCCTCCGTTGTTCGGTGACGAGCGTACGCGCTGCCCGAGGGGGTGGACGTACGGCAAGGCCGCCCCTGCCGGTTCGGCGCGGGGCGGCCTTCTGCTGGTGATGGTCAGGACGTGGCGAGCCGGTTGGCGAGGTTGAGCGCGGCGGTGGCGACGGCGAGGGCGGAGCACAGGCCGGTGGCCTCGCGGACCGTTGGGTGGACGAGGCGGGGCCAGTCGTCAGAGGCGGCGAGCCAGGAGGCGAGGTGCACCTCGGTGGTGGCCAGGCCGAGACGGGCGGTGACGTCCCAGCCCGCGCAGGCGGCCGGTTCCCACCGCAGGCTGACGCGGCCGAGAGGAAGCTGCGGGGCGTCAGCGGGCAGCCACAGGACGCTGATGGGGGCTCCGGGCGAGGCGGGGGCAGTGCGGACGAGGGCGCCGCGGACTCCGTGCGGCATCGGCCGTATGGCGAGGTGGTCGAGTGGGTGGGGCGTTCTGAGGTCGGTGTGAGAGGTGATGTGCTTCTCCTTCTTCGGGACCGGGACGATGGCGGTCAGGACCAGGCAAGTTCCTCGCGGACGGAGGTCGGCAGGTAGCCCTCCTGACCGTCCTCGGCGATGAACGCCATGCCGTCGCGCACGATGACGTCCGTGCCGATGTAGTGGGCGAATGGCCAGTCGGGGTTCACGGCCAACCGCAGGCGCAGGTTCGGGTCGACGTTCTGGAGCTGGGCGAGCAGGTGGCCGACGGTGAAGTACTCGGGCATGGCGGTTCTCCAGGGGGTTTGAACGGGACGGGGGACGGGGGTGGTTGTGGTTACGGGAGGTCGAGGCGGAGCAGGTCGCGAAGGACCTTCGGCGCCTTGGCGGGCGTGGGGTGGGTGGCGAGGTGGCGTTTGCGGCATTCGTCGACGTAGCCCTTGCCGGAGTTCTTGAACTCCCAGGTGCCGCAGGTGCAGATGGCCTGGGAGTAGGAGCGGCCGGGGCAGTTGGGGTGTAGCGGCTTGCCGGTGCTGGTGTGCCTGTGGTCCGGCGGGCAGGCTGATTCGTCGGCGTGGTGGTTGGTCAGCGGGGCGCGGTGGGCGGCCATTCAGGTCCTCGTGGTCGGTGGGGCGATTCGCTCGGCGGGGGGAGCCGGTGGCCGGGCGGGCAGGCGGTGGCGGGGCTGGATGAGGATGAGGTCGTCGGCGGGCCAGGGGTCGCAGGTGTCCCAGGGCTGGCCGGTGGTGAGGACGACGGTGCCGTCCGGGCCGTCGACCTCGGGGAGGCCGCAGACACCGCAGCCGCAGGTCGGGTCGTAGCTCTCTGGGTGGGCCCGGTAGGGGCCGGGGGCGAGGTATCCGGTCCGGGGAAACCGTCCGGACCCTGTGGGTTCGAAGCCGGAGACGATCAGGTCCCCGGCGCGGACCTGGTCGGCGCGCACGATCCGCAGGCGAGGGCTGACGAGGATGCAGCAGCTCGCGTGGTGCTCGGTGGTGGCGGTGACCACCACCGCGTGGAACTCGGCGCGATGGGCGCTCGTGGCGGTCTCCCTGCTGCTCGGCGGACACCTCCCTGGGCGTCGGGCCCGGGGAGAGCACGCGGATATCGGTGGTTCAGTCGGCCAGCCGGTAGGAGCGCATCGGCAGCGACTCGCCCTCGGTCTCGCGGACAACGAGGCCGTCGGCGGCGAGCCGGGCGAGCGACTTGGCGACAGTGGCGTCACGCAGGCCCAGCGCGTTGCCGATCTGCCGGACACGGGAGCCCTCGGGTGTCTTGACGAGGTGGGCGACGACATTCCGGTCGCGGCGCAGGTTCAGCTGGTCGGCGTTGTTGAGGGCGATCGCCAGGCCGCAGAGGGTCAGGCTGAGGCTGGGCATGAAGGCGGCGGAGTTCGGCTGGACGGAGCAGGCTTGGAGCAGGCCGGACCCGGCGATGACCGGACCAGTGATGCGAGCGAGGACAATGGCGAGCTTCAGGGGAGGACCTTTCGGTGGGTGAGCTGGGTCAGCGAGAGGGAGTGGCGACTAGGGCGGCGAGGAATCCGGCGACGGCCTCGGCCGGGGTGTGGATACCGAACTCCTGCGTCCACGGCTGGGCGTTGGCGGGCTGGACCCGCACGCGCCAGACGATCTCGCGCTGCCAGGCGCCCGGGTCCTCGGGGAGCCAGCCGACGTAGAGGCGGCCGTCGGGGCTCGTGCAGTGGATGTTGGCCTCCGGGGTGTCGACGATCGGCCAGCCGAGCGCGCCGAGGAGTTCGAGCACCGGCTCCGCGCAGTGGTCGGAGGCGAGCCAGGAGCGCTCCTCGATCGCGGGGCGGAGAGGGGCGGGAAGGAGGTTGCTGGGCGTGTTCATGGGGGACGGTCCCTTCGTTGACCTGCGGGTTTTCCCGACACCCGTACTTTGACATGCGGCATGCCGAGGTACGTAGTGGTTTCGGGAGGGTGCCCGTCTGCCGTGGGCGAACTGGACCGGGACGGCAGGGCATCGGAGGTGCGGAATGGATCGACGAGCCGGATTGCTACACCAGGGCTGCGGCATCGGGCCGTACGGCGCCGAAGGGGGACGAACATGGGGCAGCCGGGCAGAGGCCGGGACGGCGCGGCGCTGGAGCGCAAGATCCGCGCGGCGGGGCGGCCGTGGACGATCGGCGATGTCGTGATGGTCGCCGACGGGCAGTGGGCGGTGCCGACGAAGACCGCTACCGAGTACGCGCAGGACCGCCTGGCCGAGATGCGCACAGCGGACAGCCGGCGGGTGGAGATGACGCTGGAGGAGCTGGCCCGCGCGGTGGGTGCCACGGATCCCGGCACCCACCGTGACGCGGACGGTAACTGACCAGGCGTTACCGCCGAGGCCCCGAGCCCAGCCCCGGCGGGCTGGTGGGCGCTGGCGGGGCGGGCTGGGTGGCCGGCATCCCGAGGGGGCGTGGTGCCTGCGTGGAGCGGGCGGTGGCGGCCTGGACGCGCCCGGCGCTCGGGTCGGCGCCCGCCTTGAGCGCGGCTTCACGGGCGTCGACGCCGTAGCGGATCGACTGGAGCGCGGAGTTGCATTCGGCGTGGGCCACCCGAAGGTCGGCCGCCGCCTCGGTGATCCGGTTGAGGTTGTAGAACTCCAGCACCCGGCCGGGCCGGGTCAGCGCGTGCAGACGGTCCTGGAAGGTGAGGACGTCGCGGTCCGTGCGCGAGAGAGCGTCGTGGGTGCGCATCACCGACGTCAGGAGCGGATCGTCGCCGGGCTTGCGGACGGCCTGCCGGTGGAGGACCTCGACGGGCTGCCCCCAGGCCCGTTCGATCATCGCGGTGGCATGGTCGAGGGCGGTGGTGTCGGGCATCGGATGGCCTTTCAGCTTTTGGGCTGGCGGATTCAGCGGCTGTGCAGGGCAGTTGGGGAAGCGCCGACAGGGGTCGGCCTGTCTGCGGGGCCGGTGTAGGCGGCGGTCTGTGCCGGTGGCCGGACGGTGGACCGGGCGTAGAAGGCCGCGATGCGCGGGTGGGGTGCCGGTGCGGGGGCAACGGCGTAGTAGTCGGCGGCCGTGAGGACCAGGTTCGCCTGGCGCCGCAGCGGCAGAGCGTCGATCTCGGCGAGGTAGGCCGGCAGCGCCGGAGCGAACAGGCCGCCGGGAGGCAGGCCGGCGGCCTCGGCCACCAGGCGGGCGGCCTCGGCCTCGATGATCGGTGCGAAGGACTCGTCGAGGTCGCTGAAGGAACAGACGGCCTCGCCGCCGCCGACGAGGGCCTCGGAGAACACCAACTCGTCATCGAAGCGGTGGACCAGGAGATCCAGCAGGGTCAGCGTCGCATCGTGGAGCTGGGTGGTGAGCGCCGCGTCCGAAGCCCAGACGGCGGGCGGGACTGCGGCATCGGCCTCGTGGGCAACGGCGGTTTCCGGAGCGTCGGACATGGTGTCACTTCCGTTCGGTTGGTCGGTCAACGGGTGCTCCCGGCAAGGCCGGGCTGCGGAGCCGCTGGCCTGGCGGCCGTGGTGCAGGTGAGGCGGGCGGCTGGCGGGCGGAGGCTCGTGGTGGAGCGGGCGGTGGCGGCCTGGATGCGTGCGACCTCCAGCGGGCTCGGCGCGATTGGGGTCGCGGTGGCCTGGGCGGGCAGGTGGTCGAGGTCGATGTGCCGCAGGAGACGGTGGACCGGTGCCGGGTCGGTCACTGCGGCGGTGAGGCTCTGGAAGAGGTGCTCGGGGAGGCGGGAGGAGGCGGTGGCGTACCAGACGCCGCCGGGCGGACCGACCTCGAAGAGCCAGCGTTCGGTGCCGCCGGTCATCTCGTCCGCGTGCCGCAGGCGGTTCTCGCGGAAGTGGAGCCGGATCTGCTCGTCCGGGGACCGGTAGGTGAGGAAGGGGGTGGTCGGGCCCAGACTCCAACCGTCGGAGAGGAGTTGGAGGCACGTGTCGACCCCGACCGCCCGGTCGTCTTGGTTCAGGTAGGCGTTGGAGCCGAGGGTATAGGCGTCGGCGAGCGCGGTGGTGAAGTCCTCGACGGCCTCGGGCGGAGTGTTGTGATCGAAGGTGACCAGCCACTGCGGCGGGGCGAAGGCGTCCGGGCCGGCACTGATCTTCCACAGCGTTGGGCCGTCGCCCTCGGGGAGGTGGGCCAGGCGGGCGCGTAGGTCCGGTGAGGTGACGAAGGTGTTCCCCGGTTCGTCCCGGCTCTGGGCCCAGCCGGCATCGAGCAGGGGCTGGATGGCGGCGGAGCCGTCGGCATCCGCGTTGGCGAGGTATCGGGGAGCGACCCGGTACTCGCGGGGCTTGTCGGGCGTGTAGGGCATAGCAGGGTCCTCGCCGCGGGTCAGCGGGCTCGGCCGGTGAGCGCGGGCGTCGGAAGCACCGCAGACCGGGTGGCGGTGGTGTAAGCGAGCGCGGAGGCGCTCGCCCTCGGCGTGGGTGTCGAGCGGGCGGTCGCCGCCCGGATCCGCGCGACCTCCAGCGGGCTCGGTGCGGTCGGCGTCGCGGTGGCCTGGGACGGAAGGTGCGCCAGTTCGGAGGGCCGTAGGTACCGCTGGACGGGCGCCGGGCTGGCGATGGCGGTGGTGAGTGTGTCCAGGAGGTGGTCGGGGAGGTTCGAGGTGGCGGTGGCGTACCAGCGGTGGCCGGGCGGGCCGACCTCGACCGTCCAGCGCTCGGCGTCGCCGGCCATCTCGGTCTCGGGCCGCAGGTAGCCGAGCCGCTTGTGCAGTGCCAGGAGCCCGTCGGGCGACCGGAAGACGGCTGTCGCCCCTTCGCCCTCCAGACGCCAGCCGCGTTTGTCGAGGAGGTGGTCCGTCATGTCCCAGCCGCCCGTGTCGCCGTGCAGTACGGAGCTGGGCGCCGCAGAGTGGGTGGCGGCGAGGGCGGCGGTGAACTCGCCGACGATCTCGGGTGGGGCGGACAGGTCGAGGGTCACCTGCCACTCGGGCGGGGCGAACGCATCGGCGTGAGCGGTGATCATCCACAGGTCGCCGCGTTCGCCCTCGGGCAGGAAGCCGAGGCGGACCGTGTGGTCGGGCGAGGTGACGAGGACGTTGCCCAGGTCATCGCGGCTCAGGGCCCAGCCCGCGTCGAGCAAGGGGAGCAGACCGGGGTCGCCGGTGTGGGTGGAGCCGGCGAGGAAGCGCGGCTCGATCCTGTACTCGCGGGGTCGGGCGGCCCGGGGAGGTGAAGACGCAGGGGAGTTGGTCATGGAGTACCTCTCGGGAAGGGTCAGCGGCGCCGCGCGCCCACAGCCGAGGCTGCTGCGGGCGGCGGAGCGGCAGGCGTGGCCGGGCGCTGGGCGGCCGGGCGTCGGGGCTGGGCGGGGGCAGTGGCGGGTCGCGCGGTGACGTGGGGCAAGCAGCGCGGGGGGATCTCACCCAGACGCCGCCTCACGGGCTCGGCACTGCTGAGCGCGAGCGCGGCGCGGGTGAGCGGGTAGAAGGGGACGCCGATGGTGAACTCCGCCTTCCATCGCTCCCGTTGGGCGCCGCCGACCATGGCCCAGGAGCCCGGGACCTCGCCCTCCAGCTCGGCCTCGTGCGGGTGCCACCCCAGCCGGTGGCGGTAGGCGGCATGCCCGTCGGGTGAGACCTGGTCGTGGTACCCCTTGGCCGGGGTCGGCTGCCAGCCGCGGTCGGCCAGGACGGCGGCCGGGCTGCCGGGTGGGTGGCGGACGCCGCCGTTCATGTAGTAGCGGGGGTTGGTGCGCAGGCCGTCGACCAGGGCGGTGGTGAAGGCGGCGGTGATCTCGGCCGGTGTGCCGTGGCCGAAGGCGGCTCCCCAGACAGCCTCCGAGGACGGTGTGCGGTAGCCGCGTACGGCCCAGCCCCCGTGCTCGCTGTCGGGCAGGTGGGCGATGTGGACGCGCTGGCAGGTGCTGACGTAGTGGACACCTGTGGTTGTCGTGACCTTGTCCCAGTCCGCGGAGGCGTCCAGCGGAGCGGTGATCAGGCGCGAGTCGCCGGGACCGGCGAGGTGGACCGGGCTGACGAGCAGGGCGGTCTCGGGCGGGAGGGAGGTGAGGGTGGGCACGGGCGCTCCTGGTGGTGATCGGGGAGCGGGCTCGCGCGCTGTCCAAGGCGGGGGACCTGGCGGCGCGCGAGCCCGGGAGGGCTGCGGCCGGGTCTGGGCCGGAGGGTCACGGTGGTCACCGGCCGCGAGCCGGACCGGGGGCCGTGGCGGTGGCGGGTACGCGCGGCTGCGGCTGCGAGGAGTGGCTGAACAGGGCAGCCGGCACCGTCGTGCGCCGAAGTGCCGCCGCGGTTCGGATGCCGTCCGCGCCGTTCACCGCGCTGCCGAGGGTGCGAACGGCTGTCGGTGCTGGCGTCGTTGGCGCGGGTGCGTTGCGGTCCTCCCAGCGCTGCACGGTCGCGTAGACGGGCCCGAGCGCTCGCCCGGCGTCGGTGAGCGTGTACGGGTCGCCGTGTCGGTTGCCGGTGCGGGTGACCAGGCCGTCCGCCTGGAGCCGGGCGAGGCGCTGCGTCATCAGCTGCTCGTACACGCCGGCGGCTTCGGCGACGTGCGTGAAGCGCATGCTGCCGTTCTCGGTCAGCAGCTGAACGACCTTGGTGGTGTTGACCGGCTGCAGGCGCTGAAGGGCGTCCTCGATCCGGTCGGCCCGCCCCCGGGTGCCCCGGTCGACGTGGTCCGACGACCACTGCGCCACGGCGCGGTACACCGGGCCGAGGGTGAGGGCCCGGCTGGTGAGGCGATACGGGGCGGTCCGGTCGAACTCGGCGTCGCGGACCACCAGGCCGGCCTCGGTCATGGTGCCCAGCCGCTTGCCGATGTTCTGCTGGCTGATCGACGGGAAGTAGTGGCTGAGGTCGCGTATGCGCATCTCCGGCCCGTACTTGGCGATGGTGTGGACGAAGGCGGTGGTCCACTTCGGGGCGAGCTGCTGGAGTGCGTTCTCGACACGTTGCGGATCGGCGCTGGTGGTCGTCGCAGCGGCGGAGGTGATCGGCTGGGAGGGCATGGTCGTGCTCCGGTTAACGGGTGCGGGAGTGGACGGAGGGCCGAGTCGCTGGGCCAGGGGCCAGCGGGGCCAGGGGAGTTGGGTCGGCGGCAGGGCTGCTGCGGTGGAGCGCTGCGGACACCCGGGAGGAGGCTTTCTGTGCGGCCCGCAGAGCCACCTCCCCGTCCGGCGTGATGGACAGCTCCTGGCCGACGAAGAGGGAGGTACGCACGTCCTGGTGGACCCAGCCCCTACGGTCCATCGCCTGCACGGTGGAGTAGGTGATGTGCGCCCGCGAGGCGGCGTCGACGACGATGCCCATGGCCACGCTGGTTTGCTGCAGCCGGACCTTGCCCCGGGCGATCTCTTCCAGCGCCCGCTGCTGAGCCGGGGAGGGGAGGTCAGCGGCGCGCTGCGGACTTGGCGGCAGCCCGAGGTCTGCCGAACGCGTGGCTGGCCCGGCGACGGGGGTGGCCGCGACGAGGTTCTGCACCGCGCCGACCGCCTGGACGGTGGCCCGGCCACGGTCCGTCAGTGAGATCGGCTGGCCCTCATAGGTGGAGAAGGCCGTGTCGGTGGTGACGAGCTGCTCCTCCTGGAGCCACTCGACGGTCTCGTGCCGCAGGTAGTGGCGGATGTCGGAGTCGTTGCGCAGAGAGAGGTTTCCGGCGCCGGGGTGCTCGTGGAAGCGGAAGCCGCCACGCTCGATCGTCAGCAGCGCTTCGTGCTTCTGGTTCGGAGCCGTCCCCCAGGTGTCACCGCGCTGTTCGGGGTCGTCGTGCGCCGCGGACAGCATCCACTCCCCTGCGTGGCGGTGAACGGTCCGCAGAGCCTCCTGGTAGGTGTCGAGCTGTCGACCCAGGTGGGCGTACGCGTTGTGGCACTGGAGGGCGAGGAGGTCGACGCGAATGGAGGAGTCCCGCAGACGGTCGTAGGTCGGTGCGGGTTGGGCGCCGTCGTGCCGGGTGAGGTCTTCCAGGGTGCCCAGGGTCGAGCGGACGCGGTCGAAGAGCTTGGCGTTCAGCTCGTCCGCTTTGCCCGCAAGGTCGTTGACGGCTTCGGCGACCGGCCGCAGGCGGCTGCCGTGCGGGTGCAGGACCGGAAGGGCGCCGGCATCGGTGACACCCAGACGCCTGGCGACCAGATACGCCCCGGGGCGCTCAGTGGGGTTGTGCGGGTTCACTCCGTCGCCTCCATCCGGGCCAGCAGGGAGCGGACCAGGGTGGGGAGGCTGCCGGGGCCCTCGCCGATCCGAACGTCGCTGGTGGCCTCGGCGAGGACGTACTGGGCGTCCTCGATCAGGCCGCTGCTGATCTCCATGCAGGCGTCGGTGATGACGGCGGCGGCCCGCAGTGCCTGGGCGAGCATCTCGACGTAGACGCCGGGTGTCATCCCGGCCGCGTCGGCGGCGCTGCGGATGGCAGCCAGCTCCAGCGCGTTGAACGAGTAGTCGAAGCCCTCGTCGTCCTGCGGGTTGAGCGCGGGTTCGGCGGTCGCGGGCGTCAGGACGGGGATGCCTGCGCGGGTGCAGATCGCGTCCACCGCCGTGGTCAGTTCGGCGAGGGACTCGGTGAGCCAGCCCAGCGCGGAGGCGTAGGAAGCGAGAGCGAACAGGCCCAGTGGCGTGGCCGGCAGCGGCTCGTCGAAGAGGTCCTCCAGGCGGAGGTTCAGCTCGCTCACCACCTGGGGCCCGGCAGCCAGCGGGCCGAGGACCGGGTGAAGGTAGGAGCGGCCTGCTGGGGTGGGGTACTCGGCGGTGAGGATCCCGGAGACGGCCTGGGCTGCCTCGGTGAGCCACCCCGCGAGGTCGGAGCGACTGGGGGTGTTGGTGGTCATCATCGGGCCTTTCGGGTAGCGGTGGCGGTGGGGGCGAAGCCGGGCGAGGCGGTGGTGTAAGCGCTGGTTGAGGCGCCGCGGTTCTGCGCGGGCCGTACGGAGCGGGCTCGGGCCGCCAGGACGCGGGCCTCCTGGGCCGGGTCCGAGTCGGCAGGCAGGCTGGTACCGGTCCGGCCCAGCCGGTTCTGGGCCGAGCGGTAGACCGCGTAGTCGAGCCGAGAGCCGGCAGCGACGAGGTAGACCTCGCGGGAGTGCTGGGAGGTGGGCGGGGCATCGCGGAACTGCACCACCAGGCGGTGGGAGGCGAACTGGTCGCCGACGCCGAGATAGACCTTGTGGTAGCCCTCCAGCCGGCCTTCGAGACGGGTGGCGACGCGCTCGCCGTGGACGAGATCCTGCAGATGCAGCAGGGCCTGGTCCCGGATGCCATCGGGGAGTTGGCGCAGATCGGCGATGGCGTCGGGGTGCGCGGCGAACGCGAAGCGGGCGCGGGTCACAGTGACCTCCCGGTGGACTGCTGAGGGGCGATGGGCTTGGCGGTGCTGGAAACTGCCGGCCTTGCCGCCCGGGGAGTGGCAGCCGTGGCGGTGGTGTCGAAGGCGACGATGAAGCTGCGCTCGCCGCCGACGTCGTGCTGGGAGATCGCCTCGAAGCCGCCTTCCCCCAGGCGGTCGTGGAGTTCGGCGGTGTGCGCGTCGGCGGGGTCGAGACCGTCCAGACGGAAGTCGGGGGTCATGCGGCAAGACCCAGCTGGCCGGGCGACGCGAGGACACGGTGGTTGGGACGGGACGGGCTGGTGGTGCACGCGGCGAACGGGCCGTCAGCGCTCCTGAGTTGGAGCAGGGCGTGGTCGAGGTGGTCGCGGTGCCACGTCGAGGGGCCGCTGAGTCCGGCCTCGGCATCGGTCAGCTGCTGCCAGGCGAGCCACAGGGCGTGGAGGCGGGCGACGGCCTCTGGGTGCTCGTACCAGAGCGAGCACCAGGGGCGGCCGGAGCTGATCTCCCGGCCGTAGGCCGGCAGGAGGATGTGGGTCACCCAGTTGCCGAGGCCGACCAGTTCGGCGGCGTACTCGGCGCCGCCCAGGGCGAGGATGAACACCGAGGCCGGACTCTCGGCCTCGGGCGCGGTGGGCTCCGTACCCGGCTCTCCAGCCTCGGGCGCGGTGGGGGGCTCGGGGTCGGAGCCGAGGCGGTCGAGGATGACGCCGTGCTGGCGGACCTCGGCGATGGTGCGGGCCAGGGCGCTGGCGAGGTCGTCGAGGTCCTCGTCGGGGATGCGGATCGGTTCGGGCTCGGTGCCCGTGGTCGGGTCGGGCTCGGGGGCGCCCGTGGTCGGGTCTGACATGGCACATCCAGGGGGTTGGGGCGGGTGGGGCGGACCGGGTCGGGCGGTCTTCTTCGGCGGTTCACGGGCGCGCTCCAGAGGTGCGGATGGGAAGAGGATCCGCGGGATCGGCGGTTTGGCAGGGCCGCCAACTCGTGCTAAGCGGCTACCGGGTGGGCACTGCGGGCGGTCAGCCGCAGGCCGAGGGCGACTGCCTCGGCGAGGGTGTCGGTGAGGGGGTGGCCGGCGGCGGCGAGCTTGGCGGGGTGGTGGAGACCGCCGGTGTGCAGGACGGCCAGGGCGCCGTTGGCGTGGGCGGCATCCGCGTCGTCGACCGCGTCTCCGACCAGCAGCACCCGGTGGCCCTGGCCGGTGAGGCCGAGGGCGTCGAGGTGGGCGGCCAGCGGTGCGGCCTTGGTGCCGCCGGAGGCGCCCGTGCGGCCTTCGACACGCTCGAAGAAGTGCCCGATCCCGGCCTCCTCGACCTCGCGCACGAGGGTGGTGTGCGGGCACAGCGACAGCAGCGACTGCGTGTGCCCTGCCTCGCGCAGCGCGGCCATCAGCTCGACGGCTCCGGCGCGGACCCGGACGGGCTGGACGCGCAGGTGGTCCAGGAAGGCGTTGTCGCTGGAGATCCATTCCTGCTCGGTGATCGTCCGCCCCAGCAGTCGGGCGTAGAAGTTGGGGATCGGCACGGTGTGCTTGGCCCGGTAGGTCTCCCGGTCGACGGGGGTGCCGCCGAGGGCGGGAAGGGTGGCGTTCAGGGCCTGCACGTGGTCGTCGAGGTCGTCCTTCACCGTTCCGTTCCAGTCCCAGACAACGTGCATGCGAGAGGAGGGAGTTGCGGGCGCGAAGGCGAGGTTCATGGTGATTCTTTCGGCTGGTGAGGGAGGTCAGGCGGACAGGCGGTGGTTGACGCGGTGCAGCAGCCAGAGCGCGGTGCAGGCTCCGGCGAGCGGGACGAGCGCAGCGGGCAGTGGCCCGGCGGAGTCGGCGAGGGAGGCGAGGCCGGTGCCGACGGCCTGGCCGACGCCGATGCAGGCGATCAGCCAGGCGAACGCCTCCGTGCTCTCGCCCTTGGGCGCGAGCCGGTCGACGGTCAGGAAGCCGGCGGTCAGCAGGGGTGCGAGGAAGATGCCGGGCAGCGCGGCGAGGACGACGGCGACGGCGGGCGCGGGGTCCGGCAGCAGTGGCAGCCACCCGGCCGCGAAGCCGACGGAGGCGGTCACCAGGTGCCGGGCCGGAGTGCCGGGCCAGGTGTGGCGGCCGTAGGCGAGGCCGCCGATCATGCTGCCGATCGACAGTGCGGCGGGCATCACCCCGGCCAGCCAGCTGGCGTGGTGGCGCTCGGCGGCAGCGAGGGCGAGCACGTTGACCGCGCCGAGGGCGACACCGATCCCGGCGAGCGCGGCGAACAGGACCCGCAGGCCCGGCACTCGCAGCGGCCCCATCCAGTGCATCCGCTGGGCCGAAGTGTTCGGCGTCCAGGCGAGGGAGGGCTCGGCGGTGATGACCATGCCGGTGCCGAGCAGGCCGAGCGCCGCGGTCGCCACGAGGGCGCCGTGCGGACCGGTGGCCGCCGAGATGCCGGCGGCCAGCAGCGGCCCGGCGATGAACACCAGGCCCTGGGAGCTGCTGTCCAGGGCGAGAGCGGCGCGCTGGCGCTCGGGGTCGGGCAGCAGCACCGGCCACAGGGCTCGAAGCCCCGCCTCCAGCGGCGGCGTAGCCAGCCCGGCGACCACGACGGTCAGAACCGCGAGCACCGGATGGCGTACCGGTCCGGTGCACGGCAGCAGCAGGAAGGCCGCGCTGGCGGCCGGGGCGGCGGTGTACAGGACTGCGGTCTGGCCGTGGCGGTCGACCAGGCGTCCGAGCAGCGGCTGGCCGATCGCTGCGGCGAGCCCGTACAGGGCGCCGAGCAGTCCGGCGAAGGCGAGCGAGCCGTGCTCGGCCCGCACCAGCAGCAGGATCGCGATCGGCGCCATGCCTGTGGGCAGACGGCCGATCAGGGTGCCGCCCAGCAGGCGGGCGACGTGGCGGGTGCCCAGGACAGCCCGGTAGCTGCTGTCCTGGGCCGGGCCGGAGACGGCGGGGGTGGTGCTCAAGGAAGGTCCTTCGGTCGTGCGGCGGTCGGCGGCGCGCGGGCAGGCGCCCGGCGGGCCGGGGCATACGCAGGCATGACAGCCCTCTCGGTTGGTGCGGCTGCCGGGGAGAAGAGTCCGGACAATCCGCGATTTGGTGCGGCCGGGAAAAGCAGGTAGAAGCCGCCTACCGGGCCCGGCAGCGCGGGCAGTCGGGAAAGGGTGGAACCAGCAACTCCAATGCCCTAGAAGCCTGTTGGGGGACGACTCCGTTGCCGAGGGCGGTGAGTTGGGCGGGGCGGCCGAGACTCGGGGTGGCGGTCACCCAGCCCGCCGGAACCCCTTTCGTCGGGGTGGATCTGGGGGCGGGCACTGTCGCACGGGGAGCGCTTCGTCCGCGTGTGCAACTGCTTCTGTAGATTTGTCGGGCATGTCTGGCATGGCGTCTCCCTGAGGTTGGTAGTGCCAGGTGGGAGGCGTGATGGAGGAGTGCCGGTCGTTCTTGGTGAGGCTGCCGTCAGGGGTCAACTACTGGAAGGTTCTTGATGCGGGGCTTCGGCCGGTGGCTGAGGCTGACGAGTTCTTGATCAATGCGCGGTTGGGTCGGGATCTGGCGGAGTCCACGACGCGCGCGTGCGCAACCTCGATCGCGTTGTACCTCCGGTGGTGCGCGCGGATCGGGCTGGACTGGCCGCAGGCGACGGTTCGGCTGGGCCGGTTCGTGCACTGGTTGCAGCACGACGTCGGCGGCGGCGAGAGCCTGGTTGTGCTGGACCGTCCAGTGCGCGGCGCCCGGCGGGTGAACTGCATCCGGTGGCCGACGACACCGCGCTGGACGGCGAGACCACGATGGCGCTCGCCGCGCTGGTGGCCCATCTGGCGAGGGGCGAATAGGAGCAGGTGGTGGGTCTGCGGGGCCGATCGTGCGGCCTAGAATTGAGGGCATGACGGATCCCAGCAGCCCGGCCCCCGATCCGCCGGCGCCAGGCGTGGGCGGCCGGCGTCCAACACGCTCAGCCGGGAGCGCATCCTGGATGCGGCGCTGGCGGTGCTGGAGTCGGAGGGGCTGGAGGCGCTGACGCTGCGTCGGCTCGGCACCGACCTGGGCTCCAACCACACGGCGGCGCTGCGTTACTTCGCCGGCAAGGACGACCTCCTGCTGGGGCTCGCCGAGCGGCTGATCGCCGAGGCGGTCGACGGATTCGAGCCCGGCCCCGGCTGGCGGGCGACGCTGACCGCGCTGGCCCGCCGGGTGCGCCGGGCCTGCCTGGCGCACCCGGCGGTGGCCGTGCTGGTCGCCTCCCGGGTGTCCCGGCGCGACGCGGAGTTCCGGGGTGCGGACCTGGTGATCGGCGCGCTGCTGGAGGCGGGCTTCGGTGCGCAGGAGTCCGCCCACTACTACTGGGCGCTGGTCGACGTCACGCTGACGATGAGCTCCTTCGAGGCGGCCTCGGCTGTCCCTGGACGGCGCGCAGCGGGAGGGCGACCGGATGGCCTGGCGGCGCGAGTACCTGGCCCCCCAGCGCTTCCCTCAACTCGCACTGGTCACACCGTATTTGGCGCTGGCCGACGAGGACGATCAGTTCGAGATCGTGATGGAGCCGCTGCTGGACGCGGTGGCCGCGCGCTCCGGCCGCTGGTAGCCGGCCTGCCGGAGCCCGCCCGCCACCGGCATCGGCGGCACCGCCTCGATCACGGTGGCCGCCGCGAGCACCGCGCCGCTCAGCGCCGCGCCGCCAGGAATCGCTGGCCCTGATGGCGCGGACGCGGGGCATCAGACGGGGCTGGAGTCGCCGAGCGGATGCCAGTTGACGGTGGCCGTCGTCGGGTAGGGACCGCTGCCGCCCCTCGTGTCGACCTCCAACTGGACCCTGCTGCCGCGCCTCACCGGAAGGGTCACCGACAGCTTGTCGGTCCTGCTCGGGTCGGAACGGACCACCGTCGGCTCGCCGTCGATCCGGACCGTCAGGGACTCGGGGTAGCTCTGGGCGTTGTGCAGGACTCCCACGATCCAGCCGTCGGTTCCGGCCGTGAACTCCTTGGTCTTGTTCCCCCCGTTGAGGATGATCGCCTGCCTGTCCCGCTGGATCTCCACCGCGCCCTTGGCGGCGAGGAGGCCATTGACGGTGAGAGCCTTGCCCGTCGCCACGGTCACGTCGCCCTTGGCCTCGATGGTGCCGTTGACGACGAGGCGGGCGACTTCGAGGTCGGGAACGGGAACGGTGACCTGCGTGGACAGGATGCGCTCCACCGTTCCGGTGCCGGCCTGGACGGTGGCGCGCAGGTAGAAGACGGTGCTGTGTCGGACGTCGTTGACGGTGTAGGTGCTCTGGTTGAGCACGTTGACCTCGGCGACGTCGTAGAGCAGCTTCAGCGAGGAGGCCCCGCTGGACTCCCAGTTGAGCTTGACGCTGCCGCCGTTGTCGACGACGAGCCGCTCGGGGATGAAGTTGCGAAGCACGAAGTCGGCGGGGAACTTGCCGACGTCGATGGTCAGGGAGTCGGTGCTCCAGTAGTCCTCGCCGCTGTCGGACCACTCGACGTCGATCCGCAGTGGGGAGCTGCCGACCACGGTGTTGATCCGGAGCCCCATCAGCTGCAGCGTCACGCCCTCGTCTCGGCCGATGGTGGCGTGGCCGGAGGCCGGAGTGAAGGTGACGGTCTTGGTGCTCGTGTTGGTGATGGCGGTCCACCCCGGCAGGCTGATCTGCGGCGTGGCGCTGTTCAGATCGGAGGTGAGGTCCGGGGAGTTGGGTCCCGTGGGGACGTTGAGCACGATCTTGCGGCAGTCGACCGCGAGCAGGCTGCGGCGGCTGCCCACCAGGACGAAGTCGACGCGCGACGGGTCACCGGTGGCGGGCGAGACCCGCACCGGGTCCGGGTTGGTGTTGAGTTCGAAGTGGAGCGGGGGTGCGGCCTCGGTCCCGTTCTTGTCCTCGGGGCCGGTGGTGGTGGTGATCTGCGGGATGGTGGCCATCAGTGCGGGATCTCCCTCTTCGGTGCGGACGGTGAGACGCGTGAAGGTGTGTCAGAGGCCGATGCCGCCGATCGACCACCATTCGAGCACGTGGTTCGGGCTGCCGGCCGAGGTGAGCTGGAACTCGGTCTCCGCGTTGGCGAGGAAGGTGGCCGACTGACCGGGCCCGACGGTGGCGCGGGCCATGACCGTCCCGTAGCGCTTGAGTTCCAGGCTCGCTGTCCCGCCGGTGCCGCGGTTGTTGAGGACGAGGTAGCCCGCGCTGGGCAGGGCCCGTTGGTACGAGCCGGCGGTGATGGTGTTCTTGAGCTGGAACAGGTAGCTGTCAGCGTTCGCGCTCAGCGCCCCGCGCACCTGGGTGGCCTGGACCGTGCCCGTGAACGTGGCACCCTGGCCGTGGACGCTGCCCTCGAACTCCGCCCCCACCCGGAAGGTGGCGTTCCCCGCGAACACGGTGTCGGCAGCGAACGACGCGCCGGCGTCGAACGACGCGGTCCCACGCACCTTCAGGTTCTGCACCTCCAGGTCGGGGACGCGGACGGTCACGGTGGTGGAGAGGATCCGCTCCACGGTGGTGGTGCCGACCTGGACGGTGGCCCGCAGGTAGAAGACCGTGCTGTGGCGCACGTCGTGCACCGTGAAGGTGCTCAGCCTCAGCACATTGACGTCGGCGGCCTCGTAGAGCAGGCGGAGCGAAGATGCCCCGCCTGCCTCCCAGTTGAGCTTGACGGAGCCGCCGTTGTCGATGATGAGGTCTTCGGCGATGAAGTTGCGCAGGTAGAAGTCGGCGGGGAACTTGCCGATGTCGATGGTGGTGGAGTCGGTGGTCCAGTAGTCGTCACCGCTCTCCGCCCACTCGATGTCGATGCGCAGCGGCGAGCTGCCCACCACGGTGTTGATCCGAAGGCCCATCAGCTGCAGGGTCACTCCCTGGTCCCGGCCGATGGTGGCGTGGCCGGAAGCAGGGGTGAAGGTGATGGTCTTGGCCGTGGTGCTGGTGGTCGCCGTCCAGCCGGGGAGGCTGATCTGCGGCGTGCCGCTGGTCAGATCGGAGGTGAGGTCCGGGGAGTTGGGACCCGTCGGCACGTTGAGGACGATCTTGCGGCAGTCGATGGACCCGAGGGACCGCCGGCTGCCGACGATCACGAAGTCGGCGCGCTCGGGATCTCCGCTGGACGGCGAGACGCGCACCGGGTCAGGGTTGGTGTTGAGCTGGAAGTGGAGCGGAGGTGCCGTCCGTTCGCCGTCCTTGGCATCGGACTCGGTGACGGTGATCTGCGCGATGGTGGCCATCAGCGGGCTCCCTGCTCGTTGCCAACGGTGCTGCGGGTGGCCTGGGCGGCGTCCTCCAGGACCAGGAACCCGGTGCGGATCTGCGGGTTCTCGCCGACCGGCAGCGAGGCCGGGTCGGGGACGGTGATGGGCAGTTGGGCCCAGTCGGCCCCGGCGCGCTCGGCCCAGGACCAGCTGCCGGTGGCGGTGGTGGGCTGCGGGAGGGTGGCCGCGCCGTGTTCGGTGGTGGCGATCAGCAGCGGGCCGGTGCGGAAGTTGACGGCCATGTTGGCCAGCGCGGTCTCGGTGAACTGCGGCGGCACCAGGACCGAGCCGACCGGCAGGATGTCGGTGGTGGCGTGCACGGGCGCGCGCGGGTCCAGCAGCAGCGTGACGGTGGCCGAACTCTCGCCCTCGAAGGCGAGCTTGAGGCGCTGGCCGCGGTCGATGGCCCGCAGGTAGCCGCCGTGCTCGCCGCGCGGCTCCAGCACGGTCTCCAGGTGGTCGTAGTCCTCGCCGAGGACGTAGCCGACCAGCCCGTCGTCGGTCTGCAGGGCCTCGCCCAGGCGCACCGCCCACTGGTAGCCGGGCATGTACGGCTCCGCCTGGGCGATGACGTTGCGCCAGGCGACATCGGTGCGCGCCGGGCCGTGCAGCTGCAGGTCCAGCCGGGCCCGGACCAGGGCGAGGGGCCGGCCGAGCAGGAAGGCCAGGCTCTGGTCCTCGGCGCCCTCGGGGTCGATGGCGGCCAGGGTGTCGTCGAGCTGGGCGCGCACCGCGTCCAGGACCTCCGGGCCGAGCCGCTGGATGGTGGCGAGCAGCTGGTGGGCGTGTGGGGAGATCGCCGCGAGCTGCGCCAGCTCCTGGACCGGCGAGCCGGGCAGGGCCGTCCAGTGGACGATCCGTCGGCCGCTCGGGTCGAGCACGGTGCGCAGGTCGCCGAGGGCCTGGCCCTCGGGGTCGTAGCAGGCCAGCGAGCGGTCCAGGCGGTTGTGCAGCAGCCAGGCGCAGACCGGGTTGGTGCCGGGGGTGAGTTCCACGTCCTCGTCGCCGGTCGCGGAGAGGAAGTCGAAGCCCAGCCGGGCGGGTTGCAGCAGGCGGGGGCCGAGCTCGGCGTAGCGGTCGGTCTGGATCTCGCCGACGGCGTGGTCCGGGGTCATCGAGTCGGGCTTCTTCAGCCGGTCGAAGTGCAGCGGGTTGTCGATCAGGTTGACGGCGCGGCCGAACCGGTCCACCACCGAGAGCTTGGTGAACATCAGGTGCCCGGAGCGCAGTTCCTGGAACGCGACCAGGTCGACGTCGTCCCAGTCGTCCCAGGGGTTGATGGGCTGGCCGCCGGGGTCGGGCAGCGGCCCTGTGCCGTCGGCGATCAGATCGCCGAGGCCGCCGGTCGGGATGGCCGAGCCGCCGGCCACCCGCTGCCCGACGGCGGTGCTCAGGCCGTCCAGCCGCTGCGAGAGCTGGTCGAGCTCCCGGGTCTCCTCGCGCAGCCGGGCGATCAGCTCCGCGGGCAGGTCGGCGCGCCCGGCGGCATAGTGCTCGATCTGCCCTTCCTGGTCGTATCCGCTGGTGGGGGTGAGGATCTGACGCCCGCCCACCGTCCTGGGCACCGGCAGGGTGCCCTCGCCGTCCCAGCGGTAGCGGTGGCCGTCGAAGGTCCAGTACTCGGTGCCGTCCGCCTGGAACGGGATGGCGGTGTACTCGGCCTCCCAGAGCAGGTAGAGCGGCTGCCAGGGCTGGCGCCACGGATCGGTGCCGTGCTCGGGCAGCCGGCCGTCGGCGTCCTCCAGGCCGACGCCGGTCTTCCGGGCCTGGTCGAGGATGAAGAACTCGCTGAGCAGCGCGGGGAGCACGGCCGGCAGGCCGGCCGTGTTCACCTTGGCCACCTCGGCGGCCACGCTCGCCGCCGTGATCGAGCCGACCCGGGTGACCAGGCGCTCCTGGACCCGGCACGGCAGGTCGGAGCCACGGGTCATCGGGGCGTTGAGCTTGGCGCCCTGCAGCATCAGCACCGGGTCCGCGCTCTGCTCGAACGGCTCCTCGGGCACCCGCTGCAGCACCTGGGCGGCGCGCAGGCCGTGCTCGGCGGCGTACTCACGGGCCTGCCTCGCAAGCTCCTCCTCCTCGGTGGACCAAGGGAGTTCGGCCCGGGCGGCGGCGACCTGGGTGGCTAGCGCCCTGGTCCGGCCGGCGGCGCCGCTCGGGTACTCGGGGTCGAGCTCGCGCCGGACCGGGGTGCTGAAGACGTCGGGCTGCTTCTTCTCCTGGCTCAACGCCCAGAGCACGTAGAGGTGTTGCCGGGCGCTGTACAACTCGCGCTCCAGCGTGCCGAGTTCCCGCTGGGCCCGGTTGAGCCCGGCGGTGACGTCGGCGGCCCTGCGGCGGTCGGCGGCGCGTTCGGCGGGGCTGCGGGCCGCGCGGGCGGCCTCGGTGTCGCGGTCCACCACCCGCCAGGAGTAGCCGGCGGGGACGGGGCCGAAGCCGGAGTCGTGGCGGGCGCGCTCCGGGAACAGGTCGCCGTCCGCGCGCTCGAAGTCCTCCAGCACCCCGAGTGTGAAGGCGGCGTAGCGGCGGGCGTCCTCGGCACTCAACGCGCCGCTGCCGCCGGCCTGTTCCTGCATCACAGCGGCAGCCTCGCCGACGCTGTTGCCGATCGCGACCGCGATCGAGGCGGCGAGCGGGGAGTCGGACTCGGGGATGCCGCCGTCGGGCCGCCAGGCGACGCTGAGCGCGCTGCCGGTGTAGAGCGAGCGGCGGGGGCTGCCCATGCCGGGGGCCAGGATCCACTCCAACTCTTCGAGCAGTTCGGCGAAGTCCCGCTGGTCGTTGCCGTCGACGACCAGGATGTCGCTGCCCGGGTCGGCGTACCAGCCGGCCACCGAGTAGCTGAGCCGGTCGTCGCCGGTGAGGTCCTCCAGGGTGTCGTGCAGCGAGAACACGTTGCCGTTGTAGGGCTGGTAGACGGAGAAGGTGAGCAGTCCCGGGCCGATGGCGGTGAGGAACGGGGCGGGGGCGTCGGCGGGTTCGCGCCACGGGTCGGTGGCGGTCAGCTCGACTCGGCGCCCGATCTTGGTGGCGGTCGCGGTGGCGGCGTCCGGGGCCAGGTAGGAGACGGTCCCGGTGCTGCGGTCGAGGTGGTCGGACTGCACGACCCAGGACCGCACGCCGCCGTTGGAACGGCGCACCACCAGCCAGCGGTTGGGGACCAGCGGGAAATCGCCGATCTCACCGTCCTCGTCCTGCCGGCCTTGGCACAGCCCCTCGGGCAGCTGCCACTGCAGGTAGACGCCGAGCCGGCGGGCGTCACCGGTCCACATCTCGGTGCCGGCGAACGGCGCCGGCTCGGGCGCCGCGTTGTCGTTGACGAACGGGACGTAGTTGGCGATCCAGCGCTGCATGACGTAGCTGCCGTCGGTGTCGCGGGTCTGCGCGTTGACCGCGAACGCGGCGACCTCGACCGGCACCACCAGCGTGTCGTTGGGCATGGGGATCCTCTTCGGGAGCGTGGAGCGGTGTCGGTGGGGTCAGGGCCGGACGAAGAGCTGCAGCTGCGGCGCCTTGGTCATCTGCAGCGCGAACTGGGCCGGGGACAGGGTCGCCCGCTCGTGGGCGGCGGCCAGTTCGGTGAGCAGGTCGCCGGCCACGTCCAGCACGTCGCGCCCGCCCGGGCGCAGGAAGCGCCGGAAGCCGTACTCCTCGGGGAAGTCGCCCATCGGGTAGCCGATGTCGCCGGTCAGCCGGCGCAGCTCGATGGTGCCGTTGTCGCTGACGCCGAAGTGCAGCCCCTGCGGCGGTTCGGCGAGGGCGAAGGTGTCGATGACCCGTGGGTAGAGCAGCAGCAGCACGTCGCTGCCGTAGTGCAGCCGGTGCACCGGCTCGACCGTGTCCTCGCCCGCGAAAGCGGTCATGATGGTGCGCGGCCAGTTGGGGATCAGTTCGGAGCGGATCAGCACCGCGCAGGCGGGCGGCGCGGGCACCTCGGCCGCCAACTGGTTCAGGTCGGCGTCCAGCGCGTGGCCGACCCCCACGCTGAGCGCGCCGTCGACGGCCGCGCGGATCCATTCCGCGTCCAGGTGGGCGAACCGGATGCTCTCCGGGGGCAGCATCCGCGGATCGGGCACCAGATGGTCGAAGGGGATCATCTCCAGCCGGCTGAGGTTCGCCAACCACTCCTGGACCGGCTCCCGTTCGGGGTCGGTGGCCTCCCGGAGCACCTCGCGGACCCGCTCGGAGGCGAGTTGGGCCCGCAGGTCGGCGGCCGCCAGCGGCAGCGCCGCGGCGGTGCGCGCGGCCGGGCGGTGCTCGGCGGCGGCCAGGTCGGCGCCGGTGCGGGCCAGCGCGGCGGGCAGCGCGGTGCGGATCAGCCGGTCGAAGGCCGCCCGCTGCGGGTTGGCGTTCAGCTGGTCGGCCGCCTGGCGCACGGTGCGGGCCGCGGTGACCAGTTCGGGCCTGGTGGCCAGGCGGCGCACGGCCCGGCGGGCGGCCTTGCGGAACTCCAGCAGCTTGCCGCGGAACGGCGCGTCGGCCATCGCCAGGGTGCGCCCGAGGCTGAACGCGGAGGCGTAGCCGGTGTCGAAGACGCCGTGCTCGCGCAGGTAGACCAGCGCCTCGCCGGCCGACTCCAGGCGCGGGTCGGCCGGTGCGGGCAGCTCCTGGGCGGGGGTGGCGGTGAGCGGGCCCCGGTAGAACGCGAAGCTGCGCTCGCCGGACTCCAGCCGGTGCGGCAGCGCGGTGGCGCCGCTCGCCAGCCGCTGCGGCACGTCGCCGTCGGCGCCGCCGCCGTTCAGTGGCAGGCGCAGCAGCGTGTCGGGGGCGGCGGCCAGGTTGGCCACGACGTCGCCGAAGCCGATGCCGGAGTCCGGCAGGGTCTCGAACGACCAGGTCTGCAGCGAGACCAGGCGCAGGCCCTCGGCGGGCGGGGCGGTGCCGGTGATGTAGGGCTCGAAGCCCTCCAACGAAACCAGGTGAAACACCTGCTGACCACCCGTCGCGGGCGGGAAGCGGTTGGCGACGACCACCGAGTTGAGGTTCTCGGTCAGCGGCTCCGGGTCGGTGCCGGCCACCCGCACGTGGTCGGCGTCCGGCGGGCCGCCCTCGCGGATGTGCGACAGCAGGGCGAGCTCGGCGGGCTCGGGCCGGATCGCGGTGAACAGCTCGGCTGGCACCAGGATGCTTCGGCAGGCTTCCTCGTCCTCGCCGGGCATCAGGCTGTCGGGGTCGATGTCCGGTGCGCGGCCGGCGCCGGCCTGGCCGTCGAGGAGCTGGCGGACGGTGCTGACGGTGACCTGGCCGACCGCCTCGCGGTCGCCGGGCAGTTCGCCCTCGCCGAAGAGAAGCAGCGCCACCCACGGCACGCCCTCCGGGATGTCGCCCTTGAGCCGCCGGGCCCAGGGCAGCGCGGGCGCGTCGAGCGTGATGTGCGGGAGGATCTGGCTGTAGGTGCCGATCGCGCCCGGCACCGGGTAGGCGGCCTGGACCTCGGAGGCGGCGACCGAGAACCGCGGCTGGCGCACGTCGAAGCGCTGGACGCGGTCGGGGAGCGTGCTGCCGGTGTTCAGGCCCTGGATGGTCTCGCTCACGCTGGCGGCGTAGCGGCCAGCGTAGAGCGAGGGGAGGCGGTGGTCGAAGAAGCGGGTGCGGTGGCCGACGGTGGCCATGCGGGTCCCCTCTCAGCTGGCGGCGACCAGCATGGGCTCGGCGGTGAACGCGGTCCGGGCGGCGAGGGCGTAGCCGGACAGGTCGCTGTCCAGCGGGCCCAAGTCCAGGCCGAGGGCGGTGAGCTGGCCCGCCAGCCGGGCGCGGGCGGTCGTCTGGGGGCCGGCGGCGACGGTGTCGGCGATGGTGGCGATGACCCCGCCGGGGCGCCGCGGCACGGTGCCCTCCGGCCCGGCGCCCGGGTCCAGCGGCTGGGTGCCGTCGGGGTAAATCGGGTCGAAGGCCAGTGCCTTCTCGTCCATGTAGCCGGTGGAGGTGCCGTGCCGGGCGGCGGGGGAACTCAGGCTGACGCCGGTGAGCTGGTCCTTCAGCACCTGCTGGTCGCCGTCGGGCAGCGTGCCCTGGGCCGAGGTGCCCCAGAGCTCCTCGGGGACGGCGGCCAGGCAGCGGCTGCGCGACCAGGTCGCGGGGTCGATGGCCGAGCCGTCGTGGGTGAGGGTGACGCGCTGGCTGCTGACCAGGTTCCGTTCCCGCATCGGCCGGATGTTCAGGGCCGAGCCGGTCTCGGCGGCGGTGCTGGAGGTGCCGAGGAAGATCTGCTTCAGCGGGACGGCGCTGTCGGTGGAGAGGGTGAAGCCGTTGGCGGAAACCTCCCAGCCGGCCTCGGCGCCGCGCGCGCTGCCCGGGTGGTGGTCGACCAGCAGCCCGATCCCGGGGGTGACCCGCACGGTGGTGGGCGGCGGCGGGAGCATCTCCTTGAACCCGGCCCAGTCCAGCACCTTGTCGGCGCCCTCCCGGCTCTTGCCGAAGTTGATGGTGAAGGAGATGAACCAGAGCTTGATCTTGGCCTGCCCGCCGGTGGGCGGCCCCCAGATGCCCAGCGCGACGCCGACCTCGACGGTGATGCTCACCTTGACGAAGAGGATCTTGACGGTCGCCGAGACGCCGATCCGCACCTGCAGGCCCACGTCGACGTAGAACGGCTTCCACTGGATCAGCGCGTCGACCTTCGCGATGCACCAGGCCCGGATCACGCCGGAGTGGAAGCGCACGTCCAGCGCGCCACCAGCCATCGCGGCGGCCGGGGTGATCGCCAGGTAGGCGCTGCCGGAGATGGTGACCGAGCCGGTCAGGTCCCAGTCGAAGCCCAGCCGCGGCACCTGCGGGTAGCGGCTCGGGGCCTTGAAGTTGGGGTGGTAGCCGCCCACGGTGTAGACGAAGTCGCCGGCGTGCGGGCTGGGCCCGAACCAGCTGCGGAACGCCACCCCGCCGCGCAGGCGGCAGTTGGGGTCCAGCAGGAAGGAGTTGGGGGTGAGCTCGGCGTCGAACTGCAGCTCGCCCTGGCGGGGCTTGAGGACTGCCCGCAGCGCCGCCTCGATCTGCGCGTACTTGCGCGAGCCGCTCTTGGGCAGCGCGGCGGCGGCCGTGCCGAGCAGCGCGATGGTCAGCTCCGCACCGGTCTGCACGACGGCCATCGCCCGGCCCTCGATCAGCTCGGCGATGGTGAACTTGAGACCGGCGGCGACCCAGAGCTCGTCCTGCGCCGGGGTGATCCAGGCGTCGGGGCCGGTGGCGATCCGGCGCAGGATCTCGATCGGGTTCTCGTTCTCGGCGCCGATCGACCCCGGGTCGTCCAGTGCCTTGAGCAGTGGGAAGTCGCCGATCTCGGAGATCTCGGGCAGCCGGATCCGGCTGTTCCAACCGAGGCCCGCGGCAACGCCGTTGAGCCGGATCGCGGGGATGCCGAACCCGGGGTCGGCGCCCAGGCCGGCGAAGCCGAAGAACGAGGGCTTCGCGCTGGCGGAGTCCGGCACCACGTAGGCGCCCACGCCGCTGCCGTACACGCCCCGGCCGGCCTTGGCGCCGTCAGCCGGGTCGCCGCCGCCGAAGGAGAACATCAGCACGCCGCCGACGACCGACCGGTACGGCGGCTCGGTGGGGAGCTTCCCGAGCCCGCCGGTCACCCGCAGCGGCGCGTAGTCGTAGGCGAGGTTGATGACGGCCTCGTCGTCGCTGATCTCCAGCTCCCAGCGGCCGTTGCCGCGTTCGCCGTCGGCGCCGGCGAGGACGGCGAAGCCGGTCTCGGTGGCGATCGCCCGCACCGGGCGCTCGAAACGGCGTGGCTCACGGGCCGTGCGGGCCGGCAGCGCCCGGCCCAGGCCATCCAGCCGCGACCCGTCGGCCACCACGGCCGGCCGGGCCGGGCGCAGCGGAACCGGCCGCCGGGCGGCACCGGGCAGCAGCAGCCAGGTTCCGGCGGGCAGCCCGCCGAGGTAGGGGCCGGGCCGCGGAGCGTCCGACTCACCGGCGAGGGCGATAAGTTGATCCTGCGTCAGCTGATGGTCCGTGCAGATCACCTGCCAGCCGTCCGCCTCCGCCAGGAACGCGCGTCCGGCGCCGGTCAGGATGCGCACGCGCACACCCGGCCCCTCGGCGGTCAGCGTGCCGCCGGTCGGGACCGCGGTGATCGTGACCCGCTTGACCGGCGGCCCCGGCAGCGGGGGCACGTCGAGCCCCAGTCCCCCGGCCAGCAGGTGGGCCGGTGCGCCGGCGCCGCCGATCCGCAGGTCGATGGTGAACGCGCTCGCTGCGACGCCGTCCGGGCTGATCGCCAGTTGCAGGGCGGCCGGCTGTGCGGCGAACGGCACCGTAGCCGTTCCCGCTGCTCGCAGCGCCTGCGGGTCCCCGCCCTCGCGGACGAAGCGCAGCACCCCGTCGGGGAACAGCGCCCGCACCGCGTCCTCGCCGAACCCGAGGGCCTCGACCGGCAGTTCCACCTCCTGACCCAAGGTCGTGTCCAACAGCTTGCGCAGCGCGTCTAGGTGGACCGCCACAGGTGCTCCCTTCGCTGCCGCCCGCGCCGCACGGCGCGGACTCGCCTGGTCTTGCCCTGATCTCGCCAAACTGCACGTGCCGCCGTTCCAGGTGCCCGTGGGGCGACTCCGGATGGGCCAAGGGCGCGTCGAGCAGCTCGATCGAGCACCCTTGGTGATCAACTCGAAGCAGAGGGTATACGAAGTGGCTGCCCACCGGTCAGAGCGAAACCAGGACGGTCCCGGC
The DNA here is from genome assembly GCF_026340565.1 of Kitasatospora sp. NBC_01287. Taxonomy (NCBI): domain Bacteria; kingdom Bacillati; phylum Actinomycetota; class Actinomycetes; order Kitasatosporales; family Streptomycetaceae; genus Kitasatospora; species Kitasatospora sp. NBC_01287. Next base: position 282,755 of record NZ_JAPEPB010000002.1, read on the forward strand.
ATCGCCGCGTGTCCACCGGCGGGCGCGCGCCCCCTGCGTCCGGGCCGCGGGTGGATCCCCGTCGAGATACTCGCAAGTAGCCCGGAGGAGAGCTGACTGTTCGTCAGTTCCTCACTCTTTCGAGTGAAGACTGGAAATTTCAATTGACGGGGAGTGTCGAGCGTTCACAATCCGGCGATGCGTCCGGCGGCGAAGCCGACGCAGCCCGGCACCAGGACCGCGATCACCAGGGCAACCGAGCCGGCCTCGATCACCGCGACCGGGCGGCCACGGCTTCGGCGCCGCTCCCCAGCCGCGCGGTCGCGGCGGCCGTCGCGGCGCGGCCGGGCAGGGCCAGCGCGGGGAGCATGCCCGCCAGGCAGATCGCGGCGGCCACCAGGCAGGCGATGTGGAAGCCGTGCATGAAGGAGTCCTGAACGGCCGTCAGCAGAGCGGGTGTGTTCGTTGAGCCCGGCGCGGCGGCCGGCGACCGAGACGTCTTTGACAGGGGAAGCCGGCCGCAGGGCCTTCGCATGGGCGTGGAGGGCGAGCGACTCCTGGACGGGGGTGTTCACGGGGGGCTCCGAACGGGATGGCGAGGGCTGGCACGGACAGTCGGGCCGATCAAGGCCGCACCGGCGGGCAGGTCGGCGCGGCTGGGTGTCGCAGCCGGTGGGCCGGACCGGGGTGTGCTGCGCGAGAGCGCGGCGCCGACCCGGGCTGCGGGATCGCCCTGGGGCCACGCAGGGGTTGGGAGCGTGGCCGCACGCCACCGGATCCGAACCTCGTCCAGCGGGCCAAGGGCGTGCAGGGCCTGGCTGATGAGGCGGCCGGGTGCCAGGGTCTCGTCCTCGGCGAGCGTCTTGATCGACGCGGCGGCCTGGGCGGCGGTGCGAACGACCGCGGATCGGATGATCTGGTCGCCCAGCCACTCGGCGGAGCCGACACCTGGCCCGCCGAAGAGAGTGTCGAGCTGGTCCTGCGTCAGCGTGCCGTCGGCCAGCAGGCCCCGCCGCTGGACCTCCCACAGGGCGGTCACCTGGTCGATCGGCTCGCCCCGGTGATGGAGCGCACCCAGGCAGCGGTAGAGCTGGCCGTGACCGGCGTCCGCGAAGTCCTGGGGCCGCAGCCAGCCGTAGACCTCCTCCATCGCCGCAGGCTGATCGATGAGGACAGCCAGGAGGAACCGCTCGTCCTCGGTCCGCTCCGACCTGACCAGGGTTGGTGCCGGAACCGGGCCAGGCCGGGGCGCCGGGCGCAGTTCGGTGCCCCAGCGGCGGGACAGGTCGCCGAGCACGTCCGCCAGGACGTCGACATGGTGCAGAACACCCTCCACCTGCTGCTGCTCGGCCTCCATCCGGGCGGCGTGTTCCAGGCGGACGGCATGCTCCGTCACGGTCCGGTGAATGGAGCCTTCGAGCACCATCCGCCCGTAGACCGGCGCGTGCTCGGGGCGGGGGCAGGCGGCGATCAGGGTGTGCGCGTACGAGGCGGTCAGCCCGCGCACATGGCGGCCAGCCTCAGCGACGGTATCGGTCACCCACGACAGCGGCACCTCTCCTCGCACGCCGAGAGCAGCCAGCCCGGCTGACTGGAGCTTGCGCATCGCGGCGAACAGCGCCCGGTGTGCGGGCCGGTAGAAGTCGGCGGGGGCCAGCCAGCGGAGCGTGTCGAGCTGGGCCGGGTCCAGGAGGACCGCACCGAGCACGGCCTGCTCGCCCCTGAGTAGCGGGTCCATCACCGCACCCCCGTACGTGCGGCGGCGCACTTGGTCAGCAGCCGGGCGACCTCGCGGTCGGCGGCAGCCATCGCGGCGGCGAAGCGGTCCAGCTCACCGGTGAAGGTCGGGTCGGTGGCGAGGATCGAGCCGGCACCGGTGACCAGCCACCACTGGTCGCCCCGGCGCACGACTGGAGAGCCAGCCAGCCGCTCGGGGCGCGGCACCCGGGAGGTGTGCTTGAACATGGGTAACTCCTTCACATGGCAGGGGATTCAGGCGGCGAGGGCGAGATCGGCCGTAGCGGGTGCGCCGGAGCGGCAGGCCCACGGGGAGCAGCCGTCCGCCTCCCCCTTCTCCAGCTCGGCGTCGGCGATGGCGTCGAAGATGTCGCCCTGGCGGCCGGACCACTCATGGGCGGTGACCCGGTCGATCGGCGCCTCGTCGAGTGGTCGGCGGCTACGGTGCAGATACGCCTGGCCGAGCAGCGGCGTCCCTTCCGCGGTCGCACGCGCGTTGCCCGCCCGGATCGCGCTGTCGAAGGCGACGACGTCGCGCCACTCCTCGGGCGAGCCGTCGCGCAGGGCCCGCCACTGGGAGTTGCCGTGGTAGGGGCATCCGAGACAACTGCTCTTCGGGGTCGATTCGAGGCCGCGCGAGCGCAGCAGCCGCAGACAGTCTGAGCGGGAGAAGCCCTGCTCGATCAGGGGGAAACGATTCTTCATGTAGGCGACGTCAGCGTCCTTCGCCCGGTGGAACTCGTCCGTGCTGATGCCGATCCACTGCTCGACGAATACGCCGGTCGGGATGCGCAGTGGGTGCGGGTGGCCGAGGAGTTCGCGGACCTTCTCCTTGATCGGTTTGATCTTGTACTGACCCGTGCACTGCCTGCGCGACATCCCTTCGCCGCCATCGGAGTTGAGGATGTGCAGCGGCATCGACGTGAAGCGCTTGGCCGGGTCGAGGGCGTCGTTGCGGATGTTGCCGGAGGAGACGCGCAGGATCGGGATGCCGGCGGGCTCGGCGATCTCCCGCTCGAGCCGGTCGAGGTGCTCGTAGACGGCCCGGGGCTCCCAGCCGGTGTCGGCGAAGATCGCGACATCGAGACCGGGTAGGTGACCCTCGGCGGCCAGGAGCAGGAGAACAGAACTCTGGACGCCCGCGCCCAGGGAGAGGACCCGGAGCGTGGGGCCGCCAGTCGCGAGTGCCGCGCGGCCGTGTGCGGTGGGCAGGGTGGAGATGGACATGGGGAGGCTCTTTCGGGTGAGGGGTCAGCGGCTGTGCCGGGAGGCGGCCGGTTGCGCCGGGCGTGTGCCGGCTGGGGGCACCGCTGGCGCAGGCACAGAGCCTGCGACGGTGCGGGCGGGTGAGGTCGCGGAGGCGGCGCGCACCCTGGCCTCATCCGGCGCCGCGCGTTCTGCGGCGCGCAGCGTCCGGGCGGTTTCGTTGAATCGGCGGTGGGCAGCACCGGGGCCGTCCGGGGCCCACCGAGCCGCGTTGTCGGTGAGAGCCGGGGCGAGGGCGGCCACCTCCTCCTCGGGTACGTAGCCGAGGGCGAGCAGCCGGAACTGTGCAGACCACAGATCCAGGTACCAACTCCCGTCATGAAGCTGGAGCGCCTGCACGTGGGTGGCGTCCACAGAGGGCCGGTACACCCAGGTGCGTCCCCGGCTGCTCCAGCCGGGCCCGACGAACGCCGGATTGGTCAACGCAATCTCAGGCCCGGATGATTGGCCGACCCACGGATGGAGCAGAAGAGCCGTATTTAGCCTGCTCACGACGCCAGCCCGAAGTCGTCGCGGTCAACGGCCTTGGCCAGGGCACGCTCTGTGATCGCCGTGGTGGCGCGGGCGGAGGCCGGGCCGATGGTCTTGGCGGAGGGCTCCTTGTACCAGGGCTTGAGGTCGAGCATCGCCACCCGCATGCCGGTGGCGAACAGCAGCACCTTGCCCTTGGGCAGTGCGCGGATGGCGTCCGGCGGCAGGATCCGCTCGGTGCGCATTGACACTGAGGTGGACTTGCCGCCGTCGGAGGTGGACACGGAGGTGGTCTGCACGTCGTGTTCGCCGATCTGCCGGGAGAGCTTGTCCGCCCAGTCGGCGTCGTCGATGCCGCTGCCGACGATCTTGACGGTCGCAGCGCTCCAGAGTGCGTCCATGCCGGCCTCGCCCCAGCAGCGCTGGCCCTGCCGGTAGGACTGCAGGATGGTCATCGGGATGACGCCCCGGCTGCCCAAGTGTGAGTAGAGGTCCGGGAGATCCGAAATTTTGCAGACGTTGGCGGCCTCGTCCAGGACGCACAGCGCGGGCGGGTCGAGGCGTCCACCGGAGCGCTCGGCGACGATGACGGCCGCGCGCATCACCGCGTCGGCCGCTGCCGCGATGATCGCCGAAGCGGATCCGCCACCGTCCTTGCTGAGCAAGTACAGGGTGTCGCGCGAGGTGGCGAAGTTGAAGGGCTTGAACTCCTTCAGGCCCTCGGTCGGGGTGACCCAGGCGGCGATCTCCGGGTCCAGCAAGCAACTCGCGTACTGGCGCGCCGTCTCGTAGATGCCGTCCCGCGTTTCCGTCGCGCCGCTGACGGTGCCCTGGAGCTGGGCGGCGACGGCGTGGTGGCCGGCGTCGGAGAGCAGGTCGACGGGGGTTCGGTCGGCCGGGGAGGCGAGCCAGGCCAGCACGTCGGTGATGGGGCGCCGGTGGCTGGAGGCGGCGAGGAACAGCGCGCCGAGCGTGTTGCTCGCTGCGGTGCTCCAGAAGTCGCTGCCGCTGGACTCGTCCACGGAGGCGGTGACGAAGTGTCCGGCGAGCCGCTTGGCGCCGGCGAGGTCGCGGGCGTCGGCGAGGATGTCCCACCACATCGTCCGCGGGTGGTGGGCGATCTGCTGCGGGTCGAGCGTCCAGACGGTGCCCACCTCGGCGCGGGCGTCGACGGTCGTGGTGTAGGCGTCCTTCGCCGCCTTGTTCGACGTCAACAACACCGGGCCGGGGGCTGCGAGGATCGCGGGGATCGCCAGGCCGGAGGTCTTACCGGATCGCGGCGCCATGATGGCGACGACGACGTCCTCCCAGGAGGCGCGGACCTCGGCCCGGCCCGGGGAGAGCGTGCCCACCAGGATGCCCCGGTCGTTGGGTGCGACCTCTTTTACACTCCCGGCCGTTCAGGCTCGGGCGCAGGCTGCGGGCCTTCGCCGTGACGTCCTTGTCGAGCAGCGGGGCGAGGTCGGCCTTGCGGGCGAGACCGGTCTTCGCGCCGCCCCGCCAACGCATCCACAGCACCAGGCCGGTGGTGACCAGGGCGATGTTCAGCAGGCCGGGGATGAGGCGGGCGCCGACCAGCAGTGCGGGGGAACTGAGATGCGGCCACAGGAGCTGGGGGTGCAGCAGGGCGTCGGTGACCCGGAATGGGGTCCACGGCCCGGTGCCGACGAGGGCGTTGGTGAGGTTGCCGGTCAGCCAGGCGAGCGAGCCGAAGCCAAGGGCGGCGCCGAGGACGCCGAAGAGGAGGTAGAGGAGCGCGTCGGACCCGGTGGTGGTCGACGGCGCGCTGGTGCGCGGGGAGGGCAAGGCGGATCCTGGTGGGTGCGAGCGGGCGGGGGCGGGGCGCGCTCGGCTCTCGTACGGTTCACGGGGCTGTTCCTTGCGGATCTAGAGGGAACGTTTCAGCTGGTGGCGGCGGCCGGAGCCGGGACAGCGGACGGCTGGGCGGCGGAGACGTTGTCGTGGAGGTCGAGGAGGTTCTCGCCGATGAAGCCGTAGACCGAGGTGATGGTGTCCAGCCGCCGGGCGATGCTGAGGAACTGGTCGGCGATGGCCCCGGCTTCCTCGGTGTCGAAAGCGGCCAGGTTGTGGGCGGCGGTCCGGGCGAAGTTGTCGACGGCGAGTAGGACGCCCTCGCCCTCGTTGAAGATCGTGTCGGCGATGCGCGCGATGTCGGCGGCGTCCTCGCAGTGGTACAGGGAGTCGGAGAGCTGCTCGATGGCGGCTTCGAGGGATTCGGTGGGGCTGAGCCGGTAGGTGAACCGTTCGGCATGACCATGGATCGTCTTCAGCTCGGGCGGCATCGCCATCACGTACCGGGCAGCGCGGAGCATGTGGTCGGCGTATGCCAGCACGTCCCGGGTCGCTTCGAGCTCCAGGCCGCCCGGCAGGGAAGGGAGGGCGGAGGGTGTGTCCGCGCCGTGGGTGAATCCGGCGTGCGCGAGGATCTCGGCGACCAGTCCGGGGTTGGAGTCGGCCTCGGCAGTGAGGTTGCCCTGCGCGTTCCAGGCGAAGGTGACCCGGGGTGCGGGGGTGAGGCTGTGGAACATGGGATTCTCCTAACCAGAAGGGGAGTTGGGGCGATTTCGTGACGCTCAGCGGGTGCGGCCGGAGGGTGGTGCCGCTGGCGCGGTGGGCGGGCTGGCGGTCGGTTCGCGGGCGAGGCGCCGGGTGCGGCCGGGCGGCGCGCGGGAGCGTTGGGTGAGGTTGAGAGGGCGGCCTGCCGCCGGTTCCTGTCGTGGTCGGCCTCGGCCGGGGAGCCGGCGCCCATGACGTCGTGCAGCAACTCCCGGGTGCGCAGGGCCCGGACAGCTTCGTGCTGGCTCGGGTCGCTGCGTTCGGCAGGGCAAGCGGCGACGCCCGCGATGGCCGCCTCCAGATCCTCCTGGGCCTGGGCCAACCCCTGGTGGGCGGAAGCCAGACGTGCCCACACCTCGAAGGTGGAGTTGTGGTGCGGGTTGTCGAAGCTCAGCCGGGCTCGGGTCCAGTCCGCGGTCGCGGCGACCAGCTCGGTCAGCTGAGGCAGGGGGCCCACCAGCGCGCCGGTCGTCTCCTCAATGATCCCCGCTACTTCCCGGGGGCTGGCGCTCTCCTCCAGCCGGGCGATCATCCCGGGCACGGAGTACGGATCGGCGGACGGCGGGGGGAAGTAGCGGACCTGGAGCGGCGGGTCGGCGACCGGCGCCGGGCCGTAGGCGAGACGGATGTTGTGCTGCATGGCAGCGCCGATCGCCTCACCGATAGAGGAATAGTGGTCGGGCACGGCAACTCCACTGCAAAGATCGGACGTTGGGTGGGGGCGAGCAGTCCGGGGAGGCGCGGCTCACCGCGTCCGAAGGCCGGTGGACGGTGCCGGCACCGGGAGCGCGGGCGCGGCGGTGGCGGGAGGCGTCTTGCCGAGCGCGGCTGATGCCCGGAGCACGGCGGGTGAGGTGGCCAGGGCTGCGCTGGTAGTGGCCGTTGTGAGGTTGCCGGCGGCCAGGGTGGTGTCGGCGGGCGCCTGGTGGGTACGGGCGCGCTGGACCTCGTCGAGCACGCCTACCAGCTCGCTCTGGGCGGCGCAGACGAAGTCGGCAGCAAACCCGAAGCGGTCGGAGAGCGCGAACTGCTCGGGGTCGAGGTCGGTGATCTGCTCGGATGCCGCTTCCAAGGCTTCCTGTACACGGGCGAGTACGCCGTCGTCGGGGTCGAGAAGCTGGTCGAGAGCGGCAGCGGCCTCGGCGGCAGTGGCGGCGCCGCGGATTCGGTCGGTCAGTTCCAGGACCTGTCGGCCGGCCACCTTGCGGCCGAGCGGGTCGGTGGGTGTGGTCACCTGAGCGGTGTCCAGAGCCGGGTCGAGGTCGACGTTGTAGCGGGCGGCGCGCAGCATCTCGGCGGCGTGCGTGGCGATGGAGGCCCGGTCGGTGGGGGCGGTGGTGGTGGGCAGCCGGTGGCGGCGGCCGTGCCAGTCCTCGATCTGCCGGAATCCGGCGTGCCTGAGCAGGGTGGCGGACAGGTCGTCGCTGGCGCCCTTGGCGGCGACGCTGCCGCTCGGCTCGATACTGATGGTGATGACCGGGGCGGGCATCCGGTACTCCTTCGCGGTGGTGACGGAACGGACGGACTGCGGGAGATGGCCCAGTTCGGTGGCGATGCGGTGGCATTCGGCCTGCACGTGGAAGGCGTCCCGGTAGGAGCGGTGCACCTGGCCGTCTTCGCGGACGACGGTGGCCACGATGTGCACCGAGCGGGCGAGGTTGCGGATCGCCACCCACCGGGAGCCGAGCGGGTCGTCGTCGGGGGCGAGCCCGGTGGCGGTGACCAGGCGCCGGGCGACGTCGCTCCATTGGGTGTCGGTGAGGTCCGGGCGGCGGGGGTCGGAGCGTACCGAGCACATCCACACCGGCTGCTCGGGTGCGCGAGCACCGAGCCGGGCAGCTGGGTAGTCCAGCACGCCGCCGCTGAGGGCCTCCTGGGGGTCACCGAGGAGGGGCAGCTGGGCGTCGGCGCTGCGGTACTCGGCGGCGATGAGCCAGGGGCGCAGGTGATAGCGAGGATCATCGGGCCCGTAGAGGGCGGGAATCAGAGCGGCCGTGGTGGCGGCTCGCTGCAGATGGGCGATCACGGAGTCCCCTCCCGGGTCGATCGACGGCGCGCCCCCGTGGGCGGCCCGGCACGGGAGAGGATCCGCAGAATCTGCGGCTTGGTCTGGCCGGGGAACGGTGGTAGAAGCGCGGCGCCGGACCGAGCCGCGCCGTGCCGGAGCGGGGTGGTGCCCTGCTGTGGCAGGGCACCACCCCGGTCAGACGAAGGGGTTCTCGGTCGGGCGGTCCGCGCTGGTGGCGGCCTGCAGCAGTTCGGGCAGATCGCCGGGCTCCGAGGAGCGCTGGTCGATCCACCACCCGGCCCGCGTGATGGTCCGGGCCGAGTCCTCGACCTCCTGCCATTCGGCTTCGGGCAGGTCGCCTTCGAGGACCATGGCGGTGTAGGCGACGGCGAGGAGCTGGTGGCGGCACCGCACGCCCCAGCCGATGCCCCGCTCGGTTCCCTCCAGCGGCGGCATCCGGTACTGCGCGGACCAGGCGTCGGACTCCGCCTGCTCGGCGGCGCGCTTGGCCTCCAGCCAGGCCGCCTTGTCCTGCTCGTCGTCGGCCTTGGCAGCCCGCCAGCAGTCGGTGCACTCCTGCTTGGCGAGCCAGGTGGCGAAGCCGGCACGGCGGTCGGCTGCCCGGTCGGACAGGTCACGCTCGGCCTCGTGCCCACAGGTGTGGGTGATGGTCCAGACCTTCTTCACTCCCGGGGAATTGCAGTGGATGCGCGATCCGGAGTGAGCCGAGCTGTTCTGCGAGTTCATGTCGTCTGTCTTTCTTCGAGGTTGAGGCCATTGCCCTGGGGTGTTGCGTGCGCGAGTGCATCTGATGCATGATTCGCGCGATTGGTGGAGGGGAGGGGTGAGTGTCCGGAGCGGCCCACCAGCCGCATCGCCCGGCTCACCACCGACCAGGTCAGCGACCACGGAGACAAGGTCACCCTGCGGCTCGGGCGCGAACCGGTGGAACTCCCGCCGCCCCTGGACGGCCTGGCCCGCCAGCTCGTCCAACGTCGACACGGGCGCGCCGTCACCGCCCCCACCGAGGAGCCAGCGTGGCTCTTCCACAGCATCTATCCGGGCCAGCCGATCGACCCCCACCGCCTCGGCCGCCGACTCAAGGCCATCGGCATCTCGCCACGCGTAACCCGCAACGCGGCCCTGATGGACATCGCCTCCGAGCTGCCGGCCTACGTCTTCAGCCGCCTGCTCGGCTTTCACCAGAGCACCGCCGACAACTGGGACACCGAAGCCTCGGGCTTCGGCGCCGAGTACGCCGCCGACCTCAGCCGCCGCTGAGCTCGCCGCTGGCCCGGCTTCGAAGAGCGCGCCGGTGGCCATCACCCTCGACGCGAACTGCGACATCAACGAGATCACTCCCTGTTACTGATTCAATGCTTTAAGTGGTCAGTCGTGACGTGCACGACGCCCGGGAACGAGGAGAGAACCCCTATGCGACGCGTGTTCATCAAAGCGGCCAGCGTGGCCGCCGTCGGCGTGCTGGCCTTCGCCGCGGCACAGCCCTCCCAGGCCAGCACCCTGAGCAACCAGCCGGTCCGCGCCGCCGCCGAGGGGCCGGCGTACTTCGTGATGACCGACATCACGCGGGCAGAATTCGTCATCAAGCTGACGAAGAGCGCGGAGATCGAGCACGCCCGTGAACTGATCAGCGGGGAAACCGACGCGATGCCCCACGTGCTCACGCGGATCATCAAGCGGCCGGCCTCCTACAACCCGCGCTGGAGCTTCCAGGCCAACCCCGACCAAACGCAGTTCTTCGACCAGGCCATCGAGGTCTGCGACTCGACCATCCCGTACGTCGAGGAGCACCTCGACGAAGCCGGCGGCCCCTTCCTGCCCGGCCTGGTCTGGTGCGACTGGAGCTCGCGCCTCGTCAGGGAAATCCCTGCCCCGTAGGTGACCGGCCGGGCCGATCCGCGTCATACCCATCACGACGCCCCGCCCCGCAGAGGTCTGCTCGGGCCGAAAGCCACCACCAGCCGGCCCGAGCCGACCGTCCATCGCCGGTCTCGGCCTGACGCGAGAGCAGCCGCAGAGCAGCCGCCACCGGCACAGGTATTCAGCACGTTCTGATATCCGGGTTCACCAATAACGGCCATGGAGACTGCTCCTTCGGTGAGTTGGGTGTTCAGCGGGGGCGGGAGAACGCGATGCGGGGATCCACCGGGCGGGCCGGTGGTGCCGCGATCTGGGGCGCGGCGGCCGGAGCCTTGCTCGGCATGCCGCTGCGGGCCGGGCTGGCGGCGAGGGCAGCAGCGGTGCGGGGAAGCGCGTGCGGGACGAAGCCCTGGGTGCGCTCGGAGCGGCTCGTAGCCACCGGCGGGGGTGAGCGGCGGGCGACTACAGCCGAGGCGAGCTGGGGATGAACGGCCACCTGGAGGTCGCCAGCGCGGTGCAGAGCCGTGGTGGCCTGCGCCACCCGGTCGAGCGCCCCACCGCGCTCGACACCGTCGGGCAGGAGGTAGATGTCGAGCTGGTGGTCGAACTTCCAGCCGTGTTCTTCGAGGATCGGCCCGCCCCGGTCGACCGCGTTCATGGTGGAGGCCGTGGCGGCGACGACGCCGAGCCGGGGATGCTCGGCGAACGCGACATCGGGCTCCGCCGGGTGCGCCCGATCCCGGTCGCGGGCCGCAGGCTCGTCAGGGGCGGGCTCGAACTCCGGGTCATTGCCCACGCGGAAGCCGGCGCGGCGCAACGTGGTGATGGCCATCCGGGTCCGGTCCTGTCCCTGACGGTCAGGCTCGACCAGGGCGTAGAGGCTTTGCTGGTCGGCCACTTGGCGGAAGCCGAGGCGCCTGAGCATCCAGTCGCTGGTGGGAATCTCGTGTAGGCAGTCGGCGACGATCCCGTACTCGCGATGGCGGCCGACGACGATGTCGGGCTGGGCGTTGTTCTCAGAAGCGGGCATGGCAGATCCGTCCAGGTTGGCTGTGTGGGCTCGGGTGTGGGGGCGGCGTCGCGCGGGAGGGCGCGGTCAGCGGGTCGCAGCGGCGGCGCGGACGGCTGGTGGTGGCGTCGGAATCGGAGAGGGGGCCGGCGTCGGCACCGGGGAACTGGCGGCGCGGGCCGCTGCCGGTGATGTCGCACGGGCGGCAGCCACTCGGGCGTCCACGGGGATGGTCACCGCGACCGGGGCAGGGCGACCGAGCAGGCAGTGGTCGGTGTAGCGCACAGCGGGTCCGTTCTGTCAGACTTGGGGCGCCCGCACTGGGCGCCCCAAGTCCCCTTCCGTCAAAGCGGTTTGGTCAGGCGGCCATGCGGAAGTCGGTGTCGTACAGTGCCCGTTCCCTGGGGTGCAGGAGGTGCTGCACGATGAAGCTGAGGCCGGCGACTTTCCACAGGCCCCTGCCGCGGGTGAGGGCGGCGATCGCCTGGGCTTCGACACCGGTCAGGCCGAGCAGGGACATGGAGACCGCGACCTGGTCGGGTTCCTGGCGGTAGATGATCCGGGTGCTGCAGTCGGCCAGGAGGCCCTCGGCCAGGACGCGCCCGCGCGATCCGGCGTCGCCCGCGGACAGCAGGTCGGAAAGGCGGTGCAGGATAAGGAGGTTGGCGATTCCCAACCCGCGGCTGAGCTTCCACTGCTGCTGCATCCGCTCCAGCAGCGGGACGTGCCGCATGATCCGCCACGCCTCGTCGTAGATCACCCACCTCCGTCCGGCCAGCGGGTCGGCGAGCGCGGACTCCATCCAGGCCGAGGCGCAGGTCATCGCCAGGACGAGGGCCGTGTCGTCCCCGGTGCTGCCGAGTCGGGACAGGTCGATGGAGAGCATTGGCGAGGTCGGGTCGAAGCGGACCGTGGACGGTGCGTCGAACATGCCGCTCAGGTCACCGTGGACCAGGCGGCGCAGGGCGTGGGCGAGGTCGTCGGCGGCGTGCCCGATACCGCCGCTCTGGTCGCCGAGGGCCGCGTCGAGGCGTTCGGGGTGGCCGAGGATCTGCGCGATGTCGCCGAGCAGCGGCACCGTCCCGGCGGCGTGGGCCTGGGCGACGACCAGGTCGAGTGCGACGTCCAGGCCGGTGTGCTCCATCGGCAGCAGATCGCGCTTCAGCACGGTGCTGGCCAGGCTCGCCAGCAGCAGGAGCCGGCGCTTGCGGACCTCGCCCTGCCAGTCCTCCTCGTCGACCCCGGCGGGCCGCTCCGGCGCGTCCAGGGGGTTCAACTTCCCCGGGAGACCAGGGCCCAGGGCGATGGTCTGGCCGCCGAGGGCCTCGGCCAGCCCGGTCCACTCACCCTTCGGGTCGGACGGGATGTAGATCTTGTACCCGTGGGCGATGGCCCGGGTGGCGATGGACTTGGCGAGTGCGCTCTTGCCCATGCCGATCACGCCGCACAAGATCGCGTTCGGGTTGGTGAAGCCTTCTATTCGACCGGAGTTGTACAGGGAGAACGGGTCGAAGCAGAACGAGCCCTCGGCGTGGAGGTCGCGACCGATGAAGATCCCTTCGGAGCCGAGGCCGGCCTCCGCCAGGAAGGGATACGCACCCCCCGCCACGGCGGTGGTCATGCGGTGCTTGGGCAGCCGCAGGCTGCCGCCACGGGCGGAGGCCGGGCCGGGCCGACCCGACGGCGGGTAGGTGGCCTGGAGCTCGGGGTCCACACCCTCGTGCTCGCGGCGCTCGTCGGGGGCCTGGGCGCGGCGGGCCTTGGTGCGGGCCTCGGCGAACTCAGCACGTGCGGCACGCTGTTGGGCACGGGAGGTCTTGCGGGGGACGAACAGCGGGCTGGCGGTGGCGCGGTTCCTGGGCATGATCACGGATTCCGGGTCAGTGGCGGACGAGGCCGGTGAACGGGGAGTGCAGGTCAGCGGGGGTGGTGCGGCGCCGGACCAGCTGGGCGGCTTCCTGGTGCCGGCGGCAGATGGACATCTCGGGTGCGCCCTCGGGCAGGCGGGCCCGGCAGGCTTCGCGATCGGGGACCTCGCCGCTGACGGGCCGGGGCGCGCAGTGGTAGGCCGCGTGGAGGTGGTCGGCGGCCTGCCACAGGCGGGTCCGGGTGGCTCGCAGGTGGTCTCCCTCGCCCGGGAGCAGGGGCGAGGTGCGCTGGGTGTGGGCGTCGAGGAGGCCGTGCAGGGCGACGAGGTGCTCGTGCAGGGAGTCCAGCTCGGCCCGGGAGGCGACGAGGGGGCCTGCGGGGATGTTCAGCGCGCGGTGGAAGTCGAGGGCTGCGGTCGCGTACGGGACGAAGTCCTGCGCGGTGGCGGCGGTGGCCGGCATGGCGGTGCTCTTTCCGGAGGAGGGGAGGCCGGCCTCAGGCGGCGAGGGCGAAGGGCAGGGCGGCGACGGTAAAACTTTCGGCCTGCTGCCAGGTGAGCGGGCGCACGTCGAGCTGGGCGCCGACGGCGGCGGTCTCCACCACCGCGCAGGCCGAGCGCAGTTCCTCCTCGGTAGCGGCCGAGACGGTGACCAGGCCGGTTAGGGCGACATCGGCGTGTCCGGCGATCAGCTGGCGTTCGCGGGTCTTGATGTCCTGGTACTCGACGGAGTCGCTCTCGGCCTCGACCTGGCCCTTGCGGGCCCGCTCGGCGGCGTCCGCGATCACGCTGGCTTTCTTGCGCTGCACGTCGCGCATCGCCGCATCCAGGCTCTTCGGCTCGTAGGAGAGGGAGACGGTGCGGCGCACCCCGGAGGCGAAGAGCATCTGGTGCAGGAACCCGGGGTTGGTCTCGGTCCTGGGCCAGTTCTCCACCCAGTAGGTGGCGTGCACGGCGGAGTCGGTGGTGATGTGGTCGGCCTTCTCCAGGACCACCACCGGACCCGCCGCAGCCGGGTCCGCGCCGGGGCGCCCATCGGCGGACCAACGGTCAAGGGCGGCCGAGGACTTCGGATCGTAGGCGGTTCGGGCAACCGCCGCGATCTCGGCGGCGGACAGCCAGCCGGTCGGGTTGAGCCCTGCGGTGCGGGCGGACTGCTCGAACGCGGAGGTCAGTTGGGCCAGCACGCTGAAACCGCCGGTGAGCCCGCCACCGGCCTGGTTGATCAGGCGCCGCGCCGCCTTGAAGTCCAGCGCGATGGCCACGTACGCCTCGTGCGGGGCGGCGGCCGGGCCAGCGTTCTGGATCAGCTCGCCGTACAGGGCACCGGCCAGCGGCGCGTCCGGCTTGCCGTGCTCCTCCCAGTACCGGCGAAGCGCGTCACCGGTGCCGGGCACGGTCCGCTCCAGCACCTGGATCCGGGCGACGTGCCCGGTGCGGGACAGGGCCGCCAGCGCCCGGCCCCAGCCGCTGACGTTGGCGTTCTGGGTGCCGGGGTCGAGCAGGGCGTACGCGCGGCTGCTGACCTTGACGATCGCGGTCAGGGTGGCGGCGTGCGGGTCGTGGACGGCGCCGTAGCGACGATCGGGGGCGGTCACCACCCGCAGGCTCGCCGCGCTGCCGGGCAGGTGCAGCAGTCCTTCGCGGACCGGGCGGCGGGAGGGACGGACCAGCCAGACCAGCTGGCCGCGCAAGCGCCGCAGCGCGTACCGGGTGGCGATGGGAGCCCAGTCGGCGAGGGTGCGGCCCCGGTAGCGGATGAAGACGAACGCGGCGACGGCGGCCCACAGCGGGATGAGCTGGAGGGCACCGACGATGCCGCGGGCGAGGATGACCGCGAGCAGGAGCAGGCCGGTGGCCGAGACGACGATCAGCTGGGAGGCGCTGAGGCCGAGCAGCACGCCCCGGCGGCTGCGGTGGGGGAACTTGACGGAGACGGGGGTGACTTCGGGCTGCGAGGGGGAGGGCATCGGAAGATCCAGGTGGTGAGCGTGCGGGCGGCGGGCGGGGGCGCGGCGCTCTTCTGGACGTCATGTCGGGCTCCTCTGCTGGGGTGGGGTGGCCCCGGGGCGGGCGTTGGGCCCGCCCCGGGGGAGATGAGTCGGCTCGGTCAGGAGCCGGCGGGCGGGGGCTGGTTCGGGAAGACCCAGCGGGTCGGCACTGCAGAACCACCGCTCGGGGCCGGTTGCGGCGGCGCGGGTGCCGCAGCAGGAGCCGGCGCCTGCCCACCTGCGGATGGCGGCGGTGCTGTCGCCGGTGCCGGTGGGGCTACCGGGCCCGCGTTGTAGGAGCCTTCGGTGCTCGGCGCTGCGTCAGCTCCCTGAGCCTCGCCGCCTCCCTCGCCCTGGCCGCCGCCACCGGCGGAGGCGCGGGTGATCAGGGCGGGGATGCCCGGCCGCTGGACGAGCGCCCGGCCGCGGTCGCCACCGGCACCCGGATCCTCGCCGAAGCGGAAGGTGCTCGGCTGCTGGGCCGGTCCGGCGTCGATGCCCTCCTTGCTCATGCGCCCGGCGGGATCGATACCGGAGGCGACGCCGTCGCTGCCCATGCCCGGAACCTGGGCGGGGCCCTGCGGCGCGGGGGCACCGGTGCCCATCTGCATGGCGAGGCCGGCCGCCGTCTTCGCGGCGCCTGCGGCGACCGCGACTCCGGCGATTCCGGTGCGGTGCATGTCGTCGTGGCCGCCGCTGTCGGTCGCCCAGTGGACGAACTTGTACGTGGCGTAGGGGCACAGCAGGACCAGGACCATCACGACGATGCCGGCCAGCGCATCCGACAGGGCGGACATGCCGTCCTTGGCGTCCGACTTGCCCATCGCGGAGACGCCGATCAGGAACACCACGGTCATCAGCAGCTTGCTGACCACCAGCGTGGCGGTGGCCTCGGTCCAGCCGCGCCGCCAGCGCTTGGCGACCTCCCAGCCGCCGCCGCTTCCCGCGAAGATCGCAAACGCCACCAGGATCAGGACCCCGACCTTGCGGGCGACCATGACGCCCCAGTACATGAACGCCCCGATCGCGCAGCCGAGGGCGATCAGCGACGGCACGCCCCAGCCGAGGCCGTACATCGCGCCGATCTCGTTGACCTCGATCACCCGGCGGATCGCGTCGCCCACACTGGTGTTGGCCGCCTGGAAGAGCCCGTCGCTCAGGGCGTCGACCACGGTGATGGCCACGCTCGTGAAGCCGACGGCGCAGAAGGAGAACAGGACGCCGGTCATCGTGCCGATCGCGGCCTGGGCGAGGGCGCGCTCGTCCCGCCGCCAGGCGGCGAACATCAGCTGCAGGCAGAACGTGCCGACGATGAGCGCCAGGCCGATCGGCAGCAGCAGCTCGTAGTCGGTTCGGAACCACGAGGCGTTGAGGTCGATCGCGGTGGTGGAGTTGACCGCCTTGGCGGCGAGGTCGGCTGCGCTGGAGGCGAGTTCACCCGCGGACTTGGCGATCCACGCGCCGATGCCGTCGGTGACGGCCCCGGCGGGGTTGTTGGCGAAGTTGACGGCGTCGCAGACGTCGTTCATCAGCGGAAGGTCGCAGACTCCCATAGCTATGCCTCCTTTCCGGAGCGGGGGTCAGGGCGCGACGGCCGGCAGGACGCCGACCAGCGCGCAGGGCTGGGACGGACGGCACTGGACCGCGAGCGTGGTGACGCGGTCCTCCGCGCCGCCGGCGGGCGAGCCGTTCCACGCGATCGACTGCTTCCCGGAGACGGTGACGGCGTAGACGTACGCGGTGGTCAGCGCGCCTGGGTCGGCCTGCAGGGCCCGGGTGAAGGAGTCCGGGAAGTGCGCCTCGGCGACAGTGGCGGTGGCGAACTGCCCGTTGGTGGCCATCTCCTGCCACAGCGTGGGCGAGGGGACGCCGGCGTCGACCGAGGCCGCATCGGCGTACTTGGTCTCGGTGGTCAGCCACCCGTGCAGGGCGCTCAGCAGCTCGGGCTGGGTGTAGGCGCGGGTGTCGTAGGACCACAGCGCCACGGCCGCCGCCTTCCCGAAGGCGATCGGGTCGTGCGTCGACGGTGCAACGGGCAGCGCGCTGTGGCTCCCCGGGAGCTGGGGCGATGAAGATGCGGCAGAGGACGGGAGAGGAGTGGAGAGATTGGCCGAACTCGGTTGCGAGACAGGAGGCTTGGGCGTGGTCCTGCCGTCGCGGGTGAGGTAGGCGGCCAGGCCGGCGAGGGCGACGAGCACCACCAGGGCGGCGGTGCCGAGCAGCGCCCGGCGGCGCATGCGAGATGCGCCGCCGGGGTTGTGGCTTCGGGCAGGCATCAGTGGACCTGCGTCCCCAGCGTGCTGAAGAACGCGACGATCCCGTTGCCCGCGCCCAGCAGCAGGGCGGCGCCCGCACTGACGAGGACGCCCTTCTTGCCGTTGGCCTCGGCCTGGTGGCCGCCCGAGTGGTGGCCCCAGGCCCACACGCCTGCGCTGACTGCCAGCGCGCCGACCACGGCGA